>CAZPUH010000354.1:0-7953 GCA_964589215.1 uncultured Myxococcales bacterium | reverse complement strand
CGCCGACCTGGTCGCGCGGATGACCCGCGGCGAGAAGATCGCGCAGCTGATGACCGACGCGCCGGCGGTCCCGCGGCTGGGCATCGCGGCGTACGACTGGTGGAACGAGGCGCTGCACGGGGTGGCGCGGGCGGGCGTCGCGACGGTGTTCCCGCAGGCCATCGGGCTCGCCGCCACGTTCGACGTGCCGCTGGTCCAGCGCGTCGCCGTCGCGATCTCCGACGAGGCGCGCGCCAAGTACAACCTGGCGCAGGGGCGGCGCCTGCAGGGGCGCTACCACGGCCTCACGTTCTTCTCGCCCAACATCAACATCTTCCGCGATCCGCGCTGGGGGCGCGGGCAGGAGACCTTCGGGGAAGACCCGACCCTCACGGCCGCCATGGGGGTCGCCTTCATCGGCGGCATGCAGGGGGACGATGCACGCTGGCTGAAGACCGTCGCCACCGCCAAGCACTTCGCGGTCCACAGCGGCCCCGAGGCCGACCGGCACGCCTTCGACGCGCGCGTGTCGCCGCACGATCTGGCCGACACCTACCTGCCGCAGTTCGAGGCGGCCGTGCGGCGCGGGCGGGTCGCGTCGGTGATGGCCGCCTACAACCGCGTCAACGGGCAGCCCTGCGCGGCCAGCCCGTGGCTGCTGGGCGACGTTCTGCGGCGCAGCTGGGGTTTCGAGGGCTACGTGGTCGGCGACTGCGGGGCCGTGGGCGACGTCTTCGCGGGCCACCACGCGGCGCCCACGCGGGAGGCGGCGGCCGCCGCGGCGCTGCGGGCCGGGACCGACCTCGACTGCGGCAGCGATTTCGCGGCCCTGAAGGGGGCCGCGGCGCAGGGGCTGGTCACCGACGCGGATCTGGATCGCGCGCTCGTTCGCCTGCTGACGGCGCGCGTCCGGCTGGGGATGTTCGATCCGCCCGCCGCCGTTCCCTGGGCGGGGCTGGGCGAGGAGACCGTCGATTCGCCCGCGCACCGCCGCCTGGCGCGCGAGGCCGCGACGAAATCGATCGTGCTGCTGGAGAACCGGGGGGCGCTGCCGTTCGGCCCGACGGTCAGGCGGCTGGCCGTCGTGGGGCCGACGGCTGACGACCTGCAGGTGCTGCTGGGCAACTACGCGGGCAAGCCCGCCGACCCCGTCACGCTGCTCGACGGGGTGAAGCGGGCCGCCCGGGCGCGCGGCATCGCCGTGCGATACGCGCGCGGGGCGACGCTGGCCGGTTCGGGGAGCTCGCTCGCTCAGGTCGCCGACGCGGTCGCCGCCGCCCGCCGCAGCGACGCCGTCGTCGCCGTGCTGGGGCTGGACCCACGGCTCGAAGCGGAAGAGGGGGACAGCGTCCTCAACCCCGCCGGCGACCGCCGCGATCTGGGTTTGCCGGGCGCGCAGCAGAAGCTGCTGGAGGCCCTGGTCGCGACGGGCAAGCCGGTGGTCGTCGTGCTGACCGGGGGCAGCGCGCTGGCGGTGCCGTTCGCCTCGGCGCACGCGGCCGCGCTGCTGGACGTCTGGTACCCCGGCCAGGCGGGCGGCGAGGCCCTGGCGGACGTGCTGTTCGGCGACGCGGATCCGGCCGGGCGCCTGCCCGTCACCTTCTACCGCTCGGCCGCCGATCTGCCGCCGTTCGCCGACTACGCGATGCGCGGGCGGACCTACCGGTATTTCGAGCGTGCGCCGCTGTACCCGTTCGGCTACGGCCTTTCGTATACGCGGTTTCGCTACGCCAACCTCACCGTCGCGCCCGATCTGAGCGGCGTCTCGGTCGACCTCCAGAACGTCGGGCCGCGCGCGGGCGAGGAGGTCGTGCAGGCGTACGTGGTGCCGCGGGGCGCGCCCGCGTACGCGCCGCGGCGCTGGCTGGCGGCGTTCGCCCGGGTCGGGCTGGCGGCCGGCGAGCGGCGCACGGTCACGCTGCCGATCCCGCCGGAGGCGCTCACGCTGGTCGACGAGCACGGCGCGCGCCGGCCCATCGCAGAGGCAGCCGGGGTCGCGGTCGACCTGGCGGTCGGAGGCAACCAGCCGGACGCGGAAGGCCGGTACTCGGTCGACGCCCGAGGCCGGGTCGCCCCGGGCGTCGCGGTGGGTGCTAGCGGAAGAAGTATGTGAAGCCGAAGTCGGCGACGGTCGAGCCGCCGATGCCGAAGTCGCTGTCGTGGTGGTTGTCGCCGAACACGATCTCGAAGCCGACCCGTCCCATCAGCGCGAAGTTCGGGGACAGGAACACGCGCGCCTCGGCGCCGGGATCGATCGCGAACGCCGTGTACGAGCCGCCCGCGCCGGCCGGAGAGCGGTAGAGCATGCCGATCGTGCCGCCCAGGGAGAAGTCGGCCATCGAGCCGCGCGCCAGGTGATACCAGCCGCCCAGCCCGAACCGGAAGTCGGAGTCGGACGTGTTGTTGTCGTGGGAGGCGTGGAAGTAGCCGAGGGCCACATCCAGGTGGAACACGGGCTGGTCGTAGACGAACAGCGCGTCCACGCCCGGCGCGTCGGGCGCGAACGACGCCATCGCGCCGACGCCCAGCGCGCCGCCCGCGATGACCGGACCCGACGACGATGAGGCCGGCGGCGGCGTCGTGGGGGGCGGGCTGGTCGGTTCCTGGGCGCGAGCGGGAACGGTCAGCGCGCAGACAGCCAGCGCGCCACACATGAGTGACGTCAAACGGAAGTGGGGCTTTTGCATTGCATCTCCTCGCTGTTTTCCGGACGTCCGGCATTTGCCGGACGCAGCGGGGCCAGTATCGCCTCGACCGTTCGACCGTCAACTCTTCCGCGAGGTGCGGTTACTCGGCGGCGCCCAGGTCGTGGCAGAAGCGCTGCTCGCGCTGGATCAGCGGCGCGGGCGTTCCGTGCACGCGGCCGTACGCGTCCGCCAGCGCGCAGTGCACGCGCGGATCGAACGGGTTCTCGGCGATCGAGGCGCGCAGGAGGTCGACGGCGCCCACCGCGTCCCCCATGGCCAGGTGCGCCTCTCCGGCGATGAGGTGCGGCCACGGCAGGTCCGGGTACAGCGCCTGAATGGGGGCCAGCGCCTTCACGGCCCGGTCCGGCTCACCGAGCGCCAGGTACGTGCGTCCCAGCTTCACGGGGAAGATCCAGGCGGCCGACGGATCGCCGCGCGCGCCGCTGGCGACGGCCTTGGCCCCTTTCTCGTACTCGGCGACGGCCGCGCGCGGCCGCTCGTGCGCCAGCATGATGTTGCCGAGCCGCAGAAACCGGTAGGGCGCGCCGGCGCGCACGGCGGGCGACAGCGCGTCCTCTTCCGCGGGCTTCCGGCCGGAGGCGATCGCGTTGGCCTTGCGGATGTGCGTCGTCGCGATGTCGATCGCGGGGAAGGTCTTGTAGTGCTGCGCGACCATGAAGGCGCGCCAGCCCCGCTCGAACTGCGGCCAGCTCTCACCCGCGGCGGCGGCCACGGCGGCGCGCGCGTCCTCTCCGGCGGCCACTCGCGCGATCGCGTCGCGCAGCGCCGCCATGCCGCCCTTGCTGTGCAGGTACGCGACGGCGTTCTCGACCTCCGCGAAGGCCAGCGTCGCGTCCTCGGCGGACGGCAGCTTGGCCATCGACGGGTGCATCGCCTCGAAGCTGATGAGCCGCCCGGACCGCAACGCCTTGGCCAGCAGGTGCTCCATGGGCGGCGGGATGCGGCCGCCGGCCGGTTCACGCCACCGCCGCTCGAGGAACTTGGCGATCCCCTCTTGCAGCCACACCGGCGCGCGATCGGCGCTCAGCGTCGAGACGGCGTAGTGGACCAGCTCGTGGTTCATGCTGTCCAGCCACGGGTAGCCGGTCGCCAGCGCGCGCGGCGTGGTCACCATCAGCCGCGCCCACTTGCAAAGCGCGATGGTGCCCGTGCGGGCGACCTCGGCGACCGACAGCGACGACACGGCGGCCAGGTCCGTCGGGCTGCGATAGAGCTCGACCCGGATGGGCATCGGGGGTTCGAACCCCAGGTCCTCGTGCAGGGCGGCCGTCGCGGCCTCGATCGTGTCGCGCGCGTAAGGCGCCAGCACCGCGTCCTCGGGCGCGTAGCGGATCACCGCGTGAGCGGAACGCTCTTCCTTGAATTCGCGGACGGCGTCGCGCGCCGCCTTGGCCAGCTCGGCAAGACCGTGCGCCTCTGGTACGCCGGCCGGCGCCGCCGCGGCGGCGTCCAGCGCGCGGACCGCGCCCTCGTAATCGCCCGTCAGGAACTTGTGATAGCCGTCAGCGAACTTGGTCTCGGGGGCGTCGGGCGCCGCTTTGCGCAGCGACGCCAGCGCGGCCGCCGCTTCCTTGAAGCGCCAGCCGTCAAGCAGCAGCTCGACTTCCCGGGCTGCCCCGCGCGTGTCACTGCGCGGAGGCGGGGCCGCAAGCCCGCCCGCGACGGCAGCGGGACCGCCGGCCACGGCCGCCAGCAACGCCAGCACAAACGTTTCGGCGCGCCTCACTTCACCAGCTCCTCGTAGTAGTGGCGGACCTCGTCCCGGTATCGCTCGGGCGCCTTCTCCTTCATCGCGTCCAGCAGCTCCTGCCGCCAGGCGCGCGGCGCGCTCGATTCGTCGGCGCCCGGGATGCGCACCGGATCGCGGTGCCGCTCGGCGCTGCCCATCGTCCGCTCCTGCATGCCGTCGCGCAGCTTGGCCAGTCGGTCCGCGGCGTCACGCTCGGCCGTGGCCGCCGGCTTGGACTCGTCGCGCCGCAACGACTCGCCTGCTTCGCGCATGCGCGCCCCCGCGTCCTTCAGATCGGAGGCGGCCTTCTCCATGCCCGGCATCTTGCCCAGGCGGCGGGCGGCCTCCTCCGCCAGCTCGTCGGTGCGCTTGCCGATGGCCGCCTGCTTCTCCGCCTGCGCGCGCGCCGCCTCGCGCTGCTCGGGCGTCAGCGTCTCCGATCCCTTCGGCATCAGCTTGGCCAGGTCGTCGGCGATCTCCTGGGCCAGGCCGCGCGCTTCGCCCACGGCCTCGGCGCGCTTGTCCTTCTCGGGCTCGCTGGCGCCGTGGCGGGCCCGGCGCGCCTCGGCCATCTCGTCCAGGTGCTCGCCCGCGCGCTCGAGGCTGCTCTCGGCGCGTTCGGCCTCGCTCTTGGCCTCGGCGACGTCGCGCTGGGACAGCAGCCGCCGCATCTGGGTCGCGCTCTCACGCGCGCGCTCGATCTCCTCGGACAGCGCGCTCTCGGGGTTGCCCGTGGGGACGCCGGCCAGCCGCTGCTTCAGGCGATCGATCTTCTCGCCCTCGGCCTTCATCAGGTCCTCGAGCTGCCCCTTGAGGCGCTTTTGCAGCTCGGCCTCCTGCTTCTCGGACAGCGCCTGGGTCTCCTTCTGCAGCGACCGCTCGTCGCCTTCCAGGTCGCTGATCCGCTTCATCAGATCGGCGACCACCCGGTTCTCCTGCGGGAACCGCTCGGCCCCGAACCCGTCCAGGTTCTGGTCCAGCATCTTGCGCATGCCGGACAGCTGGTCGCCCAGCTCGGCCAGCGCCTTGTCGAGGTCGGCGTCGTTGCCCCGTTCCAGCAGCTCGTCCAGCTTGCGGGCCTGCGCCTCCAGGCTCTTCATGTCCGGCATGTTCCGCCACTCTTCCGGGACCTCGTTGCGAGCCTGGACGGCGGCGATCTTCTGCGCGAGGTCGGCGATGCGCGCGCGCAGCTCGCGGGCCTCGCGGGCCAGCTGCCGACGCAGCGACTCGTCGTGCGTCTGCTTGTAGCGCGCCAGCAGATCTTGCAGCCGGGCGTGGGCGTCGGTCAGCTCCTTGCCGAGGCTGGCGAGATCCTCCAGCCGCTCGCGCCCGATGAGATCGTCCAGGCGCAACACGTCGCCCTCGAGCTCGGCGATCTGCTTGGTCGCCGCCGCCTCCAGGCGGGCACGCCCGGCGCCGCCCTTGCCGCGCGCAGCCGCCAGCGCCACTGCCTCCGCGCGCAGCCCGCGCTCGAGCCGGTCGGCGATGCCCGCCAGCGCCGCGCGCATCGTCTTGCCGAGGCCGCCTTCGCGCCGGTCCTCGTCCAGCAGGCGTCCCAGCAGCGCCAGGTGCGCCTCCTCGGACGCGTGCACGGCGGCGATGGCCGCGATCCGGCGCTCGACCGCTTCGGCGGCGCTGCCTCCTTCGGACCTGGAGTCGGATTCCAGCCGCTCGGCCAGATCGGTCACCAGCCGCTCCAGCAGGTCGCGCTGCTTCTCGATGCGATCGTCGATTCCGTCGTGCGGGTTCTGGATGACCACGTACAGCGTGCGCGAGGACCCGACCTTGCTGCCCGACACGGCGTCGCGGTCGCGCGCCTCGACGTGGTACGCGATCCGCTCGGCGCCGCCCCCGCCCAGGACGGGCGCGGGATCCCACAGCGTGCGCCCCTGCACGGCCGTCGCGCCCGCCCCCTCGCGCAGCGTCTGGCGCTGCTCGGGCCGGTCGCCGACCCGGAACACCAGGTCGACCGCCCCCAGCCCGTAGTCGTCGGTGGCCGAAAACCCGATCTCGATGGGGCGGGGGGTGGCCAGCTCCAGCCGGTCGGCCGGACCCTGGATGTCGACCCGGGGGGGCGCGTCGCTTTCGGCCGTCAGGTGGTGCGGCCGCTCTTCGCGGATGGCCCGCCCGAAGGACGGCTCCAGCCAGAACCGGTAGGTGGCGTCCTCCGTCAGCGTGAAGTCGGCGGTCAGCTTGTCGCTCACGATGACGGCCGGGATCTCCGTGGCGCCGGCGTCGCCCAGCAGCAGCGCCGCATGCCGCGCGGGCCGCAGAGGGTGGGTCTCGACGTGCACCCGCGTCCCCTTCACCGCGGCGACGTCGCCCGTCGACCCTTCGACGGTGCGCGGTGGCAGCCCCGTGTAGGGCGGGTAGCTGTAGGTGACGCGCACGTCGCCGACCAGCGGCACCGTCGAGACCGCCGCCCCCTCGAAGCGCGACGGCCGATGCACCAGCGTGCGGAGCCCGCGCGCCGCCAGCGGCCAGGCCTCCAGCGCGGCGATCAACACGACGCCGGTGAGCGCCGCGATCGCCAGCGCGCGGACCGCCGAGCGCAACGGCACCAGCCGCTCGGGCGCGACCGGCGCGATGGCGCTGGCGACCTGGCGCCGGAAGGCGCGGACCAGCGGCGCCGAGCTCGCGAACCGCGGATCGGGCGCCGCCTCGGCCAGCTCGACCGCCGACAGCAGGTCGCTGGCCAGCCGCGGCGCCAGCAGCCCCGTTCGCCGCGCAGCTGCGCGATCGCCACGCAGGGCGCGCGCCGGCAGGAGCACGCCGAACGCGACGGCCGCCAGGGCCAGCGCGAGGCAGAACGTCCCCGTCACGAGCGGCCAGAAGCTGGCGGGGCCCACCGCCGTCGCCGTCAGCCCCAGCCCCAGCAGCCCCAGGCCCAGCGCGCCGAGCCCATAGCCGGCCGCCTCCAGCCCCGATCGCAGCAGCAACCGCCGCCGGACCGTCGCGAGAAAAGCCTGGATCTCGTCGGCGTCGCGCATCCCCGGCGCCAAATGTATCAAGCTCCCACCGACCCCGCCGGTGTTCCGCGCGCGACCGTGGCCGCCGCGTCAGGTCGCCCGCTGCTGAGCCGCCCGGAGAGCCTGCAAGCGCCAGGACGCGGGGAACGCCATCCCGATGATCCAACGGTCCTGATCCTGGCGCTTCTGCGGTCCTGGCGTTTCCTTCCATCCGAACGGGCAGTCGCGGCGATCGCCGATCCTGCGCTGCAGGGCTGGCCGGCCCTGGTAGTATTCGCAGGCTTTGCGTCCGCCGCCCCTGCCTCAGGGCTTCGGTCCGCCACCCCTGCCGCCCGGCGTCGGCCCCCCGCGTCTGACGCCGCCCGGCCCAGGGGCCCGCGCCCGCGCCCTCGCCCTCCTGGCCGCGCACCCGCGGGCCAGCCTGGCGGGCGGCGTGGCGCTGGTGCTGTTGCTCATCTACCCGTTCGCGGTGGGCGCCATCGCCGCGCACGTCTTCGCGGGGCGCGCCTCGGCCAAGCTGGGGCGCGCCGGCCCGGTGGGGCAGGGGCGGGCCGGCCTGACGCGCGTC
>CAZPUH010000353.1:0-3025 GCA_964589215.1 uncultured Myxococcales bacterium | reverse complement strand
CGGCTGGCCGAGCTGGCCCGGGCCGACCGGCGCGAGGCCCGCGCGGCGGCGCAGCTGGCGGGCGCGCTGGCGGTCGATCCGGCGTGCTGGCCGGCGGTGCTGACCGAGGCGGACCTGGACGGTGACGCGGGGCTGCCCATGTCGGCCGTCCGCCGTCTGGAGACCCTGCCGTCGGCTGTGCGTTCGCTGCCGCGCGTCCTGCGGCTGGCGGCGCGGCTCTACGAGGCCGCCGACCGGCGCGCCGAGAGCGACCGCGCGCTGGCCCTGCTGGCAGAGACGCGGCAGATCGAGGTCGACCTCCTGCACCAGCTGGCGTCGCGGGCGCGCGCCCGCGGGGACGCGGCGGAGGCACGGCGCCGCCTGGCCACTGCGGCGGAGCTGCGCCCCGACCTGCCGTCGCTGGCGATCGACCTGGCCCGCCTGGACGAGGGCTCGGGCCGGATGGCCGACGCCGTCGCGGGGCTGCAGGCCCTGGCGGTGCGCCTGCCGGACGATCCGACGACGCTGGCCGCGCTGGGCAAGCTGCTGCGCCGGGCGGGCCGCGACGCCGACGCGCTCGAGCGGCTGCGCGCGGCGCTGGCCCTGCGCCCGCAGGACCCGGAGCTGAAACGCACCGTCGATCATCTGGCCACCGGCGAGCGGCCCGACTCGGTGGCCGCCGACGAGCTGGCGCGGCGCTTCGCGGAGGACGCGGCCACCCTGGTCCCGACCGGGAACCTCCCGGCGGCGCCCGCCGATCCGGCCGTGGTGCTGCTGGACCGCCGCGTGGTGCGCATGCACCGCAACGGCCTGGCGCGAACGTT
Organism: uncultured Myxococcales bacterium; assembly: GCA_964589215.1. Classification (GTDB taxonomy): domain Bacteria; phylum Myxococcota_A; class Polyangia; order Fen-1088; family Fen-1088; genus JADGRB01. Next base: position 2,222 of record CAZPUH010000353.1, on the reverse strand, counting down.
CGCGCAGCGGGTCGTGCAGGTGCTGACCGCGCGCGGCGCCGAAGACAACAAGGAGTTCGAGATCCACTACACACCGGGAAGCGAAGAGGTCGACGTCCGGCAGGCGCGCGTGTACCGGCGCGGGCCGGGCGGCGGCGTCGAAGTCTTCGAGGCGGCCGATCGCAGCGACGAGGACCTGTCGGAGCCGTGGTACGGCCTCTACTACGACAACCGCGCCGAGGTGATCCGGTTCGAGGGGCTGCGCCCCGGCGACGTCATCGAGATCCAGTACCTGGTCGACGACGTGGGCAGCGAGAACCAGATGGCCGACTACTTCGGCGACCTGCAGTTCGTCGCCGAAAGCATCCCCAAGCGGCGCTGGGACTACACGCTGCTGGCCCCCGCCAGCCGGCCCATCCACAGCAACGTGCCGCGCGTCTCCGGTTTGCAGCAATCGACGGCCGACGAAGGGAACGAGCGCGTATATCGGTTCGCCGCGCGCGACGTCCCCAAGATCGACACGGAGCCGGCCATGCCGGGCACGGGCGAGATCGCGCCCTACCTGCACGTCAGCACCTACGCGAGCTGGCAGGACGTCGCGACCTGGTACTGGCACCTCATCGAGGACCAGCTGACCGCCGACGACGAGGTGCGGCGGACGGCGCGCGCGCTGGTGGCGCCCGGCATGAGCGACCGCGACAAGGTCCGTGCCGTGCACGACTTCGTGGTGCAGAACACCCGCTACGTCGGGCTCGAGTTCGGCATCCACGGCTACAAGCCGTACAAGGTCACGCAGGTGCTGGCGCGCCGGTTCGGCGACTGCAAGGACAAGGCGTCGCTGATGCTGGCGCTGCTGCGCGAGGTCGGCGTCCCCTCGGAGCTGGTGCTGGTGCGCACGCGCCGGGGCGGCAGGCTGGATCCGGCACCGGCGTCGCTGGCCATCTTCGATCACGCGATCGTCTACGTGCCGGGGCTGAACCTGTATCTCGACGGGACCGCCGAGTTCTCGGGGACGACCGAGCTGCCGTCCGAGGATCAGGGCGTGATGGTGCTGCGGGTCGGACCGACCGGCGGGACGCTGACCGAGACGCCGATCCTGCCGGGCTCGGCCAGCCGGGTCGAGCGGCGCTGGGACATCGCCGTCGAGGCGAGCGGCGACGCGCGCGGCGACGAGAAGCTGACCAATAGCGGCCCGGCGGCCCCCCACTGGCGCGAGCACTATCAATCGGCCGGCGAGCGGTCCGATCGCTACGGGCGCGTCTGGACGGGGCGCTTCCCGGGCGCGCGCCTGACGGCGGTCGACATGCCGGCCATCGGCGACCGCGAGGCACCGGTTTCCGTGAAGGCGTCGGCCAGCGTCCCGCGCCTGGGCCAGCCGCGCGGCGCGCGTGCGCTGGAGCTGCCGATCAGCGGCCGGGACCCGGACTTCGTGCGCACGTACGCGCGGCTCTCCGAGCGGCACCACGACCTGGTGCTCGCTTATCCCTGGCAGCACGACGAGGAGCTGGTGTACCGGCTGCCGCCCGGCTGGGCGATCGCGCCGGGCGGCCTGCCCGACGGGGCCGCGCGCGACGTCGAGAGCGCCTTCGGTCGGTTCCACCTGGACGTCCGCGCGGACGGCGGCGTCGTGCGCGTGCGTTCCTTCCTGGACGTCGAGAAGGCGCGGGTGGCGCCCGACGAGTACCCGCGGTTCCGGGCCTTTCTGGGCGAGATCGACTCGCTCATTCAAGAGCGCCTGCTCATCGCGCCGAAGGATCAAGCGCGGGCGGCGTCCCGCGGCGGTGACGAATCGTGAGGCGGCTGGCGCTGGCGGTGGCCGTGCTCGTCGAGGTGGGCGCCTGTGCGTCGCTGCCCCGGGCGTCGGCGCCGCCTCCCGAGCCCGCGCTGGCCGGCTGGAGCGCGCTGGGCGAAGGTCGGCGGGACGAGGCGTCGCGCATCTTCGCGACGCGCCTGGCGGCGGCGCCCGATGACGCGGTGGCCCTGTTCGGACAGGCGACGATTGCCGCCGCGCGCGGGGACACCCGCTCCGCTCTCGACGCGGACGTGAGGTTGCTGCGATCGCTGGCGGGCGGGGCGCGACCAGAGTGGGCCGAGGCGCTCGCTCCCGTGGCGGCGGCCAGGGTGCGCGAGCTGTTCGACGAGATCGGTCCCGTCGAGCAGGCGCGGGTGGCGGGTCTCGTCCAGCCGAGCGAGCTGTCCCGCGCGCCGGGGCTGCCGTGGGCGGCCCGCCTCGAGCTGGCGCG
>CAZPUH010000352.1:0-4827 GCA_964589215.1 uncultured Myxococcales bacterium | reverse complement strand
ATCGCGCGCAGGCGCGTCTTGACCTCTTCCTGCGTGGCGGCGTGGAGCGGCACCGCGGTGGCCGTGCTGGCGATGGTGGGCGCGTTCATGGTCGCAGCAACCTAAGCGTTGCACACAATGGCACAAGCGTGGCGCCGGCGCTCAGGCAGGGCGGATTTTGGCCGGCGCCCGTCGGGAGGGTCTTCGCGCGCGTCCAGGACGCCGGTGGCTGTCGGCATGGATTTCCTTTGGCTCGGCGAATTCCGGGCTAGAGTCACGGCGATATGTCGCGGCAAGACGAGCTCGTCGAACGGGGGAAGAGGCTGCTCCTCAACAACTACCGGCAGGCGCCCGTGGTGATGGCGCGCGGCGAGGGGTGCGCCCTTTACGACGTCGAGGGACGTCGTTACCTGGACATGGCCGCCGGCGTGGCCGTGGCGATGCTGGGACACGGGCACGCCGGGCTGGCCGAGGCCATCGGCGCCCAGGCGCGCCGCCTGCTGCACGTCTCGAACCTCTATTTCATCGAGGCGCAGCTGGAGTTCGCCGAGGCGCTGTCGCGGCGCGCCTTCAAGGGGCGCGCGTTTTTTTGCAACTCGGGGACCGAGGCCAACGAGGCGGCGTTGAAGCTGGCGCGCCGCTATCAGGCCGTTGCCAAGAAGCAGCCCCAGCGCGTCGAGCTGATCGCCTTCGAGCAGAGCTTCCACGGCCGCACGTTCGGCGCGCTCAGCGTCACCGGCCAGGCGAAGTACCGCGAGGGGTTCGGGCCGCTGGTCGGGCCCGTGCGCTTCCTGCCGTTCGGCGACACGGCGGCCGTGCGCGCCGCCGTCACGGGCGACACCTGCGCGGTCATCGTCGAGCCGATCCAGGCCGAAGGCGGGATCAACCTGCCGCCGCCCGGCTTCCTGCAGGAGCTGCGGCGGATCTGCAGCGACACCGGCACCGTCCTCATCTTCGACGAGGTGCAGACCGGGGCCTGCCGCACGGGGACCTTCTACGCCTTCGAGAGCGAGGGGGTGGTTCCTGACGTGGTCACGCTGGCCAAGGGGCTTGCGGGCGGCATCCCGATCGGCGCGATGCTGGCGAACGAAGAGGTCGGCCGCGGCTTCGAGCCGGGATCGCACGCCTCGACGTTCGGCGGCAACCCGTTCGCGACGGCCGCGGCGCTGTACATCCAGAAGGCCATCGACGAGATGGGCCTTCTCGATCACGTGCGCGCCGTGGGCACCCACCTCGGCTCGTCGCTGCTGCGCCTGGGCGAACGGCGGCGGCCCAAGACGCGCGGCGCGCGCGGGCGGGGGCTGCTGCAGGGCCTGGTCGTCGACGTCGACCCGGCCGACGTGGTCGCGAAGGCGCGGGCGCGCGGGCTGCTGGTCACGGTGGCCGGCGGCAACGTCGTGCGCCTGGTGCCGCCGCTGGTCGTGACGAAGGGCGAGATCGACGAGGCCATCGAGATTCTCGACGCCGTGCTGGAGGAGGCACGCTGATGAAGGACAGACCGAAGCGATTCCTGGCATTCGAGGACCTGCAACCGGGCGGCATCGAGGCGCTGCTGCGCCGCGCGGAGGAGCTGCGGGCGTTGCGCGCCGCCGGAACGCCGCACGCGACCCGGCCGGGACGTGTTCTCGGGATGGTGTTCGAGAAGGCGTCGACCCGCACGCGCGCCAGCTTCGAGATCGCGATGTACGAGCTGGGCGGGCACGCGCTGTACCTGGGCATGCAGGGGTCGCAGCTGGAACGCGGCGAGCCGCTGCGCGACACCGCGCGCGTGCTGTCCGGTTACTGCCACGGCATCATGGTGCGCACCTTCGGCCACGACCGCGCCGAGGAGATGGCGCGCTACGCGACGGTGCCCGTCATCAATGGGTTGACCGATCTGTTGCACCCCTGCCAGGTGCTGGCGGATCTGCTCACCGTGGTGCAGCGCCACGGCGGCGGCAAGGATCCGATCCGCGCCCTGCGCGACGGCAGCTACGCCTGGATCGGCGACGGCAACAACATGGCCAACTCCTGGATCGAAGCGGCGGGCATCCTGGGCCTCGACCTGGCGATCGCCTGCCCGGCCGGGCACGATCCCGACCCCGCCGTGCTGGCGCGGGCCCGGGCCGGCGAGCGTGGCCGTGTCACCGTGGTGCGCGATCCCGCCGAGGCGGCGGCGGGACGGACCGTGCTGTCGACCGACGTCTATGCCTCGATGGGGCAGGAGGCCGAGGCGGAAGCGCGCCGCGTCGCGTTCGCCGGCTACACGCTGGACGCGGCGCTGCTGCGGACGGCCTCGCCGGACGCCATCGTGCTGCACTGCCTGCCCGCGCACCGCGGCGAGGAGATCACCGACGAGGTGATCGAAGGGCCGCAGAGCGCCGTCTGGCAGCAGGCCGAGAACCGGCTGCACGCCCAGAAGGCGCTTCTCGAGCTGGTCCTCCCGTAGCGACACGGGGCCGGCTCCGGCCATCCCGCTTTGCGGCGGATGTGGTTCAAGGGGCGGGGGCCGGCTGCCGAAACTAACGGGGAGATGAAGCCAGGGGAGAACTCCGTGCCTGCCGCCGTTCCGGTGGATCGCGGCACCCGGGCGGTCACGCGCGAGATCCCCGACGACACGGACGTCGACGCCATCGAGCTGGAGACGACGGACCTGGTGTCGGCCGTGCCGCCCCGCGTCCCCACGCACGCGCTGGACACGGCCGAGATCGACTGGGGGCGCGATCGCCGCGTCACCGTGATCTCGACGATCCCAGCCCAGCTGGCCGCCGAGATGCTCCTGTCGCGGTCCCGGGACGCGGACGACCCCGACGAGGACCACCTGACGCCGCTCTGGCCGGCTCCAGCCGCGCCGCAGGCGGAGCCGATCCCGATGCGCACCAACCCGGCCGAGCAACACACGCGCCGGGTGGGCGACTCGGACAGCCAGCCCGTGGGCGCGGCGCCCGCGAGAGCCGCCGGCAGCGGCTCCGGCCCCGTTTCAGGCGGAAGCGCCGCCGCCCCCGGCGGGTCCGGCATCGCGAGCGGGTCCGGCAAGACGGGCGACCCCGAGGCCATCGCGCGCCGCCGGCAGCGCGCCGCGACACTGATCGATCGGGCGCGCGCCGCGCTCGATGACGGTGACCTGACCACGGCCGTCGATGCCGCCGAGGGCGCGATGCGCGAGGCGGACGAGGCGCCGCCGCCGGGCATCGTCGAGGTGATCGAGCCCGCGCGCCCGCTGCTGACGCGCGTGTTCGCCGCCTACGTGGGCGCGCTGTCGGAGGTGCCCGTGCTCGCCCCCCGCGCCGCCGAGATCGCCCGCGACCGCCTGGGTGAGCGCGAGCGGGCGCTGATCGGAAGGATCGACGGCCTGCGCACGCTGGAGGAGCTGTTCGACGGCTCCGGCCTGGGATCGACGGACGCCTAGCGAATCGCGGCCCAGTTGATCCGGACCGGTGCGATCCGCGTGATCTGACCGGCGCCCGCCGGGTGACGAAGGGGGTGCACGCGGGCGGCGGGATGTGGTAGGGCACTGCCCATGAAGATCGTGCTCGCGTATTCCGGTGGTCTCGACACCTCGGTCGCCATCGTCTGGTTGAAGGAGAAGTACGACGCCGAGATCGTCGGGTTCTGCTCGGACGTGGGGCAGGGAGAGGACCTCGAGGCCGCCCGCAAGAAGGCGCTGAAGACCGGCGCCGTCTCGTGCCACGTGCTGGATCAGCGCGACGAGTTCGTGCGCGACTTCGTGTTCCCGGCCATCCGCGCCGGCGCCATCTACGAAGGCGAGTACTACCTGGGCACGGCGCTGGCCCGCCCCTGCATCGCCCGGGGCATGATGGAGGTCGCGGCGCGCGAGGGCGCGACGGCGATCGCCCACGGCTCGACCGGCAAGGGGAACGACCAGGTCCGGTTCGAGCTGGGCGCGTACTGGTTCAACCCCTCCATCAAGATCATCGCCCCCTGGCGCGAGTGGGACTTCAAGTCCCGGTCCGAGCTGATCGCCTTCGCGGCGGCCAAGAACATCCCGGTCGAGGCCACGTCGTCGAAGCCGTACTCGATCGATCGCAACCTGCTGCACACCAGCTACGAGGGCGGGATCCTGGAAGACCCCGACGCGGAGCCGCCGCCCGAGATGTTCCAGCGCACGGCCGACCCGCGCAAGGCGCCCGACAAGCCGCGCGAGGTCGCGATTTCGTTCGAGAAAGGCACCCCGGTCGCGGTCGACGGCAACACGCTGGGGCCGGCCGCCCTGCTGTCGGAGCTGAACGGCATCGCCGGCGAGCACGGCATCGGCCGCGCCGACGTCGTCGAGGATCGCTTCGTCGGCATGAAGAGCCGCGGCGTCTACGAGACCCCCGGCGGCACGCTGCTGCACAAGGCGCACCGCGCGGTGGCGTCGCTGACCATGGACCGCGAAGCGATGCGGCTGCGCGACACGCTGGCCGTCGAGTACTCGACGCTGGCCTATCGCGGCTTCTGGTTCTCGCCCGAGCGCGAGGCCCTGCAGAAGCTGGTCGACGCCGTCAACGAGCCCGTCACGGGTGTGGCACGGCTGCGCCTCTACAAGGGCAGCGCGACCGTGATCGGGCGGAAGGCGCCGCGTTCGTTGTACCGCAACGACATCGTCACCTTCGAGGACGACCGAGGCGCCTACGACCAGCGCGACGCGGGCGGATTCATCCGCCTGAACGGCCTGCGTTTGCGAACCACAGCCATGGCGAACAAGGCCCGGTAAGGCCGCCAGCGTCGGTTAAAGATCGGGGTCCGCGCTGTCGATGCAGACCCACGATGCAGGGTAGAGCCACCGTGACCGAAACGACCGGTCATGGAGACGCGGCACGTGCGCAAGCTGGCGCGGCCGAAGTGCTGGTGGTCGACGACGAACCT
>CAZPUH010000351.1:0-1935 GCA_964589215.1 uncultured Myxococcales bacterium | reverse complement strand
AGAGTCGTGCCAGCCACGGCGCGAAGTTACAGCCTCGGTCGAGCGCCTTCAAGGGCCGGCGCCCCGCCCGCGCGAATGACGCCCATCTGCTGCCCCGTCGCGGCGCCGTCGCGCCGGAACGAAAAGAATCGCGCGCGATCGTGATGCGTGCAGGCCCCGGACGGATCGACCAGGTCGACGGCGGCGGGGTCGACCCCCGCACGCTCGAGCAGCAGGCGGTTCGCCGCGCGCAGGTCGACGTGCGCCTTGTCGGCGCGTCCGCGCGGCGACGGCAGCACGATGCCGCGCGCGCGCGCCTCGGGGATGGCGGCCACCACGGCCTCGACGACCTCCAGCCCGACCTCGAAGCAGCAGGCGCCGATGGCCGGGCCCAGCGCGACGCGCAGGTCGGACGGGCGCGACCCGAACTCCGACGCCAGCGCCCGCACCGCCGCCGGCAGGATGCCCGCCACCGTCCCGCGCCAGCCCGCGTGGACCGCCGCGCAGGCCCCGGTTCGTGGATCCGCCAGCAGCGCCGGGACGCAGTCGGCGACGAAGACGCCGACCACCTGGCCGGGCACGTCGGTGCAAAGCCCGTCGGCCTCGGCGCGCGCCACCTCGGCCGGGTCCTCGCCCGCGCGCACCCGCCGGATGGCGACGCCGTGCACCTGGCGTGCGACGAAGGGCACGCCACCGACGGCCTCGGCCACGCGCCTCCGATTTTCGGCGACGTGCGCCGGCTCGTCGCCCCACTTGCCGCCCAGGTTCAGCGTGTCGTAGGGCGTCGCGCTGACCCCGCCCGCCCGCGTGGTGAACCCATGCGCGAAGCCTGGGCCGATCCGGTCGGACTGCAGCAGGGGCAGCGGCACGGCCGCAATCCTACAACGCGCGCAGTGCCGCCAGCGCCGCCTGCATGTCGGGCGGCGGCTGCGACGCGAACGACATCTTCTTGCCGGTCGCCGGGTGCTCGAAGCCCAGCACGCGCGCGTGCAAGGCCTGCCGCCCCAGCGCGTCGGCGATGGCGCGCACCTGCGGGTCGCGCGGCGGCCGCCCGTAGGTCTGGTCGCCCAGCAGAGGGCAGCCGAGCGCCGCCAGATGCACGCGCACCTGATGCGTCCGCCCCGTCTCCAGGCGCGCCTCGATTTTCGCAGCGCCGCGGAACCGCTCGACGACGGTCCAGTTGGTGACGGCGCGCTTGCCCGTCCGCACCCGGCTGGAGAACTTCTTCCGGTCGCGCGGATCGCGGCCGTAGAACGTGTCGATGCGGCCGCCCGGGCCGGGCGGCGTGCCGCCCACCAGCGCCTCGTAGACGCGCTCGACCGTGTGCGCCTTGAAGGCGGCGGCCAGCGCGTTCATCGTCGCGTCGTCCTTGGCGACCACCAGCAGCCCGGACGTGTCCTTGTCGATGCGGTGGACGATGCCGGGGCGCAGCTCACCGCCGATGCCGCGCAGGTCCCGGCAGTGCGCCAGCAGCGCGTTCACCAGCGTGCCCGCCTCGTGCCCGGGGGCGGGGTGGACCACCAGGCCCGCCGGCTTGTCGATGACCACCAGCCAGCGGTCTTCGTGGACGATCGTCAGCGGCAGCTCTTCCGCGACGATCTCGGTCGGGGCGGCCGCCGGGGGGTCGTAGACCACGACGTCGCCTGCCCGAAGCTTTCGCGAGGGCGCCCCTGCCTCGCCGTTGACCGTCACGGCGGCCTGCCCGATGTGGCGGGCCACCTGCGAGCGCGAGACCCCCGGCACCTCACGCGCGAGGAACAGGTCCAGGCGCTGTCCGGCCGCGTCGGACGGGACCAGCAGCCGGCGCGGGCCGGACGCCGCCTCTACCAAATCTTCGAGCGGACGCTGGCCCGGGGCCGGAGCAGCATGTCGACCAGCGCGCGGTCGTAAAGGCCCAGCTGGAAGATCTCGGGCGTCACCCGGCTCTTGTAGAGGGCCCGCCCCTCCTCGATCTCG
>CAZPUH010000350.1:0-3109 GCA_964589215.1 uncultured Myxococcales bacterium | reverse complement strand
TGATCGCCGCCGGCGTCGCGGCCGCGCGCGCCGTGGGCACCGGCTTTCTGCCCACGATGGACGAGGGGGCGTTCGTCCTCGACTATTTCCTTCCGGCCGGGACGTCGCTGACGGAGACGGACGCGGTCGCCCAGCGCATCGAGGCGGTGCTCGCGTCGCTGCCAGAGGTCCAGACCTACTCGCGCCGCACGGGCGCCGAGCTGGGTCCGGCCGCCGCCACCGAGGTCAGCCGCGGCGACATCATGGTGCGGCTGCGGCCCGCGGGGCAGCGCCACCGGTCGGCGGAGGAGGTCATCGAGGACGCACGCGGCCGCCTCGCGCGCGAGGCGCCCGAGGCCCGCGTCGAGTTCGTGCAGGTGCTGCAGGACGTGCTCAACGATCTTTCGGGAACGCCGCGCCCGATCGAGGTGAAGCTGTTCGGCGACGACTACGGTGTGCTGCGCGGGCAGGCCGCCGAGCTCGCGCGCCGGATCCGCGACGTGCCCGGGCTGGTCGACCTCTACTCGGGGTTCGAAGGCGACGCGCCCGCGCTGGACTTCCGGGTCGACCCCGCGCGCGCCGCGCGCCTCGGGACCTCGGCGAGCGAGGTCAGCGCCGACCTGCAGGCGGGGCTGCGCGGCGTCGTCGCGGCGACCATTCGCCGCCCCGACCGCCCGATCGGCGTGCGCGTGCGCTACCCGGACGCCGTCCGCTTCGACGGCGGTCAGATCGCGGCGCTGCCGCTGCTGACGGCGGGCGGCGGCGTCGCCTCGATCCAGGCGGTCGCCGACCCCGAACGCACCGGCTCGCCGAGCACGCTCCTGCGCGAGAACCTGCGCCCCGTCGTGATCCTGACCGCCGATCACGAGGGGCGGGACCTCGGCTCGGTCGCGCGCGACATCGGGCGCGCCGTCGCCGACCTGCCGCGTCCCGAAGGGTACGCGCGCGAGCTGGGCGGGCAGGTGCAGGCGCAGCGCGAGACGTTCCGCGATCTGTCGCGGGTTCTCGGGTTCGGGGTGCTCGCCGTGCTGGTGGTGCTGCTGGCGCAGTTTCGCCACGCGCGCCTGGCGCTGGTGGTCATCGCCTCCGTGCCGCTGGCGCTGGTCGGCGCGATGGCCACGCTGCTGGTCGCGCACGTCCCGCTGAACGCGTCGTCGCTGATGGGATGCGTCCTGCTGGTCGGGCTGGTCGTGAAGAACGGCATCCTCTTACTGGAGCAGGCCGAATCCCTGTGGCGGGACGACACGACGCTGGAGGAGGCGCTGGTCCGCGCGGGCGCCGTCCGGGTGCGCCCCATCCTGATGACCACCCTGGCGACCGTCGCCGGGCTGGCGCCGCTGGCGCTGGGCGTCGGCGCCGGGGCCGAGCTGCAGCGTCCGCTGGCGCTGGCTGTCGTCGGGGGGCTCGTGAGCTCGGCCGCCGTCAGCTTGCTGGTGCTCCCGTCGCTGGTCGGGCTGGCCTTCGGCCGCCGGACCTCACATGACGTACGCGTTATGTGACTTGACGGGCATATGAACGAATGAGTATATACGGCGTGTGGACTCTTCGTTCGCGATCATCGCGGAGCCGAACCGGCGGGCGATCCTGGGCTTGCTCGCCTCGTCGGAGCTGTCCGTCGGCGACATCGAGCGGCAGCTGCGGATGCCGCAGACCTCCGTCTCGAAGCACCTGAGGGTGCTGCGCGAGGCCGGTTTCGTCGAGCCGCGCGTCGAAGCGCAGCGGCGCGTGTACCGGCTTCGCCCGGAGCCGCTGATGGAGGTGGACGCGTGGCTGGAGCCGTTCCGGCGGTTCTGGACGGCCCACGTCGACGCGCTGGAGCGCCACCTGGATCGCATCAACCCACCGCCCGCCCCGTCACCCGAGAAGAACGCCAAGGAATTCAAGAAAGGAAAACCCCGATGAGCAACCGTGACGATTACATGCCCGGTCCGGCGGCCGGCGCCGACGTCCAAAAGGAAGGCGACAAGTGGACTCTGGTCGTCGTGCGCGACCTGCGCCATCCCCCCGCGCTGGTGTGGCAAGCGCTGACGGACCCGGCGCACCTCACCCAGTGGGCGCCCTTCGACGCCGACCACAGCTTGGCCGCCGTCGGGCCGGTGAAGCTGTCGACGGCGGGCGTGCCGCAGCCGCAGGTCTCGGAATCGAAGGTGACGCGCGCCGATGCGCCGCGCTTGCTGGAGTACAGCTGGGGCGGACAGGATCTGCGCTGGCAGCTGGAGCCGGCAGGCGCGGGCACGCGGCTGACGCTGTGGCACAACATCGACCGCGGCTTCATCGCCTGGGGCGCGGCCGGCTGGCACATCTGCTTCGACGTTCTCGACCGCCTGCTGGCGGGCGCGCCGATTGGCCGCCTGGTCGCCGGCGAGGCGATGCAGTTCAGCGGCTGGCAGCGGCTGAGCGTCGAGTACGCCAAGCAGTTCGGCGTCGAACCTCCCAAGTGGTCACCGCGTTGACCTCGTCGACAGCGTGAAAGGAGCAGCCATGGAATCGACTCTACAGAAACCGGTCATCGTCCCCGTCGAGAGATCGCCGCGCGCCGCGGCTATCGGGTTCTGGATCGCGACGGCGCTGTTGTGCCTGCAGCTGACCTTCACGGCCTACGCGCAGCTGCGCCTGCCGCAGGTGGCCAGCGCGTTCACCCACCTGGGCTTCCCCGACTACTTCCGGGTCGAGCTGTCCTGGGCCAAGCTGGTCGGCGTGGCGCTGCTGCTGGCGCCCGTGCCGCCCCGCCTCAAGGAGTGGGCGTACGCCGGCATCGCCATCGACCTCGGGTCGGCGCTGATCGCCCACTTCGCGGTCGGCGACGGGCCGCAGGCCTGGGGCTGGGCGGCCGCCACGGCCGTGCTGTGGGCGCTGTCGTACGTCTTCTGGCGCCGCCGGCAGTGAGGCGCCGAAGGCCGTCACTCGCGCCGAGGCGCCGCGCCGGCAAAGCATGAGCACGCCGGCGCGCCGGCGACCGTGAAGGCGACGCCGGCCAGCAGCGACGATCGCCAGCTGGACGCGCCGCCCCCTGCGGACGGATCGCCCGCGGTCGACCCCTGGGCGGAGCTTGGTCGGGACGAGGCGGCGTAGGTCACCCGGCGCTCGACGCCTGCTGCCGCGAACAGCTGGGCGTGCCGGCCGATCCGGA
>CAZPUH010000349.1:0-5260 GCA_964589215.1 uncultured Myxococcales bacterium | reverse complement strand
GCCCGGCGTGACCGGCTCCGGCGGGTCGGCGGGCGCGCCTGACGCCAGCGGCACCGGGGGCGGGCAAACCGGAGGCGCGAGCGCGACCGGCGGTAGCGGCACGGGGGGCGGCGCAGGCGGTGGCGGCAGCGGCAACGGCGGCGCTGCGGGCGGCAGCGCTGGCGACCCGTGCGCGACGGCGATCTTCTGCGACGATTTCGAGACCTACACCGCCGGGCAGGCGCCGGGGGGGAACTGGACCAAGTCGACCAATCTCGGCACCGTCGCCGTCGACGACACGCAGTCGCGCTCCGGGAAGAAGTCGGTCAAGTTCACCACCCAGTCGTCCAGCGGGTCCAAGACCGCGTACATTCGCCTCGGCAACGCGACCGGCAAGACCGTCTTTCCCGCGCCGGGGAACAGCTTCTACGGCCGCATGATGTTCCGACTGGAGTCGGCGCCCACGGCGTCGGTGCACTGGACGTTGCTCGAGGGGAGCGGCCTCGTGCCGGGGAAGACCTATCACGCGCTCTACCGCTACGGCGGGCAGATCCCGGTCATGCAGGGGTCGACGTTCGTCGGCAGCCAGTGGATGGCGAACTACGAGACGCCCGATTCCTACGGCGGCAACGGCCCCAGCAGCGACTGCTGGTCGCACTCCAGCAAGGTCGTGGTGCCGGTGGCCAAGTGGTCGTGCGTCGAGTGGCAGTTCGACGGACCCAGCAACACGATGCGGTTGTGGCTGGACGGCGCCGCCGTCCCCAGCCTGACGGTGTCCGGCGTCGGCCAGGGCTGCGTCAACCAGCCGGCGACGTTCGCGTGGACGGCGCCCACCTTCGACCGCCTCGACCTCGGCTGGGAGTCGTACCAGGCCGACGACGCGCGCACCCTCTACATCGACGACGTCGTGATCGCGACGTCGAAGATCGGCTGCCCGCCCTGACCGCCGCCGCCGCCCTGTCTGCGACGGCAGTCTTGGCGATCGGCGAAAAATAGCTCAGGCTGGCGGCCGGTGTTTCGGACGGAAACCGGTCTCGCTCCCCGCGCCCGGCGCGCGCTGAGGCTGCTGGTGCTCGCGAGCGCTGTCGCCGGCGCCGGGCCCGCCGTCGCGCAGGACCTGGACCTGCCGGCGGTCCCGGAGACCAAGGCCGAACCGGCGCCGGCGCCGGCGCTGACGAAGGCGCCGCAGCTGATCAAGGCGGCCGATCCGGTGTATCCGCCCGACGCGCTGGCGGCGCGGCAGTCCGCCGACGTCACGATGGACGTCGACCTGGACGCCGCGGGCCACGTGACCGGCGTCGCCGTTTCGAAGGGGGCCGGCCCCGAATTCGACGCCGCGGCGGTGGCTGCGGTGAAGGCGTCGACGTTCTCGCCCGCCGAGATCGACGGCCGCCCCAGCCCCGTCCAGTTCTCCTACACGCTGCACTTCGTTCCGCGCGTGCTGCCGCCGCCGGCGGCGCCCCCGCCGGCGATCGAGCCGATCGTGGCGACCGGGCGCCTTCGCGAGAAGGGGACCCGCGACCCGTTGCCGGGGGCCGAGGTGTCGATCGGCCCGGGCACGGCGGCGGGTGGCGAGGCGACGCTGGTCGCGGTCACCGACGACGACGGCCGGTTCGCCGTGCGCGCCAAGCCGGGCGTCCCGCTGCGCGTCGTGGTCACCGATCCCGACCACGACCCCTGCCTCTACGAGCTGGACGCCGCCGCCGTCTCGGCCGAGAAGCCGGCGTCGCTGGACTGCCTGGTGACCCGCTCGCTGGCGGCCCTGCACCAGACCAAGGTCCGCGGACAGCGCGAGGCGCAAGCGGTCACGCGGTACACGCTGAGCCAGCCCGAGCTGACCACGGTGCCCGGCACGTTCGGCGACCCGCTGCGCGTCGTGCAGAACCTGCCCGGCGTCGCGCGCACCCCCTTCGGCCTGGGCCTGCTGGTGATCCGGGGCGCCTCTCCGCAGGACTCGGGCGTGTTCGTCGAGGGGCACCAGGTCCCGATCCTCTATCACTTCCTGGGCGGACCGTCGGTGCTGACCCCGCGGCTGATCGACCGCATCGACTTCTATCCCGGGAACTTTGGCGTCCGGTACGGCCGCGCCACCGCCGGGATCATCGACGTCGATCTGAAGACGGATCCCACGCCGCGCGTGCACGGCCTCGTTGACCTGAACCTCCTCGACTCGTCGGCCTACGTCGAGGGGCCGCTGGGCCTCGGCTGGACCGGGTCGGTGGCGGCGCGCCGCTCGTACATCGATCTCCTGCTGCCGGCTTTTCTGTCGGGCGGAACGACCGCCGCGCCCGTGTACTGGGACTACCAGGCGGGCGCCCACCGGCGCGTCGGGCCGGGAGACCTGTCGCTGTTCGCGATTGGCAGCAACGACACCTTGAAGGTGGTCTCGCGCGACGCCAGCCGCGGCGACATCGACCTGGGGACGTCCACCGGCTTTCACCGGCTGATCGGGGTGTACACGACGAACGTGAAGGGCTGGATGAACGCTCTCTCGCCCGCGTTCGGCTACGACCGCCTGCGCTTCTCGGCCGGCTCCGTGGACGTCAATCGGTCGGCCTGGGTGTTCGAGCTGCGCGACGAGCTCTCGCGCGCCTTCACGAAGAAATTCACCTGGCGGGTCGGGATCGACGCGCTGGCCAACCGCGACAACCTCTTCTTCGACTTGCCGACGCAGCCGGACGCGCGGCTCTACGGGCCCACCGATCCGACGGCGATCCAGCACACCACGGTGCCGCTGAACCGCGCCGGCGTGGCCGCCTACACCGACGCGACCTGGGACGTGGGCGCCGGGTTCCGGTTGATTCCGGGGTTGCGCGCGGACCTGTTCCGCTACGTCGGGCAGGACCGCGCCACCGTCGATCCGCGGATGGTCGTGCGCTGGACCAGCAGCCCCGTGCAGGTCTGGAAGGCGGGCGCCGGAATCTTCCACCAGATGCCGGAGCCGCAGCTGCTGGACCCCGCTTACGGCAACCCCAACCTGCCGCCGATCTGGGCGGACCAGTATTCCTTCGGGTTCGAGCGGCGCCTCCGCCCGGCGCTGACCGTCGACGCCACCAGCTACCTCGTGCGGCGTCACAACCAGCCCGTGCCGCCGCCGCCCTTCTCGCCCGCCGGCGAGGAGCGATCGTACGGGCTGGAGGTGATCGTGAAGCACGAGTTCACGGCGCGGTTCTACGGCTGGCTGGCCTACACGCTGTCCTGGTCAGAGCAGACGGCCTACGCGGTGAACGCCGCCCAGCAGGGCAACCCCAACATGGGCAACGTGCAGACTGTCGGTGGCGCCACCACGACCACCTGGTTTCCGACCGACTACGACCAGCGCCACAACCTGATCGCCGTCGGAAGCTACCAGCTGAAGAAGTGGCGCCTCGGCGGGCGATTCCGGCTGGTGTCCGGCGCGCCCGAGACGCCCGTGGTCGGCAGCGTGTACGACGCCGATCTGAACCAGTACCAGTGCCAGTACGGCGCCAGCAACTCGGCGCGCAAGCCGACGTTCCATCAGCTGGACGTGCGCGTCGATCGGACCTGGACGTTCCGGCTCTGGGAGCTGAGCGCGTACCTGGACGTCCAGAACGTCTACAACGCGGAAAATCCCGAAGCCACGATCTACGACTACCGATGCCGCGGCTCGGAGGCGATCCGCGGCCTGCCCATCCTGCCCATTCTCGGCGTGCGAGGGCTCTTTTGAGGAGGCGAACCATGCGCAAGCCGACGCGGACGCACAGCTGGCGCTGGTCGCTGCGATGCCTGGTCGCGCTCGCGTCCGTCGGGGCGGCGGCGTGCGGCAACCTCGACGACGTCACCACCGTCAAGGACCTGCGCGTCCTGGCCATCCAGGCGGAGCCCGCCGGCTTCCTGGTCGACGTCAACGACCCCGGCGCGGGCAGCGACGCTGACTGGCGGGCCACGCTGACGGCGCTGGTCGTCGACCCGACGGGTTTGAACGACAC
The DNA here is from genome assembly GCA_964589215.1 of uncultured Myxococcales bacterium. Classification (GTDB taxonomy): domain Bacteria; phylum Myxococcota_A; class Polyangia; order Fen-1088; family Fen-1088; genus JADGRB01. The sequence continues at coordinate 1,331 of CAZPUH010000349.1, read as the reverse complement.
CGTGCAGGTCACCGCGGCGCTGGGGTGCCCCGACTACCTGGACGCCATCACCGCGGCGACCGGAACGACGACACGCGTGTGCAGCCCGACGCCGGTCCCGCTGCCGGACCCGACCCTGCAGGCGGCGCTGGCGAGCACCCCGCTGGTCCCGCCGTCGGGAGAGTCGGTGCCGCCCACGCCCGACGGCGGATTCACCTATTTGCCCACGTTCCAGTACGGGCTCAGCACGGCGCAGCTGGCGCTGCTGTTCGCCAGCCCGCCGGCCGGCGTCGCGCAGGTCGACACCGTGCTCACGAACAACCGCACCTTCGGCCTGGACGCCATCGCCAGCTTCACGTTCACGCGTGGCGACCAGTCGGCGCCGGCGGTGAAGCGGGTTGTCTACTGGCCCAAGCTGGATCCCGCTCTCTACCCGGGCCAGGCGCCGAACCAGAACCCGGCCATCAGCGACGTCTCATTCTTCCGGAGCCGCGACAGCGCGACCGGCGATCCGCAGGACCCGCTGGCACCCGGTGAGGTCCCCGAGCTGTCGCTGGCGGCGGGGGACGACCTTTACGTGCTGCCGGCGGAGGCCACCGCCGAGACGTACACCTTCTACGCCAAGGACCGCGACCACGGCGGCGCGATCGTGGCCACCACCGCCGAGGAGCTGCTGCGATACGACTTCTTCGCGACGGCGGGGACCTTTTCGCCGGCCGAGCGGCAGAGCAAACCGTCCGCGCTGATCACGTCGCCTGACGGCCGCGTCCACCTCGACAGCCAGTACAAACCGCCCGACGCGCAGCACCTGCCCACCGACGGGAACGTGACCATCTGGATCGTCGTTCACGACGAACGCGCCGGCGTGGGCTGGATCTCCCGGACGATTCGCGTCGTTCCCTAACGCCTGGGCGCCGGCGCTTCCGGGTGGGCGTCGCCGAAGCCGCGCCGGAACAGCGTGTCCGCGGGCGTCTGGCGCAAGGTCGCCAGCGCCTGCTGGGCCGTCGGCCGCTCGATCGCCAGCGTCGCGCGCAGGCCGGCTTCGCAGGTGACCAGCACCGTCTCCATCGCTTCCACCGGGCGCGGGCGCCGGCCGTCGTGAATGCCGCCGGCGATCCAGACGTTGACCAGGTAGGCGAGCTCCTGCATCCGGGTGGAGAAGAGCTCCGGATCGCGCCGACGCAGATCGCTCATGGCCTGCTCGAACGCGGGCGCCACCAGGTGCGCCTTCGGCGCGGACCCGTCTGTCAGCGCGGCCAGCGGCGCCGCCGCGATCACCTCCGCGTCGCGCAACAGGGCGGCCAGCTCGTTCAGCGCCTTGGCCGGTCGGGGCGGCTCCGGCGGTCGGGCCG
>CAZPUH010000348.1:0-10952 GCA_964589215.1 uncultured Myxococcales bacterium | reverse complement strand
GACGCGCGACGCGATGAAGCTGCGTCACAAGTACGAGGAAGAGTTCGCGCGCAACCCCAGCTACATCGAGATGTACCGGCGCGGCAACGCGTACCACGGCGCGCACCCGTTCTTCATGTGGTACTGGGGCGAGAACGGCCGGCAGCACATCGGCAAGGTGATCGCCGCCGGCGCCGAGAACGCCCACGTCCCGAAGATCCTCGGCTGGGACCGCGCCGAGTCGCTGACCGAAGCCATCGCGATGGCCAAGAGCTTCGTCGGCCCGTCCCCCGAAATCACGATGATGCACCACCCCCCCATCGTGATGGCGGATATGGAGTAGCAGGAGGCGACGGGGTGTCTCCCCGCCCGGTTCCCCCTCTCGGGGGCAGCGCCTCCTGCTGCAACGGATGATTCGTCGCTTCGACGGCCGGTCATGTTCCGGCGCGGGCGATCGGGCGTAGGCTGTCGGGGATGGGGACGTCGGGGGCGTGGCCGGAGTTGCGGGTGGGGGAGTGGCGGGAGACGTATGCGACGCTGCTGCTGTATTCGCAGATCGTCGGCAAGATCCGGCTCGCGCTGACGCCGAAGCTGAATGAGTGGTGGAACGTCACGTTGCACGTCAGCGCGCGCGGGCTCACGACCGGGCCGATGCCGCGCGGGCACGGCCCGGGCCTCCTGTCGATCGACTTCGACTTCGTCGAGCACCGCCTGGTGATCCAGGACAGCGACGGGCAGGTCCGCGTGCTGCCGCTCGACGGGCGGCCGGTCTGCGTCTTCTACGCGGACGTGATGGGGATCCTCGACCAGCTCGGCGCGCCTCGCGTCCCCATCTGGCCGCAACCGCAGGAGTGCCCGGTCACGACGCCGTTCCACGACGACCGCGACCACGCCCACTACGACCCCGCGGCCGTCGGGCGGTTCTGGCAGGCGCTGCAGCGGATCGAACCGGTGTTCCAGCAGTTCCGGGCCGGCTTCCGCGGCAAGTGCAGCCCGGTGCACTTCTTCTGGGGCGCGTTCGACCTGGCGGTGACCCGCTTCAACGGCAAGCGCGCGCCGCTGCGCCAGGGGAAGGTCGATCGCGACGCCTACGACGAGGAGGTGATCTCCCTCGGCTTCTGGCCCGGCGATCCCTGGGCGACGGCGAACGCGGCGGAGGCGATGTTCTACTCGTACACCGTCCCCGAGCCCGCCGGCCTGTCCGCGGCGTCCGTCGCGCCCGCCGCCGCGTCCTGGAACTCGACGCTCAAGGAGTTCGTGCTTCCGTACGACCAGGTCCGGCGCGCGCCCGATCCCGCGGCGGCCATCCTGGCGTTCGCGCAGTCGACCTACGACGCGGGCGCGACGCTGGCGGGCTGGAACCGCGAGGCGCTCGCGTACCCCTGAACCGACGCTCAATAGAACGAGATGTCGTCGACCCAGAAGTCGAAGATCTCGTTCACCAGGAAGTTGAAGTCGAGCGTGTAGATGGCGCTGGTGTTCAGCGCCGGCTCTTGGAGCCCGAAGTGCTGCTGTCCGAGCCCCACGAACGGGATCCGGTACTGCGTCCAGCGCGTCCCGAGCTGCGTGAGATCGACGCCGAAGTTGTCGTAGCAGGCCGTGGGCCCCGACGACGCCGACTCGTCGCACAGGCCGCCCTCCGGCCGCGTGGTCTTGTCGCTGATGCTGAAGCGGACATGGTCGCCTGACGTGTCGCCGATGCGCGCCCAGAACGTGACGCCCGTCCACGCGTGCGCGTCGTAGGGCAGCAGGCCCGGGGCGCCGCCGTCGACCGCTCCGTATCGAAGCGACGCCGTGACGAGCGCCCAGCTCGTGAAGCCCTGCCCGGTCACGTGCACGGCGTGAAGGCTGCCGCAGCGGCCTCCGCCCGGGATCGGCTCGGCGGAGGTGTCGCCGTTCGGCACGATGCTGGCGCTGGGGGAGACCATGTCCCCCCCCGTCCACCACGAGCCGTTCCGCCCGCCCACCATCAGGATGCTGGGATCCGTCGCCTCCATGTCATCGATCATGGCCGTCGGGTCGACGGGTCCGGTGTTGGCGGGGCACGCCGTCGCGCCGGAGCCAGCAGCGCCGCCGGCGGCGGCCGACGATCCGCCCGCGCCGCCAGAGCCGCTCGGCGGCACGGGCCCGGCGGCGCTGTCCGAGCTGCACCCGCCGCCCGCCAGCGCCGCCGCCAACACGCAAACGGCCATCCAGATTCCCCGTTCTCTCATCACCTTCTCCTTGGTCGCGCGCTCACAGGAAACCGGGCAGCGGCCCCGTACACCAGCTGGGCTGCCCGAACGTCGTGTCGGGAACGTCCATTGCGTTCAGGATCGAGACCAGCAGGTTGTTGTGGGCCAGCCCCTGCCCCTCGTAGTCGAGATAGCGGCCGGTCACCAGCGGCCCCCCGCCCGTGCCGGCCAGCACGTAGGGGGCGTCTTGACGGCTGTGAGTGTTCCCCTTTGCCAGCTCGTTGCACCACAGGACCAGGCTGTTGTCGAACAGCGTCCCGCCGGCTGCATCGGGCGTGGCCTTGAGCCGCGCGATGAGGCCGGCCATTTGCTGCGCGTACCAGGTGTTGATCTGGGTCAGCTTCGTCACCGCATCTGCGTCGCCGTCACTGCGGTGCGACAGGTCGTGGTGCCCGTCCGGGATCCCCAGCCAGGTGAACCTCACCTGCGACACCGAGCGCGACCACTGCAGGGACGCCACGCGGGTGATGTCGCAGGCCAGCGCCATCGTGAGCAGGTCCATCTGGATTCCGCCCACGGCGGGGAACGAATCGTTGCTTTGCGCGGCCACGGTCGGGACCTTCGGGTCGGCGCAGGCCGGATTGCCGTCGCTCAGGCTCGCGGTGAGGCGCACCTCGATCTCGCGAATGGCGGTCAGGTGAGCGTCCAGCCGTTGCTTGTCGCCGCTGCCCAGCTGGCTGGCCACGCGCGTGTACTCGGCGGCGACGGCGTCCAGGATCGAGGCGCGCCGCGCCCGCTGGCGCGCCAGCGCGACCGGATCGGTGTGAAGGTCCGAGAACACCGTGTTGTAAACGGCCACCGGATCGTCAGTGGGCGGCAGCGGCTGGTTCGCGGCCCGGTAGATCATGCGCCCCCAGTCGTCGGCGGCGCCAACCTGCACGCCCAGCTCCAGCGAACGGAAAGCGGTCGGGGCGGCCAGCGCCTCGGCGATCCGCTGATCGACCGAGGGACCGGTTGCCCATCCCGCCGGGGGCGCCCCCACGCCGGCGAACGGCCCCGGGTTCAGCGGCGTGCCGGTCAGCATCCCGCCGATCCCGTTCTGATGGCCGTCACCACCGCCGCCCTGCTGCAGCAGTCCCCGCACGACGACCAGATCGCCCTGATGGGGAGTCAACGGCGACAAGATCGGCGACAGCGTGAAGCTCCGCTCGCTGCCGGTGGGCGCCCACGACGGCAGCGTCCCATTCGGGGAGAACATCACGATGAAGCGCCGCGGTCGTTCCGCTGCCTGCGCGCGGCGGGGCAGCATGGCCTCCAGGAAGGGGAGCGCGATGGCCGCGCCACCGGCGCCGCGCAGGATCGTCCTTCGGGAGAGGCGCTTCATGGCGAAGACTCCGGCGAGAGGTTGCGAAACGCGCTGAGCCGGACCGTCTGGCGGACCATCTTCTTGAAGTCGCCGTCGGGACCGGACAGCGCCGATGCCAGCTCCGAGATCGCGCACTCGTCGCCCGCGGTCTGCTCACTGCGCCCGAAGGCGTAGCGGAACCACTGGGTCGCGGCGCAGCTGGCCACCTCGGGGCTGCTCGCCAGCTTGGCGGCCAGGCTGGGGACGCCGTCCAGGTCCCCGTCGACGTCCGTCCCCGTCAGCGCGCCCGTCGCGTCGACGGGCTGGTCGGCGTCGGTGTCGCGCCAGACGCCCGCCGCGTCCTCGTGCTCGAAGGCGAACCCGATCGGGTCCATGAGCGTGTGGCAGGCGGCGCAGGCGGGGTCGGCCCGGTGCTGCGCGAATCGTTCGCGGGTCGGCAGTCGCGGATCGACCAGCGGTGGCGCGACCACGATGGTGGGCGGCGGCGGAGGCGGCGGGCGGCAGAAGAGCTGCGCCCGCACGAACTTGCCGCGCAAGACCGGCGAGGTCTGGTCGGCCTTGGCATGCACGGCCAGGAACGCCCCCTGGGTCAGCATCCCGGCCCCGCGCCGCGGATCCAGCGCGATCCGCTGGTAGCCCGTTCCGCCCGGGTCGGGCAGGCCGTAGTAGGCCGCCAGCGACGAGTCGGCGAAGGTCACCGGCGCCGTGAGCAGCGCCGCCAGCGTCGGGCGGCCGTTCCAGGTGTCGGTCAGGAACAGCGAGGTCTCGGTGGCCAGCGCGGCCGGCGTCCCGTCAGTCCAGTTTCGGTAGAGGCTGCGGTTCTTGTCGATCGTGGTGACCGATTCCACCTCCCACCATTCGGCGGCGAAGTGAACGAACAGCTCGGCGGCGCGGCCCTGGGCCAGCAGGCGATCGGTCTGAGCCAGGAGGCCGGCTTCGGTGGCCAGCTCGCCGCGCTCGGCCGCCGCCAGCAGCGCGTCGTCGGGCGGCGCGCCCGTCAGAACGAACGCCAGGCGGGTCGCCAGCCCGTACGGGTCCAGCGGCCCGGGCGCGGTGCCTGCTGCTTCGGGCCGATAGAGGAACTGGGGGGCCTGCAGCATCGTGGCGACGACGACGCCCAGCCCGTCGGTGGGCGTCGGCTCCGCGGTCGCCGCGTAGAGCTGCGCCATCGCCTGCTGCTCGTCGGCCGTGAGCGGCCGCCGCCACGCGCGACGCCCGAACGCGTTCGTGAACGCCGTGACGCACGCGCCGTCGCCGCCGGTCGGATCGCACCCGGCGAACGCGGTCACCCGGCCCGTGTCCGCGAGCAGGGTGGCGGCCGCGGCCTCCGCCGTCTCGAGGTAACGTTGAGCGTGAAGGCTGGAAATGCTGTAGGCGACGGCGATGTCGTCGAAGCCCATCGTCTCTTCGTCGGAGGGAAGGTTCTGCGCAATGGACGGCGGGGCACCGGTCAGGTCCGCCATCGCGCGCCCGTACTCGAACCGCGTCATCCGGCGCAAGGGGGCCGGCCCCGGGTCGCTGGCGCAAAGCGGGCCGCCGGCGGTCGCGGTCGGCGCGCCGCCCCCGTGACAGCCGGCGACAGCCATCGAAATCAGACACCCCGTCAGTCCGAAGCGTGCGCGCATCGGGAACGCCTCCGGTGATCAAGAGTCGCCCGGGCCGGCCCAGGGACCGCTTTTTACCGGACGGTCACTTACCGGCTGCGACTGCTGGGCGTCCCTCTCCGCCCCTCCACCCGCGGTTCCGAGCCTGATATGTTGTCGTAGGTCGCGCTGATCAGGTCAGCAACTTTCAAGAGCTGCCGGCCGAAGACCAGGTCAGGGCCCAGAGACCCCAGAGCTCGCCTGAGGCATGTTCATCGCCCCGATCAACGCCGATCCATGGAGACGCAGGTCCCCGGCTCGCTCTAGGGCCGTCGGTGACCTGGTCACGTCGTCGTCGCAATGAAAAACGGCAGTCTTGCCGCTCCTGCGTTCGTATTCAGCCTGGGAATAGCCGCGTGCCTCTCGCCGCGTTCAGACGAGACAGTCTCGCCGCCTGCGGGGCGGCGCGACGCGGGTTCTGTCGACGTCCTCATGGCGGCGAAGGTTTTGCGGGAAGCCGGCGGGCATCCGGCGCCTTCCGTCGAGGAGGCGGATTCGGGTTGCGCCCTCGATATCGGCGGAGGCCGAAGCGGCTCCCGAACCGAAATCGGTCGGGATGGCGTCCTCAGAATCCTTCACATGCAACCCCGCTGTTGGGTCGAAGCGGATTGCATCAAGGAACGCGGCCACGATCATCCTGGTGATGCGATGGTCTCGATCGACTGTCGTGGCCGGCGCTGCGAATGCACGTTCGAGTCTCTGGCTCCGCGCCGCAGGCCGATCAAGTTCACCTTCGACACCGAAGACCCCTGCGACGATGCTCGGCTGAAGAGCCTTCTGTTGGGCCGGTGCATGAGCGAGGGGCGGCAACGAGCGACACGCAGGATTCGATGACATGAAAGGCAGCATCAACCAGAAGGTCGTCACCTGGGCGCGTGGCCAGCTCAAGAAGCGCGTCGGCCGGGGCGAGTGCTGGGACTTGGCCGATCAGGCGCTTCGGCAAGCGGGAGCACGCAGCTCCACCACGGTCGGACGCAACGACGACTATGTGTGGGGCGAGGAGATCCCGATCATTGCGGCGGTTCCCGGTGACATTCTGCAGTTTCGCGATTACGTGGTCATGACCACTACGACCGTGAAAACCAGCTGGACGGGCGGAACAATCATCTCCCCGCCCGATTCGGTCCCTGCAATTCGTCCACAGCACACCGCGATTGTTGTCGGCGTGGCGCCGGGCGTGCTGACCATCCTCGAGCAGCATGTGAAACCCGGCGGCGCTCACGTTCAGCTTCACACTTTGCCCATAAGGCCCGGGACCACCACGACGACCGAGCACAAGGTTTTGAAGACGACCACCGGCGGGTTGGTGACCGCGACCGTAGTGACCACAGTTACCGTTTCGATAAAGGGTAAGGTCTGGGCGTATCGCCCTCAGCCTGCTTCGAGCGCCGACTGACCCGGGGATCTGTCGATCGCTCGCGGCATCTCGTTCCACTCACGCCGATCGAGCGACCGGCCCGCGGACTTCCGCCGGATGCCGCCCCACTGCTTGAAGAAGAATGCGACACCGGCGCTTTGACATTGATTTCGGAGGGAGCGGACCCAGTCAGCCGACATCGGGCGCGCGCGCGGGCCGCTCTCGCCGCCCACGATGACCCAGTGAATCCGGTCCAGCGGTAGCTCGGCGATCGGTCCCAGCAAAGGCTCAGCGCTGACGAAACGAATGGCTGCCGGCACCTCCTGCAACAGCTGCACACGTTTCACGAATGCCTCGCTCTCGACACTGACGCCCATCCACACGTTGGGTGCCCAATCTAGCTTCGGCGCCAAGATGGCCAGTCGGTCGGCACGCTTGGTCAAGACCTGAAATTGATGCTGACGGCATTCAGCCATCACGGCGAACACCTGTTGGATGAATTCGAGCGGAACTTCGTCCTGGAACAGATCCGACATGCTGTTCACGAAGACCAGCCGCCCCCGCCGCCAGCGGCGAGGCAAATCCAGCGCCTCCGGTACCAGCCGCAAATCGAACCCTTGCTCGAACGGGTGGCCGGGGACGCCGCGAAAGCGCTCTGAAAAGACCTCCGCGTAGCAGTGCTTGCAGCCGGCGGACACCTTGGTGCACCCCCGCACCGGGTTCCACGTCGCTTCTGTCCATTCGATCGCCGAACCGTCGCTCATGCAATTTGCTCCACTGACACTGAACTCATGTATAGTATGCCTAGCCTGTCAAATTTTACGTCGTGGCGGAGGTGTCTCGGTGGACGCGCCGGAAGAGTACCGCGACAGGGAACAAACGTTCTTCAAGCACCAGGTGCTCAGTCATTATCTGCGCGCGTGGACTCAGAAGCTGGCCTCGGTGAGTCGAGGCGGGCGAACAGTCCGGCTCTGGTACGTCGACTGCTTCGCAGGACCGTGGCAGTCCCAAACAGATGAACAGGCCGACACTTCAGTCGCGATTGGACTTGGCGCCCTCGAGGAGGCCTTGGAGCGATGGAAGGGTTCGGCCGGCGAAGTTCAGGCGGGAGCGATCTTTGTGGAAGCGAGCGGTGGCTCCGCCCGACGCTTGCGAGACTTCGTGCGGGCCCGCCCAAACCGCGGAGTGTCGCCGCACGTCCTGGAAGGAGAGTTCGCCGACAAGGTTCCCGAAATTCAAAAGATCGTCGGAACAGATCCGGCGTTCGTATTCGTCGACCCGACGGGGTGGAAGGGGGCTGGGATGGGCCACATCGCGCCCCTCGTCGCCGGGCGGTACCGGGACGTCATCGTGAACGTCATGTTTCATCACATCAACCGGTGGAAGTACGATCAACGCGAATTTCTTCGCGGGCAGATGCGAGAGTTCTTCGGGTTGATCGAGAGCGACTTGCCAGCCGATCTCGACGAGCGGGGTCTGAGGGCACTGTACCGGCGACAGCTCGCGGACCGAACAAACGTGCCGCATGTGGCGGATCTCGCGATTCCACACCCCATCAAGGACCAGACATTCTTTCGACTGGTCGTGGGCGGCCACCACCCCGAAGTCCTTAGGCTGTTTCGCGACATCGAGGAGAAGGTCGTGGGCCGCGAGGCGGGAGCGGTTCGCGCGAGAGCGAAGGCGCGCGCCTCTGAAGAGCGCACAGGACAGCTTCAATTCGACATAGTGCCGTCCATGGATGTCCGGTACAGGAAGATGCGCGACGCCGATGTTCGGCACGCCGTCGATGTACTCCAGCGGCGGCTCGAGGCGGATGGCCCGGCCTCATTCGGCAACATTTGGCCCGTTTTGCTGGGCGACTACCACATCACGCGCAAGCACCTTGCTGATGCGGTCGCAGAACTGCGCCGGACGGGGAAGTTGTTGGTTACCGGGATGGTTCCCGGTGACCGAACTATCAAGGACTATCACCTCGTCCACCTCAATCGCGCTTCGACGAACCCATGATCTGAGTGGTTGAGCGGCGCTCGTGAACTGCCCGCGGCACGAATTCTGAGCAGAGGCGAGGTGACCGTCGGCTTCAGCCAGTTCGCCGCGCTTTCAGCTTCTCGAATGCCTCGGCGCGCACCTTGGGGTCGGCGTCGCGGAGCTGGCGGACGAGGGCGTCGTGTTCCAGGCGGTCGCCGCTGCGGCGCTCGGCAGGGTCGGTTTCCGCGTCGGCGGTGATCGTTGCGTGGGCAGCGGGGCGTTCGGCAGAACCTTCATGCGTGCGCCACCAGCGGTAGACGCGCTCCGCGCGAGAGATGGGGATGCCGGCGTCGACGACCAGGTCGACGACGCTGCGGGGGCGTTCGCGGAGGAGGGCGATCAGGGCGGCGTCGGTCCAGCGGGCGCGGGGGCCGGGGGATAGGGCGGGGCGGGGGAGGGAGCGGCGCAGGGTCTCGACCTGGCCGCGCGGGTACCAGGCCGATCCCATGGCGCCGCGGATGGGGTGCAGGCGCCCCTCCTTCTCCAGCTGGCGGACCTTGAACTCGCTGGCGAAGCCCAGGGCCTGGGCCACCTGGCGCCTGGACAGATGATCTTCGAAGCCCGATGGCGGTCTGATGTCTCGCCGTGATGTGCTCGTGGCGTCCACCGACGAACATGAAAGCCCGATGACGCTCATCGCGCAAGTTTTCATCAGGCTTTACGTCGGGCTACATCGGGGTTTCATCGGGGTGACGCGCGGGCGACCGGCGCATTTGGCATCGCCCCCCGATCGGGGTAAAAAGCCCGGTCTTCATGGAGCTTTCGAACGCCCTTTCGGCTCCGGCCCCGACCCTGTCGGTCACCGACATCCTCCGCGGCCGGAACCTGTTCATCCTCGGCAGCACCGGTTTCGTCGGGAAGGTGCTGCTCAGCATGCTGCTGGACCGCTACCCGGAGATCGGCCGCGCCTACGTCATGGTGCGGCGGGGCAGCGGCACGGACAGCGAGGCCCGCTTCTGGCAGAGCGTCGTCACGTCACCCGCGTTCGACCCGCTGCGCGCCAGGTACGGTGGGCCCGAGGGGCTGGCCGAGGTCCTGCGCCAGAAGGTCGTGGTCGTCGACGGCGACATCACGGAGCCGAACCTGGGGCTCAGCGAGGCCGAGGCCGAGAAGGTCGCCAAGGACATCGACGTCCTCATCAACTCGTCGGGCCGCGTGACGTTCAACCCGCCGCTGGAGTCGGCGCTGCGCACGAACGTCGAAGGCACCAAGAACGTCATCGCGTTCGCCAAGCGCATGAAGCGCCCCGCGCTGATTCACACCAGCACCTGCTTCGTGGCCGGCAACCGCTCGGGCGAGGTCTGGGAGGACGAGGAGCTGGACGGGTACTTCCCGCGCCACCACGACCTGCCCGGCACGCGCTTCTCCGTCGAGCAAGAGATGGCCGACAACGCCGCCGGCGCCGCCCGCATCCGCGAGCTGGCCGACGACGCGCAGGTCCTGGCCAAGCTGCGCCAGGAGGCGCGCGACCGCCTGCGCGAGGAGAAGCGCGACTTCGACGACGAGTCGTCGCTGAAGCTGGCCGTCGCCCGCGCCCGCAAGGAGTGGATCCGCTCCGAGATGACCCGCCAGGGGGTCGAGCGCGCCGCCAACTGGGGCTGGCCCAACATCTACACGTACACGAAGAGCATGGGCGACCAGCTGGTCGCGCGCGAGACCGGCATCGTCCGCGCGATCGTGCGCCCCGCCATCGTCGAGAGCGCCGTCGAGTACCCGTTCCGCGGCTGGAACGAAGGGTTCACGACGTCGGCGCCGCTGGTGTACCTGGCGCTGAAGGGACAGAACATGCTGCCCGTCGCCCCCAAGCTGATCCTGGACGTCGTCCCCGTCGATCACGTGGTGGCGGGCATGCTGATGGTCGCCGCGCAGGCCATCGTCGAGCAGCCCAAGCTGGTCTTCCAGCTGTCGAGCGGCGACCTGAACCCGATGCGGATGGACCGGGTGACGACGCTGACCGGCCTCTACAAGCGGCAGCGCTTCCGCGACAAGGAGACCGGCAACAAGTTCCTGAACGAGCTGGCGGCGCGCATGGAGTTCCGCCCCGTCACCGAGGAGCACTTCGACCGCTACTCGCTCCCCACGTTCAACCGGGCGGCCAAGCAGATCTCGAAGACGCTGGGGCGCATCCGGCCCAGCTGGGGCGCCGGCCGCTTCTCCGAGTTCCTGGACCGCATGAAGAAAGGCTTCGACGAGATCGAGCGCGTCACGACCGAGGCGGCCGAGAACATCACGCTGTTCCGCCCCTTCATCTTCGAGAACGCGTACGTGTTTCGGGCCGACAACATCCGCGCGCTGCGCGACCGGCTGACGCCCGAGGACCAGAAGAAGCTGACCTGGGGTCCCGAGAAGCTGGACCTCTACGACTACTGGATGAACATCCACTTCCCGGGCCTGGCGCGCTGGGT
>CAZPUH010000347.1:0-2347 GCA_964589215.1 uncultured Myxococcales bacterium | reverse complement strand
CCTCTTCTGGGTGGCGGGTCTTGGTGACGGGCCGGGGGGCGCCCTCGGTTTCCGGCGGGTGGGGCCACCGGTCTGAACTGACATGTCAGTCTAGTTGCGGTTCAGATTTAAAGGCCGCACCCCGGCAAAGTCAATGGCCGGGGGCCCTCCACCACGCAGGACTTGCGGAACCTGGTACTCTCCGCGCACAAAATGCGTTGGAGATTCGGGCCGTTCGGCGTGAAGGACCTCTTCACGATGATCAACCTTCTGGGCGGGGTCGGGTGCATTGTCCTGACGGTCGAAGGGCGCTTCGTCGCCGCCGGGACCGCCCTGCTCGTCGGCTACCTGCTGGGGGACACGCTGGACGGACCGGTCGCGCGGCTGACCAAGACGTCGAACGCCTTCGGAAGCGAGCTCGACACGGCGACCGACCACTTCACCCAGGCCATCGCCCCCGCCGTGCTGGTCTACGCCGTCTACGCGCAGGGCGGGCACCGCGCGGGCGGCATCGCGCTGATGTCGCTCATCGTCACCTGCGCGACGATCCGCCAGGCCCTGTTCTCGGTCGCCAAGCTGGGCGACCCGCTCATGTACTGCGGCCTGCCCCGCACGGTCAGCGGCTACGGCGCGGCCGCCTTCGTGCTGTCCCGCCTGTTCTTCCAGCTGAACCCGGCGCGCTACGCGACGGGCGCCGTGATCATCACGGCCTTCGCGCTCCTGAACCTGTTCCCCATCCCCTACATGACCCACCGGGGCCGCCGGCGGATGCAGCGGTACGTCAAAATGCTGGCGTTCGGGTTCCTGTCCTCGCCCGTGGTGGCCTTCATCGTGGCCCCCGCCTACGTGTTCGACGTGCTGTTCTTCTGGATGTTCGGCTACGCGGCCACGGCCTGGATCCCCATCTACCCCGAGGAAAAGCGCGCCTTCTACGCCCGCTACCGCGAGTGGGCGCGAGAGGTCAGCCGTGAATAGCGGCAAGAATCCGGGTTTGCGACCCGGGCCGGGCATGTACTAGATTTCGCCCCCCGATGTCGTCGTCCCCTGTCGCCGCTCCGGCGGGCGAGCTCCGTCCCCACGCGACGTTCGAGCTCTTGACTGGTGGTCCGACCGCGTACGCGCGAATCTTCGAGCGAATTGCGACGGCGCGGCGAAGCGTCCTCGTGCGCGCGTTCGAGTGGCGTGACGATCAGACGGGGCGGGATCTGGCGGCGGCCCTGCTGGCGGCGGCCGAGCGCGGCGTGGCGGTCACGATCATCAAGGACCACGTCGGCGCCTACTACGAGTACCTCGAGGCCACCAAGCAGAGCCTGTTCCACAAGGACATCCAGCTGATCCCGCGCCTCGGGACGCTGGTGATGATGGGGTTCTACGGGCGCTGGGGCTCGCTGCGGCAGGCGCCCAGCCCCGTGGCCGAGGCCCTGCGCCGGCACCCGCGCGTGCGGCTGGTCAGCGAGAAGCGCTTCGACCACTCGAAGCTCTACGTCTTCGACGACGAGACCGTGATTCTGGGCGGGATGGGTATCGGCGACGACTTCCGCCACGTGAACGTCGACTTCATGGTCGAAGTGTCGGGAGGCGGCGCCGCCCAGCGCCTGGCCGATCGATATGAAGGCCGCGCCGCTTTCGATCCGACCCGCCGCTTCGACTACCTGCTGCACTCGGTTCGCGGCTGCGCGGTCACCGGCGAGTCGATGGCTGCCCAGCGCCTGGACCTCATCAATCAGACGCGCGAGCGGCTGACGATCGCGATGGCCTACCTGGGCGACCCCGCGGCGACCGAGGCGCTGGTCGCCGCCGTCCGGCGCGGCGTTCGCGTCACGCTGGTGACCGCGGCGCGCGCCAACGTGGGCGGGGACCTGAACCTGGCGGCCTGCGCGGCGGTCATGCGCCGGACCGGCAGCCCCGAAAACCTGCGCATCGTGCTGCACCCGACGATGGTGCACGGCAAGGCGATCGTCGGCGACGGCGCCTGGGGGACGGTCGGATCGACCAACTTCACGGTGCTGTCGCACGGCGACTACGAAGAGGTCGACCTCTACTGCCGCGACCGCGAGTTCGCCCACGCGCTGGAGCGCGCGATCGAGCGCGAGGCGCTGGCCGGGACGCCGGCGCGCCTGCCGCTGGATTTCCACCCCGTGCGGCTGGCGATCGAGTGGGGCGTCAGCGCCTATCAGGGACGGAAGCGGGCGCGGCGCTGACGGGGCGTGGCCCCGGGCCCGGCGGCGGCGCCGCGGGCACGGACACCGCGACGGCCTGCGTCGCGGCGGCGGGCGCGCGCAGGTAGCGGACCAGCGCGCGCAGCGTCTCGACGACCGACACGGCGGCGGCGACGACCGCCAGCTGGGTCCCGACGGTGGGCAGCGCC
>CAZPUH010000346.1:0-4267 GCA_964589215.1 uncultured Myxococcales bacterium | reverse complement strand
AGTCGGTCAGACGGGGTGTGCTCCCGTCAGGCTCGCGCGAGGCCTACCCGGACAAGTGACCCGGTTGCGCCTGCTGGTGATCGCCCTGCTGGGGGTGGGCGGCGTGGCTCGTGTCGCGCGTGCCGACGACGCGACGGCGGCGGCGCGCTCGCACTACGAGATCGGGTTGCAGCTGTTCGACGCGCGCGAGCACGAACAGGCCCTGATCGAATTTTCGCGCGCGAACGATCTCAAGAGCCGCCCGGCCGCGCTGTTCATGATGGCGCAGTGCCAGTACCTGCTGGGCCGCCTGAAAGAGGCGCGCGTCAACTACGAGAGGTACGTCGAGGAGAACCCGCAGGGCGAGTTCGCGGCGCTGGCCCGGGACCGCGTCAGCGCCATCGACCGCCGCCCCAGCACGTTCGTCATCAACGCCGTCCCTGACGACGTGACGGTGCGCATCGCGCCCGAAGCCGATGCGCGGCGCGTGGTCGCGACGGGGCAGGCCCCCAACAACTTCTCCGTGCCCCGCGGGCGCTATCGCGTCGACGTCACGAAACCGAAGTACCAGGGGCAGACCCGCATCGTCGACATCGACCTGGCCGAGACGAAGCCGCTGTTCTTCAAGCTGGAGCCGATCCCGGCGCGGCTCGCGATCGAGACCTACCCGCCCGGCGCCACCCTGTACGTGAACGGCAACCGCGCTCGCAACCCGTACCGGCAAGAGCTGGCGCCGGGGGCGGTCGAGATCTTCGCGGAGGCGCCCAACTACATCGCGCGGACGGTCGACTTGACGCTGGCCGCGGGCGCGGACGAACAGCTGACGGGGGCCCGGCGCCTCACGTTGCCGTATCGCCAGCGCTCAGGGCGGCCAGAGCTTCTGGGCGCCGCCACCGTCGTCGGCGGCTTGTTCGGGGCGGGCGCGGTCGTCGCCGCCATCGGCGGGTCGTTCCAGGATCGAAATGTGTCGTCGGTGCTGCTGGCCAGCGGCGGCGCCATCGCGGGCGGGATCGTCGGGCTGCTGGTTGCGACGCCGTTGGTCCCGGAGTACATCCCGGACAACAAGGCCTTCTTCATCATGGGCGCGATGTGGATTGGGCTGGTCGATGGCGCGTTGATGGGCATCGTCGGCCAGCAGATCGACACCGCCAGCGACTCCGTCAAGCCGCAGCCCGCGGCGTGCCCGGGCCCGACCAACTGCCGCGGTTCGCTGGGCGACGAGCTGCGGGCGGGATTTTACGGCAGCGCGGGCGGGCTGGCGCTGGGGCTCACCGGCGGCGTGCTGCTGCGGAATCGCGCTCCGACCTATGGGCGTGTCGCCATGATCCAGAGCGCTGCGCTCGGCGGAGCCTTCGTCGGCGCGCTGGCCCAGGTGGCGCTCGACTGGAAGCCGTACGGGCAGGGGTGGCCTTACACGGTCAACAACTACAACAACGGCCCGGACCCGCTGAAGAGGAATCCTTCCCCGCAAGGCGCGCACTGTGGCGAAATGGCCGCGGACGGAAGTGTTCAGTGCTCGCTCTATCAGCGGAGCGTGATGGACCTGATGCCCGGTGCGCTCATCGGCCTCAACGTCGGCCTGGCGGCCGGCCTGCTGGGTGCGTACCTGCCGGACCAGAAGGAGTACGGCCCCACGTGGCAACGGGTTCTGCTGGTCGACGCCGCGGTGGTGGCCGGCGGTGTGGCGGGGGCGACCATCGGCTGCGTGGCGAATCCCAGTTGCCTCAATCAAGATCCCGACGACCGGGACCGCGCCATCGCGGCGGGCGCGGCGTTGCTGGGCGGCGCGCTGGGCTTCGTCGGCGGCGTACTGGCGACCCACCATGTCGGCGAGGAGCCGTCGCCGCGCGACCCCGCGCCCTCGATGCCGATGGCGACGTTCGCGCCCATGCGCGCGACGGACGGCTCGATGATCCCCGCCGTCGCCGCGTTCGGATCCTTCTAGTACAATCGCGGGGATGGCCGCGTCCCTGCGCGAGGCGTTCGTGGTCGAGGCGGTTCGCACGCCTGTCGGGCGCCACCGGGGGGCGCTGGCCGAGGTTCGGCCGGACGACCTGGCCGCGCTGGTCATCGCCGAGGTCGTGCGGCGCGCCGGGGCCGATCCGGCGGCCATCGACGACGTCGTTCTGGGCTGCGCGAACCAGGCCGGCGAGGACAACCGCAACGTCGCCCGCATGAGCGCGCTGCTGGCGGGGCTGCCGGTGACGGTTCCGGGCGCGACGGTGAACCGCCTCTGCGGCTCCGGCTTGCAGGCGGTCGTCGACGGGGCGCGCGCGATCGCGACCGGCGAGGCCGACCTGGTGGTGGTGGGCGGCGTCGAGTCGATGACGCGCGCGCCGCTGGTGATGGCCAAGGCGCGCGAGTCGTTCGCGCGCGGGGACGTCACGGTCCACGACAGCACGCTCGGATGGCGGTTCGTGAATCCGCGGATGGAGGCGCTTCACGGCACGCACCCGCTGGGCGAGACCGCGGAGCTGGTGGCCGAGCTGCACCACGTGTCGCGCGAGGATCAGGACGCGTTCGCGCTGGAGAGCCAGCGCCGGTGGGCCGCGGCGCAGGCCGCCGGCAAGTTCGGGGAAGAGCTGCTGGCCGTCGAGTTGCCCGCGGGCCGCGGCGGAACCCCGCGCCGCTTCGACCTGGACGAGCACCCGCGCCCGGCGACGACCGCCGCCGAGCTGGCCGCGCTGAAGCCTGTGTTTCGCAAGTCGGGCGGAACCGTCACCGCCGGGAACTCGTCCGGGATCAACGACGGCGCCGCGGCGTTGCTGCTGGCCTCGGCAGATGGCCTGGCGCGCCTGGGTCGCAGCCCGCGCGCCCGCGTGGTCGCGTCCGCCGTCGCAGGCGTCGAGCCCAAGCACATGGGGCTGGGCCCGATCCCCGCGACACAGAAGCTGCTGTCGCGCACCGGGCTCCGCGCGGACCAGCTGGATCTCGTCGAGCTCAACGAGGCGTTCGCCGCGCAGGCGATTCCCTGCATGCGAGAGCTGCACCTCGACCCCGCCCGCGTGAACGTCAACGGCGGCGCCATCGCGATCGGCCACCCGCTGGGCGCATCGGGCGCGCGGCTGGCGACGGCGCTGGTGCACGAGCTCGGACGCCGCGGCGCGCGGTTCGGCCTGGCAACCATGTGCATCGGCGTCGGGCAAGGCATTGCCGTCCTGCTGGAGAGGACGTGAGCGAGCGCGCGCCACCGCCGCCTGGAAGCGAGGCGGACGCCGCTCCGGATGCGGGCGCCGTGCTGGCGGCCGTCGCCCATGAGTTCAAGAACGCCCTGGCCCCGCTGGGGATGACGCTGCAGATGATCGAACGGCAGGTGCGCGCCGGGCAGCCCGTGGTCGAGGAGGACCTGGCCTTCTCGCGCGCGCAGGTGCGGCTGCTCTCGGGTCTGGTCGACGACCTGCTGGATCAGGCGCGCGTCGATCTCGCGGCGCTGCCGTTTCGTCCCGGCGCCGCCGACCTGCGCGCCGTCGTCACCGAGGCCGTGGGGGCGTTTCGGCGCGCGCACCCGACGCCCGTGCAGGTGGACCTGCCGGACGCGCCGGTGATCGCGTCGCTGGACTCTGTCCGCATGCGGCAAGTGCTGGCGAATCTGCTGGAAAACGCGGCCCGTTACACGCCGGCCGGCTCTCCGGTCATCGTGCGGGTCGCGGCGGCGCCAGTCGGGATGGCGCGGGTCGAGGTGCGCGACCAGGGCCCCGGCCTGAGCGCCGCCGACAAGAGCCGGGTGTTCGAGCGGTTCGTCCGCGGGGCGACGGCCCAGGGAACCAGCGGGCTGGGCCTGGGGCTCTACCTCTGCCGCGCCATCGTGGATCAGCATGGCGGGCGCATCGGCGTCGACAGCGTCCCCGGCGCGGGTTGTACGTTCTGGATCGAGCTGCAAACCGCCTAGACCTCGCCCGTCCCGCCTCGCCCGGGTCTTGCCGGGGCCGCATTTGGTCGTTATTCTGGTTCCCCCGACGGAGAGATCTTGCCCCGCGACCCTAAGATCACCCCCATCACGCGGCACGAGCCGCGCACGTTCTACGCGACGCGCGTGACGCGCACGCAGGCGGGCGAGTCGTGGGACCTCTGGTCCGTCGAGGACGGACGTCGCATCGGCTTCCTGTCCGTCGTGGACGACGGACACGTCGTCTACGCGCTGGCCACGGTCAAGCGGGGGACCTCGCACGAAGAGGTCGCCGACCTGGTCGAAGGTTTTTTCACCCCGTCCTCGACGGACGCCCACAATCGAGAGATCATCATCTCGGACTATGACGAAGAGCCCGAGATGCTGGAATCGGACATTCGC
>CAZPUH010000345.1:0-6834 GCA_964589215.1 uncultured Myxococcales bacterium | reverse complement strand
GGCGTGATGGGCGGCGCCGAGAGCGAGGTCTCCGACGGGACGACCTCGGTCCTGCTGGAGGTCGCCACGTTCGATCCCCGTTCGGTCCGGCGCACGTCGAAGCGGCTGGGCCTGCGCAGCGAGGCCTCGCACCGGTTCGAGCGCGGCGTCGATCCGAACGGCATCCCCTACGCCAGCAAGCGCGCGGCGGCGATGCTGGCCCGGCTCGGCGGCGGCGCCGTGGCGGGGGAGGGGATCGACCGCTACCCGCAGCAGGCGCACCCGCGCCCCGTGACGCTGTCCGCGCACGGTCTGGCCCGGCTGGCCGGCTTCGAGATCCCGCTGGAGACGGCGGCCGCCAAGCTGGGCGCCATCGGGATCGCGACCAGCCCCGACGGCGGCGACAAGCTGGTCGCCAAGGTTCCCACCTTCCGCCCCGACATCTCGATCGAGGAGGACCTGGTCGAGGAGGTGATGCGCCTCGTGGGGTACGACCGCGCCCCCGCGCGCCTGCCCCACGGCAGCGGCGCGCCGGCCCCCAGCCCGGAGTCGACGGCGGACCGCGCCCGCGAGGCGCTGGCGGCGCTGGGCCTGACCGAGATCGTCAGCTGGGGGTTCGTCCCGCGCGGCTGGCTGACGGCGCTGGGCGCGCCGCTGGACGACGGCATCGCCGTGAAGAACCCGATCTCCGCCGACTACGAGGTCATGCGCACGTCGCTGCTGCCGGGGCTGGTGGACGCCGCGCGGCGCAACCTGGCGCGCAGCGTGCCCGACGTCGGCCTGTTCGAGGTCGGCCCCGTGGTGCGGCGGGCGGCCGATCCCAAGGAGGCGCCGGTCGAGACCACGTTCGCGGCGGCGATCCTGCTGGGGCGCCGCCCGGACTGGCTGCGGCGCACGGAGCCGATCGATTTCTACGACCTCAAGGAGGTGGCTGTCGAGCTGCTGCGGGCGCTGGGCGCGCCGGCCCCCCGGTTCCGCCCCGCGGGCGAGCGCAGCCTGCTGCACCCGGGCGCGGGCGCCGAGATCCGCCTCGGCGACGCCCCCACCGATCCGGTCATCGGGCGGGCGGGCGAGATTCACCCCGGGCTGCGCAAGCGGCTGGGGCTGGAGGTCCCGGCGTTCTACGTCGAGGTCGCGCTCGACGGTGCCCTGGGCGCCCGCGGTCCCGTGCGCAGCGTGCCGCCGCCGCGATATCCGGCCTCGACCCGGGACATCTCGTTCTGGATCGACGTGACGGTCACGGCCGACGAGCAGCGCAGCCTGATGTCGTCGGGCAACGAGCCGCTGCTGCGCGAGCTGGCCGTCCTCGAGGACTACCGCGACCGGCGCTACGTCCCGCCCGGCAAGAAGGGGATGCTCTGGACGCTGACCTACCGGGCCGACGACCGGACGCTGACCGACGCCGAGGTCGACGCGGCCCATGCGGGCGTCGTCGCTCGCCTGAAGACGGCCCCGTCGGTCGTCCTGCGGCAATAAACCCAGGCGAATTCGATACTTTTCAGCGCACCCGCTTCGGTGGTATAGAAGCAGGCGGTCATGACGAAGGCCGACATCGTTGAGAACGTCTACGAGAAGGTTGGCGGTTTCTCGAAGAAGGAGGCCGCCGAGATCGTCGAGACCGTGTTCGACACGATCAAAGAGACGCTCGAGCGGGGCGAGAAGATCAAGATCTCCGGCTTCGGGAACTTCGTCGTGCGGGACAAGAACGCGCGCGCCGGGCGGAACCCGCAGACGGGCCAGGAGATCACCATCAGCGCCCGCCGCGTCCTGACGTTCAAGCCCAGCCAGGTCCTGAAGAACGTCCTCAACGGGTAAGGCGCGCGTGGCGCGACGGACGACCGCCACCGACGCTTCTGGGATCCCCGACAAGGCGTTCTTCAAGATCGGTGAGACGGCCCGCCTGGTGGGCGTCAAGCCGTACGTGCTGCGTTACTGGGAGACCGAGTTCAGGTCGCTGCGCCCGCAGAAGACGAAGTCGCAGCAGCGCCTCTACCGGCGGACCGACGTCGAGCTGCTGCTGAAGATTCGCCACCTGCTGTACGAGAAGCGCTACACGATCGAGGGCGCCCGGTCGCGGCTGCGCGGAGAGGGGCGCGACGAGGAGCCGGTCCCCGTGCCGCCCCCGGCGCCGCCCGAGATCGCGCCGGAGACCCTACGAAAAATCAAGCAAGGTCTTCAGGATCTGATACGTATCTGCGCCGACTAGCTGATAGATAAACCTCTCGTAGTCGCGGGGCGTGGCGCAGCCTGGTTAGCGCACCTGTCTGGGGGACAGGGGGTCGCTGGTTCAAATCCAGTCGCCCCGACACGAGGCGGGGGGGGCCGTCGGGCCCTCCCCGCCAATGAATCATGAGTGAAGCGCCGCTGATCCTCATCACCAACGACGACGGCGTGGCCGCGCCGGGCATCCAGGCGTTGCGGGCGGCGCTGGCCGAGGTGGGCGAGGTCATCGTCGCCGCCCCGGATCGCGAGCGGAGCGCTGCTTCGCACTCGATCTCCCTGGACCGGCCGCTGCGCGTGGACGAGCTGGAGCCGGGCGTCTTCTCGATCGACGGCACGCCGGTCGACTGCGTCTACCTGGGGCTGCTGCACCTGGTTCCGCGCCGGCCCGCGCTGGTCGTGTCCGGCATCAACAACGGCTTCAACCTGGGCTCGGACGTCTTCTATTCGGGCACCGTCGCCGCCGCCGTCGAGGGCGCGCTGCGGGGCGTTCCCGCGCTGGCGGTCTCGCTGGAGCGCCGCAGCCCGCAGGACTTCTCGCACGCCGCCGCGTTCGCGCGGGCGCTGGCGGCCGAGATGATCCGGCGCGGGCCCGGCGTGCTCCCGGACGCTTCGCTGCTGAGCGTGAACGTCCCGGCTGGGCCGATCTCGGGTTACCGCGTGACGTTCCTGGGTCGCCGCGTGTACCGCGACCAGGTCGAGGCGCGCCAGGATCTACGAGGTCGGTCCTACTACTGGATCGGCGGACCCGAAGAGAACGCGACCGACCTGCCGGGCTCGGATCTGACCGCCGTCCGGTCGGGTCTCGCGTCGGTGACGCCGCTGGGGCTCGACCTCACCCACGCGCGCCTGCTGGGCGAGCTGGTCGAGTGGCGGGTAGGGAATTTCGTGCACGACGCGATCGAACGCGCTAGAAGCGACCGATGAGCGCAAGGCGGGGGGGCGCGGGTCCGGGCGGCGAGGAACAGCTGGCCGAGGCGCGCCGCGCGATGGTCATCGACCAGATCGCCCACCGCGGAATCCGCGACCCGCGCGTGCTGGGCGCCATGGGGGCGGTCCCGCGCCATCTCTTCGTCGAGCGCGCTCTCGAGAGCGTCGCCTACGAGGACCGCCCGCTGGCGATCGGACACGGCCAGACGATCTCGCAGCCGTACATGGTCGCGCGCGCCACGGAGCTGGCGGCGCCGCAGCCGACCGACCGCGCGCTGGAGGTGGGGGCCGGCTCCGGCTACCAGGCGGCCGTGCTCGCGCAGCTCTGCGCGGAGGTGTTCGCCGTCGAGATCGTGCCCGCCCTGGCGGCGCGCGCGCGGCAGGTGCTGGCCGAGACCGGCGTCTCGAACGTCACGCTGGAATGCTTCGACGCCAGCGGCGGCTGGCCGGCCCACGCGCCCTACGATCTCATCATCGTCTCGGCCGGCGCGCCGCGCGTGCCGGCGATGCTGGCCGACCAGCTGGCCGACGGTGGGCGCCTCGTGATCCCGGTCGGCAGCAACGACGATCAGGTCCTGGCGCTGATCCGCCGCTCGGGCGACGAGTTCACGACGTCGTACGACACGCGCTGCCGCTACGTCGATCTCCTCGGCCGATTCGGTGTCGGTGGCGGGGCGCCGGCGGCCTGAGTCGCTTCTCTTCGCGGCGCTGGGCGCCGCGCTGGTGCTGGCGTGCGCCTGCCGTCCGACGCAACCGCCCATGCACCCCGAGGCCCCTCGCGGCCACTGGATCGTCGTCGGCGAGGGTGACACGCTGGACGGCCTCGCGCGCGTCGCGGGCGTGCCGCCCGAAGACATCCTGGAGGTGAACGGTCTCGACACGCCCGCCCAGGTGCGCCCGGGGATGTCGCTGTTCGTCCTCGAAAACCCGCCTGCGCCGGTGTCGCCCGCGCCGGTCGGGACGGCCTCGGCGCGGCCCACGCTGCAGTGGCCCCTGACGACGGTGGCGGTGACCATCGGCTCTCCGTTCGGGTCGCGCTGGGGCAAGCCGCACGAAGGGATCGACCTTCCCGCGCCCGTCGGGACGCCCGTGTTCGCCGCCGCGGACGGCCGCGTCGTCTATGCGGGGCACGGCGTGCGCGGCTACGGCAATCTGGTCGTCGTGAAGCACGAGGGCGACCTGCTGACGGTATACGCGCACAACTCCGCGTTGCTGGTGACGCAGGGGCAGCCGGTGCGGGCCGGCGATCGGATCGCGCTGGTCGGGCAGAGCGGCCACGCCACGGGCCCGCACTTGCACTTCGAGGTCCGAAGCGGGCAGATTCCCCGTGACCCCATGAGCTACCTTCCCGCGACTCTTCCCGCCCCGCGGCCCCACACGGCGCCGAACGGCCCCCCGAAGACGGCGAGCCGGCCATGAGCTCCGCCGTCGATCCGCGCATCGAGCTGCTGCGCGCCCGGGTGCGCGACATCCCGGACTTTCCCAAGCCGGGCATCCTGTTTCGCGATCTGACGCCGCTGATGGGCGACGCGTCCACGTTCCGGCAGACCGTCGATCTCCTGGTCGAGCGCATCGCGCCCCACCGGCCCGAGCTGGTCGTCGCCATCGAGTCGCGCGGGTTCATCTTCGGGGCGCCCGTGGCCGCCGCGCTGGGGATCGGCTTCGTGCCCGTGCGCAAGCCTGGCAAGCTGCCGCACACGACGGCCCGCCGTGAGTACGCGCTGGAGTACGGCACCGACGCGCTGGAGATGCACGCCGACGCGATCGTGTCGGGCGCGCGCGTGGCGCTGGTCGACGACCTGCTGGCGACGGGCGGGACCGCCGGCGCCACGATCCACCTGGTGAGCGAGCTGGGCGGCTCCGTGGTCGTCGCCGCGTTCGTCGTCGAGCTGGCGTTCCTGGCGGGGCGCGAGCGGCTCGGCGCCGACCTCACCGAGTCGCTGATCATTTACTGAGATGACCCGGGGGCGGTTCGCGCCGAGCCCCACCGGGCTGCTGCACCTCGGGAACGCGCGAACGGCGCTGCTGGCCTGGCTGGACGTCCGCGCGCGCGGCGGCGCCTTCGTGATGCGTATCGAGGACCTGGACCGGGCGCGCGTGCAAGCCGGCGCCGAGGCGCAGCAGCTGGACGACCTGCGCTGGCTGGGGATCGACTGGGACGAAGGGCCCGATCGCGGCGGCCCGTTCGCGCCGTACCGGCAAAGCGAGCGGACGGCCCGCTACGACGCCGCCGTCGACCAGCTGCTGGCCAGCGGGCGCGCGTTCCTGTGCGCCTGCTCCCGGGCGGACGTCGCGCGCGCCGCGACGGCGCCCCACGACGGTGAGGCGGACCAGGAGCCGCGCTACCCCGGCACCTGCCGCGACCGGCCGCCCGACGAGGTGCGCGCGCGGGCCGCGGGGCAGGGGCGGGCGCCCGCCGTGCGGTTCGCCGGACGGGGCGAACACATCGCCTTCACCGACGAGGTCCACGGATCGACGGAGAGTGACCCCGGGGGCGTCGACGACTTCGTGCTGCGGCGGGCCGACGGGACGGCTGCCTACCAGCTGGCGGTGGTCGTCGACGACGCCGCCATGGGCGTCACGCGCGTCGTGCGGGGCGCCGACCTGTTGCGATCGACGCCCCGGCAGATCGCCCTCGGCCGCGCGCTGGGGCTGCCCGTCCCCGCGTTCGCGCACGTGCCGCTGGTGGTCACGCCGGGCGGCGAGCGGCTGGCCAAGCGAACCCGCCCGGCGTCGCTGAAGGCGCTGCGCGAGCAGGGCGTGCCGGCCGCGCGCGTCCTGGGCCTGCTGGCGGTGTCGGCGGGGCTCGCGGGGAGCGAGGCCCGCGACGCCCGGGCGCTGATCGCCGGGTTCGACCTCCAGCGGCTGCCGCGCGAGCCGGCCGTGCTGGAGATCTGACGGGTTCAGAACACCAGCGGATACAGCGAACGGGACGCGCGTTCGATCTCGCCAATCACGGCCTGCGGCGAGGTCAGGATCGCCGCTTTGCCGGCCGCGATGTGCGCCGCCACGTCGTCGTCCAGCGCCGGCGGCAGCTCGTCCTCGTCCAGCACGTCCAGCCGGCCGGCGGGGGTGGCCAGCACGTCGACGACCAGGTCGCGCCACTCGAGCTCGGTGGCCCCGATGCGCGTCTGGTCCGCGATGTTGAAGTAAAGGCCGATGGTCCGCTGCGCGGCGGCGTCGACCCAGTGGTAGACGTTGTAGAACCGGTCCGACCAGAAATGGCCGAAGCTGACCGTCCCGGCCGGCAGATCCACGCCGTGCACGTGCATCGGCTCGCGCGCGATCCAGAGGACCACGGCGTGCCGCTCGTCGCCGGCCAGCTTCGAGCACTCGAACCGCTTCTCGACCCCGGCCAGCGTCCGTTTGATCTCCAGGATCGGCGTCAACCGCGGCATGCGCCCCATGATACCGCGCGCGTGAAGGGCCAGCCGCTAGCGGCCGATCGCGAGGGGCAGGCGGACGTCGGGGGTCGATCCGCGCGGCGGCGTTTGCTCGCGGGCCAGGTCGCGCGCGACGCCGGCGGCGGCGCAGACGAACGGGTCGTTCCCCGTGTAGCTGCCGGAGGCGTTGTAGGCGGCGCCCCGGTCGCGCGAGCAGAAGGACTTGTCGGGGCAGGGGGCGCACCCGGGGTAGTCGGCCATCTTCAGGCCGCGGATCTTCTGGAACACCGGAGAGCTCCGCCAGATCTCGCCGAACGGCTGC
>CAZPUH010000344.1:0-3810 GCA_964589215.1 uncultured Myxococcales bacterium | reverse complement strand
TCTTCTGCAGCTGGTTCATGATCGGATCGATGTACTGCTGCTGGATCTTGATCAGCAGGCGCGCCAGGTTGACCGACGACCGCGCCAGGTAGTGCGCGCGCAGCTCTTCGCGCGCGTTGGCCGCCTGCGCGGAGTCCACCGCGGTGCCGTAGGTGAACTCGCCGATGATCGAGATCATCAGCGCCAGCCAGGTGATGACGATCAGCATCGCCACGCCCCGCTCCCGCCGCGAGCGCGGCGTTTTCCACCATTTGCGGAGCCGTTCCCGCACGCTCACTGTCGCACCGGCCGGTAGTCGACCTTTTCGGTCATCTGGATGCGCGCGTCGGTCGTGTACGAGACCTCCTGGCCGCGCTCGTCGATGACCGTCAGCGTGATGCGCACGTGGGTGGGCAGGTACTGCGGCCCGCTGGCGTTCAGCGTGCTCCAGTCATTGACCCACTCTTTCATCTTGTGGTCGTAGTAAGAGAACTTCACGCGCGCGACGTCCGGGCACAGGACGTAGGCCTCGCCCGGCAGATCGGTGGGCGCCTCGGCCTGCAAGCGGCGCGTCTCGCGGCGCATCAGGTTCAGCACGCGCCGGTCGTCGGGGTCGCGCTGGCCGTAATACGAGATCAGCGCCGTGTCCCCCTCGGCCAGCCCCGACCGCAGCCGCTGGTGCGCGAAGCTCGAGAACTGCAGCTCGTCGACGTCGCTGTGCGACGACCCGACCAGGAAGGTGCGCCGGTTGGTGAGCGCCGTGTTCTCCGACCCCGAGAGGTACGCCATCTCGATCTCCCGGGCCATGCGCGTCAGCGCCACACGCACCGTGTGCGTCCGCTGCTGCGCCGACTCGATCGCCTTCTTGTTGGTCACCGTCTGGCTGAACGAGCCCCACATCAACGCGGTCACGAAGCTCAGGATCGCCAGCGCGAGCATGACCTCGATCAGCGTGAAGCCGCCGTCCGTGGCGCGCCGGGCTCGCATCAGTGCCCCAGCCCCTTGATCGCGTTGAGTGGATTCGCTCCGCTGGCCGCGCCCGTGCCGCTGGCGCCCGTGGCGCCCCCCGTCCCGTTCCCGGCGGCGGCGCCGAAGTTGTTGATGTCGGCCTTGGCCGGGTCCGTCAGGTACTGCACGACCTCGAAGCTGCGGTCGGGCCGCCCGTGCTCGTTCCAGAGCACCCGCACTGTCACCTTGCGCACCGACTCCTGCAAGCCGATGCGCACCGGCTCGATGAAGCTGCTCATCATGCTGCCCATGATCCCGGTCAGCATCGACATCGGGTCCTTGGCGTCCTTCGTGTCGTCGGTCGCCTGATCCTTGGCGCGCTGGCCCAGGTCGGCGGGCAGCTCGATCCGTTCGATCGTCGTCTCCCAGCGGAACTGCGGGTACCCGAGCTCCTTGAACGTGCCGGCCGCCGTCTCCGTCGTGTCCGAGAACCCGACGTCGAGGATCTGGTCCTCGATGTCGACCATCTTCGTGCGGGCCAGGAACGTCGCCGCGGTGGTCATCTTCGCGTGATTCGTGGCGCGCACGTTGTTCGTGACGATCGACAGCAGGACGACCAGCGTGATCGACAGGATCGCGATCGCCACCATGATCTCCAGCAGCGTGAACCCCTCCTCGCGGCGACGTGCGACGCGCGTCATGGCGTGACCTGGTGCCCTTCGTCGTCATAGCGGACGCCCAGGTTGGGACGGATCTCGCGGTTGAAGATCTGGACTCGCCCGGTGATGGGGTGCACGACCAGCGAGTAGACGTTCTCGCCGGAGTCGTCGGACAGCGTGATGATCGCCGGCTCCGTCTGCCCCAGCGGATAGAAGTACAGGTAGGCGCGGCCGCTGGTGACGGGATCGGTCAGGCGCGGCGTGTAGACGCTGCGGATGTGCAGCTTCTTGAGCCGCACCGGCTTCAGCGCCGTCTCCTTGAACGCCGCGAAGCGCGCGTGCTTGGGGCGGAACTCGCCCACCTCCAGCTTCGACACGTCGAAGCTGGTCGGCGACGAGCTGCTGCTGGACGACGCCCACAGGGACTTCTGCTTCTCGACCTTCTTGCGCTCCTCCTCGTCGGCCTCGGCCTCGGCGTTCTCGCGCTTGCGCTGCTCGCTCTCCGTCTCGGCCTGATTGGGGGCGTAGAACTTGTCGTCCGACACCTCGGGCCAGTACTGGCCTTCGTTCAGGTCGATCACCAGGCGGTGGTACTTCCCGGTGATCGAGGCCCGGTCGAACATGTAGCGGATCGCGCCCGACAGGTGCGCGGTCGCCTCGCGCAGATCGCTCTTGGCGACCGAGCGGAAGCCCTTCACCCCGATGGTCGCGACGAGGGCGAAGATCAGCAGCACGACCATCACCTCGATCAAGGTGAAGCCGCTCTGTCGTCGATCCCGCATCACGACCCGATTCACGCCTGATCGCCGCTCCTGCCGCTGCTACTGCTCCCAGGAGCGGATGTCGTCCGGGGTGCCGTCTTGCTTGTCCGGGCCGGCCGACGAGATGTCGGCGTTGTCCGGGTCGTTGGTCCCCGGGCAGTGGAACGTGAAGTCCTTGCCCCACGGATCCTTGGCGTTGCCGCGGTCCAGGTACTTCTGGGCGATCAGATCGTCGATGCCCTTCGGGCAGCCGTTGTTATCGATCATGTACTGGCTGACGCCGTTCTTGACCGCCATGACCCGCTGCCGGGCGATCTTGACCTGCGCCTTCTTGTACTGGCTGAACACGGCCGTACCGACGCCGCCGGCGATGAGCGCGATGATCGCGAGCACGATCATGATCTCGATGAGGGTGAAGCCGGCCTCCGCGACCCGCGCGGCACCTCGAGCGATCCGGGTCTGTTTCTCTTCGATTGCGGTCATTGGACTCTCCTCACTGAACGAAATTCTGCATGTCGAGAATGGGCTGCAGCACCGAGAACACGATGAAGACGACGCACAAAGCCATGCCCACGATCAGGGCCGGTGAAAGAATCGTCGTGAGGCGGGAGACCTTCCCCTCGACCTCCCGCTCGTAGGCGGTGGCGACGTTCTCCAGCATCGCCTCCAGCTGCCCCGAACGCTCGCCGACGGCGACCATGTGCACCATCAGCGAGGGAAACTGGCCGGAGCGCTTCAGCGGCGTGGCGATCGACTCGCCCTCGCGGATGGCGTCGCGCGCCTCCTCGACCACCTTCTCCAGGATGGTGTTGTTGAGAACCTTCTTGGTGATCTCCAGCGCGGTCAGCACCGGCACGCCGGCCGCCAGCATCGTCGACAGCGTCCTCGCGAAGCGCGCCACCGCGACGAACCGCACCATGGGCCCGATCAACGGCAGCCGCAGGCGGAGCTTGTCCATCACGGCGCGCCCCTTCGCCCGGCGCGACCAGCGCCGGTACCCCCAGAACGTGAGCGCCGCCACCAGGATCAGCGCCCACCAGTAGCTGCTGGCCAGATCCGACAGGAAGATCAGGATCGCCGTGTTCCAGGGGAGGGTCTTGCCCATGTCCGTGAAGATCGAGGTGATCTTCGGGACGACCACCACCATGAGCACGCCCATGATGACGCTCCCCAGGACGACCATGACGATCGGGTACGTCAGCGCGCCGGAGACCTTGGATCGCAGCGCCTGCTGCGCGTCCAGGAAGTCGGCCAGCCGGGCCAGCACCGAGTCCAGGTTGCCGGCGGCTTCGCCCGACCGGACCATGTTCGTGTAGAGCTCCGGGAAGATCGCCGGGTGCGCGCTCAGCGTGTCGGCCAGCGAGCTCCCCTCGTTGACCTTCTGGCGAATCTCCGCCAGCACCATCTGCAGCTTCTTGTTCTCGCCCTGCTCGGCCAGCGCGCCCAGCGCCTCGGCCAGCGGG
>CAZPUH010000343.1:0-3874 GCA_964589215.1 uncultured Myxococcales bacterium | reverse complement strand
GCCGTCGGGGAAGACGATGCGCTTGGGCGCGCTCTTCGCGCGCTGCACGATCTGCCGCATGATCGTGTGCTGCACGCCGCCGATGCGCCGCTGCAGCCGCTCCCGGTACTCGTCCAGGTCCAGCGACAGCCGCGCCGCGCCGGACTTCATCGCCGCCTCGGCCACCGCCGGCGCGCACCACCACAGAACGCGCGTGTCGAACGGCTTGGGGATGATGTAGTCGGGCCCGAAGCGAAAGGCGCGCACGCCGTAGGCGTCGGCGACCGAGTCGGGCACCGGCTCGTGCGCCAGCGCGGCCAGCGCGTGAGCGGCGGCGATCTTCATCGCCTCGTTGATCTCCTTGGCGCGCACGTCCAGCGCCCCGCGGAACACGTACGGGAACCCGAGGACGTTGTTCACCTGGTTCGGAAAGTCGCTGCGCCCCGTGGCGACGATCGCGTCGGGACGCGCCGCCTTGGCCTCCTCGTAGCCGATCTCGGGATCCGGGTTGGCCAGCGCGAACACCAGCGGCTTCGGGGCCATCGTCTTCAGCATCGCGGCCGTGCAGAGCCCCGCCTTCGACAGCCCCAGGAACAGATCGGCGCCCTTCAGCGCGTCGGCGCGCGTGCGGGCGCCGTTGTCCTTGCGCGCGAACCGCGCCTTCCACTGGTTCATCCCCTCGGCGCGGCCTTCATAGATGACGCCCACCGAGTCGACCATGGTGATGTTCTCCAGCGCCACGCCCAGCTCGACGTAGAAGGTCGCGCAGGCGATCGCCGAGGCGCCCGCGCCCGAGACGACGACCTTCATGTCCTTCAGCTTCTTGCCGGAGATCTCGGCGCCGTTCAGCAGCGCCGCGCCCGAGATGATGGCCGTGCCGTGCTGGTCGTCGTGGAAGACCGGGATGGCCATGCGGGCGCGCAGGCCGGCCTCGATCTCGAAGCACTCCGGGGCCTTCAGATCCTCGAGGTTGATGCCGCCGAACGTCGGCTCCAGCGCGGCGACCGTGTCTATGAAGCGGGCCGGCTCGCGCGCGTCGACCTCGATGTCGTAGACGTCGATGTCGGCGAACTTCTTGAAGAGGCACGCCTTGCCCTCCATGACCGGCTTGCTGGCCAGCGGCCCGATGTTCCCCAGGCCCAGCACGGCGGTGCCGTTGCTGACCACCGCCACCAGGTTGCCGCGGGCCGTGTACTCCCAGGCCGCCTCGGGGTTCTCGGCGATCTCCAGGCACGGCTCGGCCACGCCGGGCGAATAGGCGAGCGACAGGTCGCGCTGGGTGACCAGCGGTTTGGTCGGAACGACCTCCAGCTTCCCCGGCCGCCCCGCCCGGTGGTACTCGAGCGCATCATTCTTGCGGATCATTTTCGAGTCCGGAACCCTAACAGGCTTCCGAACCTCCCGCTCGTTCGTTGACGATCAGGCGCGAAGCTTGCGGAGCTTGGCGCGGCGGGCCTTGAGGACGTACTGGTGGGTCAGCGTCGCCTGGGGCGGAATGACGAGCTCCCCCAGCGTGCGGACGGGATTCGTGAAGCGGTCGGCGACGCGCACCTCGAAGTGGAGGTGAGCCGGCGAGACCTTGACCCCCGTGCGGCCCACGTAGCCGATCGTCTGACCGGCCTTCACGGCGTCCTTGTCGGCGACGACGTAGGACGACAGGTGCATGTAGCAGGTCACGATCCGGTTGGGCTCGGGCCTGTGCTCGATGCAGAGGTAGATGCCGCCCACGCCCAGGCGCCGGTGGGCGTAGCGAGCGATCTTGTCGGGCGGGATCGGCCCCTTGCGCGCGTGGCCGGGCATGTTGGCGCCCGCGAAGATCACGGTCCCGTCGGCGACGGCGCGCACCGGCTCGCCGATGGTCCCGGCGATGTCGAGGCCGCGGTGTTTGCGGGCGCCGCCGTCGCGGTCGTCGCCGGGGCCGCTGGTGGCGACGCGCGGGGGCGCCTCCAGCGGCGACACGACGGTCAGGCCGATGGGCGCCTCGCGGGTCGCGTCGGGCGTCCCCAGATAGGCAGCGATCATCCGGCGGCGCGCGGTCAGGACCAGATCCTCTTGCCCGCTGGAGCGGACCTCGTCACCCCAGATGAAATGCGAGACCCCCGTGCGGTGGGGCATGCCCCCGAACGACTCGTCCAGCTCCTTGTGGCGGGCGTTCCACATCTCAAGCAGCGCGGCGCCGGCGGCGAGGTTCGCGCCCGGCTCCATCAGGACGCGGGAGGTGAGCCGCCCCCGGTCGACGGGCGGCTCGGGCGCGCCCGGTACGCGGTACATGGACGGCTCGATGCCGAGGAGCCCGTAGCGCCCGTCCTTGTGAAAGTCGGGGTCGCACTTCGAGCGGTAGTAGCCGAGCGCCGCCAGCGTGAACGGATCGCTGTTGGCGACCTGCGCGGCCGTCAGGACCTGCAGCGCCAGCGCCCCCTTCGTCGAGGTCGGCTCGACCCCGCACAGGTGCGCGTACGCGACCCCGAACTTCGCGGGGTCGATCGGCCCCGCGACCTGCGGCTCGGCGGGCCAGGTGGCCGGGTTCCGCAACTGGTGCGCGGGCGTTGGTTCGACGCTGGGCGCGCGCGCCGGCCACGGGTGCGCGTGCGCGACGCCTGACATGGCGGCGATCAGGACGGCGGCGCCCAGCGCGCATTTGGCACGAACCAGAATGCCCCCCATGCGTCAAGAAAATATAGACCCGCCGCTCGGAGAGGAAACACACAAAACGGTACAGCCACCGCTTTTTGAAGCACTGCTTACAAAATCCCGCGCCGCGCCGGGGTCGACGGCTGCGACGCGTCAGTGCTTGCAGAGAAAGACGCAGGCGCAGTTCGACTCGCCGCCGATGATCAGCCGGCCGTCGGGCGAGTACGAGAGCGCGGTCACGTCGTAGACACCCGACGTGTCCTGCTCGACGCCGACCTGCGTGCGGGTGGCGGTCGCGAAGGTGGTGACGCTGCCGTAGAAGCCGGCGCCCACCGCCAGCTCGCTTCCATCGGGCGAGAACGCCACCGCGTCGACGTCGTCGCTGGTCCCGTTGGTCACCGTCGAGATGCTGATGTGGGTCGCTTGTGGAGCGCCGGTGTAAGGCGCCGGCCAGAACTGAAGGAAGCCGTCGTCGCCGCCCGCCGCCATGAACGAACCGTCGGGTGAGAACTGCGCCATCTCGGCCGTCGACGCGTCGGACGTGACGTTCACGACGGTCGGCCCCGCAAGGCCGGTCGGCGTGAGGCTGAAGACCAACGCGGTGCCCGCGGTGGTCGTGACCGCGATCGGCAGATTGCCGCCGACCGCGACGGGCGATACGCCCAGCGCCCAGGGCTTGGTCACGGCGACGCTTTGAAGCGCGGTGGGGCTTGTCACCGCGTGGACGTTCAGGTGCCCGGTCTCCGTCGAGCTGTCGCTGTCGATCGAGATGACCTGGCTGCCGTCCGGCGAGAAGGCCACGCCGTAAACGCTGTTGGTGCTCGTGACCGCCAGCGTGTGGACCACCGTCCAGCTGCTGACGCTGAAGACGTTGATGCCGCCGACCTGCCCGACGGCCAGCATCGTCCCGTCGGGCGAGAACGCGAGCACGCCGTTTCCGGACCCCGTCAGCACGTGCCCTTCGGGCACGAGAGTTCCGGCGGTCACGTTGACGTTCCAGACCTTGGTGCGGCCGTCGGCGCCGCTGGTCACGGCCAGCCCGGCGTTCTTCGGCGAGAACGCGGCGCCGTAGACGGCGTAGTCGTTGGCGCAGGTCGAGGCGGCGCAGTTGCCGACGTTGCTATGGTCGTATTCGAAGCAGGCGCTGATGCCCGTGGGCGTCCCGGCACGCCCGCCGGTCGCCGTGCCGCCGGTGCCGGGACCGCCGGCGCGCCCGCCGACCCCGCCCGTCGCGACGCCGTGGCCGCCGAGTCCGCCGAGTCCG
>CAZPUH010000342.1:0-10917 GCA_964589215.1 uncultured Myxococcales bacterium | reverse complement strand
CTTGGCGCGCTGGAAGAACTCGACGTCCTTGGGGTTGGACCCCGGGTACCCGCCCTCGATGTAGTGAATGCCGAAGCCGTCGAGGATGCGCGCGATCTTCAGCTTGTCCTCGACCGAGAGGGACAGCCCCTCGCTCTGGGTCCCGTCGCGCAAGGTGGTGTCGAACAGCTGCACGTTCATGCAAGAGCTCCGGCGAAGCGGCGGAGATTAGCACACCCTTGCGCCGCGCTTGTTTCCGCGCGACCCTGACGGACATGCGCATTTTGCTGGTCATATTGTGCCTTTCCGGCGTCCTGGCCGGTTGCGGCGGATCCAGCGCGCCCAGCACCGGCGGCAAGAACCCGTGCGAGCTCCTGTGCGAGAAGTGGAACAGCTGCCGCGGCGCAACGGCCGAGGCGCTCCCCTGCCCCCAGGTCTGCGTGTACGGGGGCAACTTCGCGCCGGGCATCGGCCCCTCGCCCTACTGCCCCAATCTCGCCGCGCAAACGACCTGCGTCGCGAACGCCGTGCAGGCGAGCTGCACGGCCTACGACACCACGGCGCTGGCGGGCTGCCCGGCCTGCCCACCCGTGACCGGCGGCCCCTGCCAGACGGACCTCGATTGCGCCAGGTACGACGGGCGGTTCAAGTGCGACGTGTCGCGCCCCGGCGGTTACTGCACCGCCCCTTGCCGCGACGCCTTCGACTGTTCCGAAGCGGGCCCCGAGGTCTGCAGCGCCGCGACGCCCAGCTTCGACCCGTTCGGAAACATCAGCACCACCTGGTGCCAGCTCGGCTGTGCCTCGGACGCGCTCTGCCGGACGGACCAGGGCTACACGTGCCAGAGCCGCCTCTGCACCGCCGCCCCCTGAGGCAGCGGGACTCGCAGTCGGCGGTCGTCAGGTCTTCTTGGCGGTGATGTCGGGCGGGCGGCCGTAGAACGGGACGACCGAAGCCAGGTCGGCGGCCTCGCCGCGGGCGCGCTGCAGCAGGGCCAGGCGCCCCACGGAAACCGCGCTGGGTCCAGCCACGTCGGCGGTCGGAAGGTTCCCCAGGCGCTCGAGGTAGCGCGCCGCGCCGTTTCCCGCGACGACGGCAGGACCCAGCGACCCCGCCCAGCCCGCGACGTCCGCCGGCTGCAACCGCGCCGAGGGGGCGATCTCGCGCACCAGCCGCTCGCCGTCCGCCGCGTACGCGGCGACGTAGACCTCGCCCTTGCCGGCGTCCAGGCAGGGGAGCGCCGCCTGGCAGCTGCCGGCGGCCGCCAGGATGTCCAGCGCCAGCGCCTCCAGCGACGACACGGCGTGAAGCGGCACGCCGGTCGGCATCGCCAGCCCCTTGGCCGCAGCCAGCCCGATGCGCAGGCCGGTGAAGCTGCCCGGGCCGGCGCCGCAGGCAATCCCGGCGAGGTCGGCGGCCCGGACGCCCGCCGCCTGCAGCGCCTGCGCGCAGAGCGGCATCAGGTGACCGGCGTGGCGATCGGCGGTCACCTCGGCGGAGAAGCGCACCTGCGCGTCGGCGTCGATGACCGCCACGCGCGCCGTGGGGGTGGACGTATCCAGACAGAGAAAGAGGGACCGCGTGCTCATCGGGGCAGAAGATACCGGACGACGTCGTTCCGCATCGCAAACAACATCAAGGTCACGACCACCACCAGGCCGACGTAGGTGGCGATTTCGCGCGCGCGCGGCGACGGCGGGCGGCGCTTGAACAGCTCCAGCGTGAAGAAGACCAGCAGCCCGCCGTCCAAAATGGGGACCGGCAGGAAGTTCAGCAGCGCCAGGTTGATGCTGATGAGCGCCATCAGCCACAGGTACTGGTCGAACCCCTGCTCGGCGGCGACACCCGCCGCGTAGCCGATCATGATGGGGCCGCCCAGCGTCGTCAGCGGCACGCGCCCGCGCACGATCTGGCCGAAGCCGTAAGTCATCGCGAAGATGATCTGCCCCGTGCGCTCGAAGGCGTGGCTCAGCGCGTAGCCGAAGCGGTTCGTGATCGGAACCGGGGGGTCGGTCTTCCAGGCCAGGCGGCTCAGCGCGCCGAAGACCAGGTGCTGTTCGTCCTGGCGGTAAGCGTCCAGCTCGGACCGGACCTCCTGGCGGAAGCTGGCCTCGCGGTGCTCGCCGCCGGTCGAACGCCAGCCGAGCTTGAACGTCCGCTCGGGGTGGTCGGCCAGGCGCTCGCGCAGCACGTCCCAGTGGGGCAGCGGCGCGCCGTCCAGCGTCTCGATCTGGTCGCCGCGGCGCAGGCCGATCTGGTCGGCGGGGCTGCCGGGCTCGACGGAAAAGACGAACAGCTCGGCGGACAGGATGCCGGTCTCGTAGTGGCGGCGCCCCGTCGCGTCGGCGACCGCGGCCGGGATGACGGTAGCGGAGCCCGGCTCCTGGATCTCGATGTCGGCGAACGATACCGACGAGTAGCCGCCGCGCAGGTAGTTGAGGCGCAGCGGCGCGGCGCCGACGTGCTCCAGCGCGTTCGCGAACTCCGTCCAGGTGCCCACGGGCACGCCGCCGACCGCCGTGATGAAGTCGAACGTCTTCAGCCCCGCTTGCGCGGCGGGCGACGCCGGGTCGATGACGCCGATCTCCGGCAGGTGAAAGCGCGGCGACACGCCGATCCAGCCGACCCGCTCGCGCGTGTGCAGGGGGCCCAGCCGTTCCAGCTCCGTGGGCGTCACGTCGCGCTCCTCGGCGTCGACGCCGCGGCGGATGCCGAAGCGCAGCGTCTTGCCGGCCGAATCCGAGATGAGGCGTTCCAGCTCTTCCCAGTAGCGCACGCGCCGGCCGTTGACGGACTCGACGCGGTCGCCGGGCAGCAGGCCGGCGGTCGCCGCCGGCAGGCCGGGCAGCACCGTGCCGATCGTGGGCGGCAGCAGCGTGCGCTGGCCGGCGTAGTGGACGAAGTAGATCAGCAACGGCAGCAGCAGGTTGAACATCGGCCCGGCGATGACCACCGTGTACCGCTGCCACAGCGGCTTGGCGGCCAGCGCGCGCGGGCGGTCGACGGGCGGGATCGGCTCGCCGGGGTCTTCGCCCAGCAGGCGCACGTAGCCGCCCAGCGGCACCAGCGAGAGCCGGTACTCCGTCTCGTGGTGCGTGAACCCGAACAGCTTGGGGCCGAACCCCAGCGAGAACCGCAGCACCTTCACGTCGAACAGCCGCGCGAACGCGAAGTGCCCCAGCTCGTGGACCAGGATGAGCACGCCGAGCAACACCAGCACGGCGGCTGCCCAAGTCAACCAACTCATAGAGGGTGCGCCTCTACGGAGCGCGGCCCGCCGTCGGCCAGACGCCCCTCGCGCCACAGCGCCGTCTCGATCGCGTCCAGCAGCGGCCCCGTCGACGCGCGGTCCTGCGCCGACACCAGCACGGCGGGGCGCTTGCGGTCACCGCGCGGCAGCTGCGCCTGCTCGTCGGGCGACAGCAGGTCGACCTTGTTCCAGACCAGCAGCCGCGGCGTCTCCGCCAGCCCCAGCTCGGTCAGGATCTTCTCGACGGCGGCGATCTGCTGTTCGTGCGCCGGGTCCGATGCGTCGACGACGTGGACCAGCAGGTCGGCCTGATCCAGCTCCTCCAGCGTGGCGCGGAACGCGCGCGCCAGGTCCTGCGGCAGATCGCGGATGAACCCGACCGTGTCGGCCAGGATGATCTCGCGCTCGCGCGGGAACCGCAGGCGCCGCGTCGTCGGGTCCAGCGTCGCGAACAGCTTGTCCTCGGCCAGCACCTCGCTGCCGGTCAGCGTGTTCAGCAGCGTGGACTTGCCCGCGTTGGTGTAGCCGACGATGGCCACCACCGGCAGCCCGCGGCGCACCCGCTCGGCGCGTCGCCCCGCGCGCTGCTCGCCGTAGCGGTCGATCTCCTTTTCCAGCCGGTGAATCCGCTCGCGCGCGCGCCGCCGGTTCTCTTCCAGCTTGGTCTCGCCGGGGCCGCGGCCGCCGATGCCGCCGGTCAGCCGGCTCATCATCGTGTTCTTCTCGTGCAGGCGGGGCAGCCGGTAGCGCAGCTGCGCCAGCTCGACCTGCAGCTTGCCGTCGCGGCTCTTCGCGCGCTGGGCGAAGATGTCCAGGATCAGCATCGTCCGGTCGATCACCTTGAGGTCGGTGAAGTCCGCTATCGCGTGCGCCTGGACGGGCGTGAGGTCGGGGTCGAAGATCAGGGCGTTGGCGTCCAGCTGCATGGCGCGGATCAGCACCTGTTCCAGCTTGCCGCGGCCCACCAGGTACTTGGGATCCGGCTCGGGGCGGTGCTGCTCGACGACGCCCATCACGCGCACGCCGGCCGTGCGGCAGAGCTCGCGCAGCTCGGCGACGCGGCCGCCGTTGTCGGCGCCGTCGCCGCCCGGCATCCCCTTGGGCCGCTTTCGCTTCAGGTCGACGACCACCAGCAGCGCCCGGTCGCGCGTGTCGGTGGCGACCGCGGCCGGCGCGACCCGCTCGAACTCGTCTTCCAGCGCCTCGATGAGCGCGGCGGCGTCCAGGGCGCTGCGGTGAAAGGGCTCGGTCGGCAGGATCCGCCACGGCTCCGTCGCCTGCCCCTCGGCCGGCGGCAGCAGGTGGGCGACGTGGAGGTCCGCCGGACGGCCGTCGGGCAAGAGGCCGATCGCCGCCACCAGATCCAGCCGCAGCAGCGCCAGATCGACCAGGTCGTCGCGGGTCAGCGGCTCGTTGCGCAGGTGCGTGTGGACCAGCCGTAGCCCGCGGAAGCGCCCGCGCCCCGCGCGCAACCGGCCGATCTCCGGCAGGTTGATGCGCGAGGCGTCGCCCACGAAGACGTGCTCGATCTCCCCCCGGCGGTCGACCAGGATGCCGACCTGCCGCTCGATCTCGCGCGAGACCGCGCAGAGGTAGGTCGCCAGCTCCGCCGAGGCGACCTCCGAGGGTTTCACCCGCCGCCGGTAGACACGCTCCAGCGCATGCTTCTGGCTGGGCTTGAGCCCGACGATATTGCCCGTGACCGTGTGCAGGACGCGGAGGTTAGCACGCGACGCGGCCGCGGCTCACCCCCCCCGCGCGGGTCAGTTGTCCCCCCGAAGTGACGGGGGGACCGGTCCAGCGGGCGACGCCAAGGTCAACCCGCTATGCGGGCGTCGTCGTGCTCAGGGCAGAAAGCGGCTGACCGCCTTCCAGGTCTTCGACTTGCCGGCCTGCATGGCGAGCACGGCGGTGACGGCGACGACGCCGAGGCCGGCGCACAGGTTGAGGAAGCCGAAGGCGTCGGTGACGCGGCCGAGGGCGCGCGCGGGAGTCGGGGCGTCTTCGGCCACTTCGCCGTCGGCGTTCATCGGCACGGCGTCGCGCTCGCGCTGCTTCGACATCAGGGTGCCGGTCACGGCCGCGCCGATCGCGGACGCCAGCGTCGTGCCCACCAGGATGTCCTTCGCGACCACCAGCGCGCTAGTGCTGCCGCCGCCGGCCGCCACCCCGCCCAGCTTCGCGCGGCCGGCGTACCAGGTTGCCGCCATGATCGCGGTCGCGCCCAGCTGCACGCCGCCGAAACGGCGCCAGGCGTCGTTGACGACCTGACCACGTTCCTCGCGGTCCTCGATGTTGCGCACGGACGGCTCGAGCGCGATGCGGCCGAACAGATCGCCTCCGACGGCCACGGCCGTCCCGAGGTCATGCGCTACCCACGCTGCGGTCGACAGAGTTCCCGGCATGTTCATTTTCCTTTCTTCTCATTGCAGCCAGCCAACGTTGCGGCCCCTGTCCTTTGCAATCGAAGGCCCAACGAGCGCCAGCGCGCCGCCCGCGGATTTCGCGGCGGTCGCAGGCTTTCCGACGAAGACGGGTTACCGGTCGGTGCGCGCTCTCGACGCGGGGTAACGCGCCTCGTTGTCCAGGACAGCCGCGCGTGCCGGAATCACGACCGTTCGGTGCGAGCGGCCCACATGTTGTCGACGAGATTCGGGTAGCGGCGACCCGCCTTCGCGGCGCGCGCGCGAGCCCGCCGCTTCGCGGCGGCGCTCAACTTCT
Source organism: uncultured Myxococcales bacterium (assembly GCA_964589215.1). Lineage (GTDB taxonomy): Bacteria > Myxococcota_A > Polyangia > Fen-1088 > Fen-1088 > JADGRB01. The sequence continues at coordinate 4,967 of CAZPUH010000342.1, read as the reverse complement.
TGTGCTGGCCGGCCGGCTTCGGATTCGGCTTTTCCCACGGCGTCGGCTTCGTCGCTCGCTTGGCGGCTGTCTTCGATTTTGTCTTGGTCATGGCGATCCCCCTGTTCCTGTAATGGTGTGGCCATTTGCGATGCCGGGCGCTTCCCCGGCGTCGATCCGCGACGTCCAATTTGCGCCCGCGCCTTGCGCGCGGCACACCCGCACCCCACCAATGTGTTGGAGGTCTCATGGCCAAGCAGGGGGCAATCGGGTTGTTGAAGGGATTGGTGGTTGGGCTCTGCGCGACGGAGGCGCTGGACTGGCTGAGCATCGCGGTTTACGAGGGCGAGAGCGCCCGAACGCGCGCCACGGAGAACGCGGTTCGCGGAAACCGCCACGCCTACGAGCGCGCGATCGAGAAGACCGCCCAGCGTTTTGGCCGCGGCCTCACGAACGACCAGATCGGACGGTGGGGGTGGCGCTTTCACAAGGTCTTCGGGCTGCTCGGCGGGCCGGCGTACCTCGCGCTGCGCCGCCGCGTGCCGGCGCTGCGGTGGGGCTGCGGGCTCGGCTTCGGCGCCGTGTTCTTCCTGGTCGTCGACGAGCTGATGATTCCGCTGGCCGGGCTGACGCCGGGGCCGCGGGCGTTCTCGTGGAAGGTGCACGCGCGCGGAGCGGCCGCCCACCTGGCCTACGGGGTGGCGGCCGAGGGCGCGGCCCGGCTGCTGGAGGCGCAGCGTCCCTGAGGAGCCGAGCCAGGGGCACCGGCGGCTAAGGCTTCACGCCCCGAACGTACGAGCGCCAGCAACTGATCGTGACGGCGCCGCCCGGCTGCTCGCGGGCGGTGAACCCGCGCACGCGGGCGGCCCGCACCTGCGCCCGGACCTCGTCCTTCGGGGCGTCGGGCGTGCCGCGGTCGAACCACTCGTCGAAGTCCAGCGTGAACCGCTCTTCCAGCGCCTGCAGGTCGCCGAGCCCCGCGAGCGTGAACAGGTCCAGCAGCTCGCCGGTGGTCAGATTCCGCGTGTGCGTGCGATCGCGCGCCTTCTCGATCGCCTGGTGCGTCTCTGCCTGCGCGGGCGCCGGGTCCGTCGTGTGATCGCAGGCGACCAGGACCCCGCCCGGCGTCAGGCGCGCGACCTGCGCCTGCACGAACTCCGCCGGATCGACGACGTGATGAAGCACGTAGCGCGACACCGCTCCGCCAAACTGCGCGTCGCTGGGCAGGTCCATCACCGAGCGCTGCTGGAACGACGCCCGCTCGCCGAACCGCGCGCAGCGATTCCGCGCCCGCTGGATCATCTCCGGCGACAGATCGACCCCGACCACCGCGTACCCGGCGGCGGCGAAGGCCTCGGACACCAGGCCGGGGCCACAGCCGGCGTCCAGGACGGTGGTTCCTGCCGCAAAGTCCGCGAACGCCACCAGCCGCGCCAGCATGGCCGGATCGCTCTGAACCGGCGCCACCTCGAATTGCGCCGCCTGTCCGTCAAAGGCGGCCGCCAGATCGCGGTCGTGAGAGTCCTGGCTCACGCTCCCAGTATGACAGGGGCACGGCGCCTCGGCCGCCGTCCGGGCAGCGCTTGACCGCCAGGCCGCGCCCGCGCCCATAATGCGCGCCGCATGCCGACCGTCGAGACCAAAGGCGCACGGATCGCTTACAGCGATACGGGAACCGGTGACGCCGTCCTGCTGATCCAGGGCGTCGGCCTTCCCGGCGAGGGGTGGCGGCCTCAGATCGACGGGCTGGCCGACCGCTGGCGGGTGCTGGCGTTCGACAACCGCGGCATCGGCGCCAGCCAGCTCGCGGGCGGCGCGGTCACCATCGAAGACATGGCGGCCGACGCCCTGGCCGTCGCCGACGCCGCGGGCGCCCAGCGCATCCACGTGGTGGGGCATTCGATGGGCGGCGTCATCGCGCAGGCCGTGGCGCTGGCCGCGCCGGCGCGGGTGCGCAGCGTGGCGTTTCTGTGCACGTTCGCGCGCGGCGCGCAGGCCGCCAAGCTCTCCCTGGCCATGTTCGTCACCGCCCTGCGGATGCGCTTCGGTCCGCGCGCCGCCCGTCGCAACGCCTTCATGTCGATCGTGATGACACCGCGCGCGCTCGCCGCGCTGGACAAGGCCGGACGCGCCCGCGAAGCCGAATCGCTGAGCGCCCTCTTCGGCCGCGACCTGGCCGAGCAACCCGCGATCGTCATGACCCAGCTTCGCGCGATGACCCGCTACGACGCGCGCGCCGATCTCCCCAGGCTCGCCTCCATCCCGACGCTGGTCCTGACCGGCGCCGATGACCGCATCGCGCGCCCCGCCTACGGCCGCGAGCTGGCCTCCCTGATCCCCGGCGCCCGCTACGAAGAGCTCCCCGACGCCGCCCACGGCCTGACCATCCACCGCGCCGCCGACATCAACCGCCGCCTCGACGAGCACTTCCGCAGCGCGCCGGCCTGACGGCCTCGTCGTCTGCCCTGCGCCGGACGCGCCCACCGGTTCCGCGCCGCCGCCTCCCCGTCACGGCGGGCGTGGTCGGCCTTTCGCTGAATGGTTCAGCTCACGCGCGCGCGCCAAGATCTGCCCTGCTTCGACGGCGGGTCGCGGGTTTCTCGCGTCAGGTTCGATGAGGTCGACGGCGCGCGCGTGCAGGGCTTCATTCGCCGTCTGAATGGCTCCGCGCGCGTCCCCCTTGGCGAGCTTGATGCGCGCCAGGACCACGAACCCATCGCTTGTCGACGCGAGCATCGACTTGTCCCCGAGGGCGCGCTCCGCGCCCCGCCAATCGCCAGTCTGGACCAGGATGTCGGCAAGCGCGATCCGCGCCGGGGCGTATGCTGGGTCCGCCGCGCAGGCGCGGCGAGCGACGTCCGCTCGGCCTGTGACTCGAGCGTCCAACGTCAAGACGCGCGCTGACCGCGGGAACCGCGCAGCTGCTTCGTCGGCCAAGCGGCGCAACTCGACGAGCGCATCCGTCCCAACCTCGCCAACTAGAGCGCCTCGACCGAGTTCCGCGCTTCGCAATTTGAGGTAGGCGATCGCCTCATCGTCCGGACACACGGCCGCCGCGCGGGTCGCTTCGTCATAGACACGCCGTACGGAGCCTTCTGGTTCCTTCTCGAACTGAGCCTGGTCCAGAACGCGAAACAGGTCAGCTCCGACACGCGTACAGCGGCTGGCACCCTCAGCTGGCGCACCGACCAGTGCGACCGCGAAGAAGATCCTTAGGACGGCCGCCATCGATCCTCGTATCGCTTGACGATCACGGGCACTCCCGCCTTCAAATACCCCTTGGCCATCATCACGTTCCGATCCCTGGGTCGGATGTGCAGGCATCCATGCGACTGGACGAGATCGGCGTTCGGGTCACTCGCAGCTTCGTCATTCGGAGTGGTGTGAATGAAGAAGACGGTTCTGTGACGGCCCAATTTGAGGTTCCAGGACCAGTTGCCGAAGTCGTTTCGAAGCCACTGCGACATCAACTGACCGTCCCGGTCATAGAACAGCTGCCGCGCATGCCGAGCAGCGATCCCCACTGTGACCGGACGACGCGATTTCGCGTAGAACAAAAGGAAGGCGCGGGTCACGGCCCCATGTGGGCCCGAAGCATCGACCCACCTGCCGTTCAGTTGGTACTGCACGACCTCATCGACCTCTCGGAGTGGCGCCCCCCACGGGACCACAGAGTGCGGCCAACCCGAGGTCGTGTGATGTTCGGCCCGATCCAGAACGTACATACCGGGTGGGGTTCGTGTCGCGCTATGGCCACCCTCGTCGGGAATTGGGCGGACGGTGGGTGGTCCACCGGCAACGTCGAACCTTTCCGGGCCGTCATTGACGTAGATGTGGCCCACGGCTTGGCCGAATCGATTTCTGCTCTCACCTGGATAGACCGCGAGAAAGGTTGATTTGGGCCGCGTGACCATGCCGGTGAAACAGTATCGAACGGACGCGTGAAAAGTTGTTCGCCCACCGCGCCGCCGCCGCAGTCGTCATACTGAGGGGCATGACGAAGGCCGTAGAGGTGGACGATCGACTATTGGCCGAAGCCCGCGCGGCCACTGGGGCCGCCACGGACGCCGAGGTGGTTCGGCTCGGGCTCGAGGCGCTGGTCCGCCACGCCGCGTACCAGCGCCTGCGCACCCTGCGCGGCTCGGAACCTCACGCGACGGACGTCCCTCGCGCACGGTTCTGCGGACGAGGTGACAGCTCTCCCGCCCGGAAGTCCGGGCGGGGTTGACGGCGAAGGGCAGGCGGCGCGCTACGCGCTGGCCTGAACTTCGGTGCTGGCGGCGGGGCGGCGGCGCGCGATCTTGCTGACCTGGTCGGTCACCTTGGCGACGCCGGCGTTCAGGGTGTCGCGGGCCTTCTGCTCGAAGGCGGGGCGCGCGTCCTTCCATTCCTCGCGCGCCTGCGCCATCAGAACCGGGCCGCGCTCGACCAGCTTCTTGCGGAGGCCGGCGATGAAGCCGGGCGCCGCCTTGGCCGCGGCCACGACCGAGCCGACGGCGGCCTTGGCGCGCATCACGCGGATCTGCATGTCGCTCTTGCCCAGGTAGGGGGCGATCTCGACCAGGCGGTCACCCGCCGTGCCGGCCGCTCCGTGCGGCGCGCGGTGCAGCGGCGACGCAAACGCGCCGTGCTTCGCGAAGAAGGCCTTCACCGTCTCGGCGTCGGTGCCGAACTTCTCGAGCAGGTCGGCGTACTCCTTCTGCGCCGCCAGCCGGGCCTTGAACAGGAACATCTGCACGCGGCTGTGGACGTTGACCTTGCCGTCGCCCGAGGTCTCGATCGCGCAGAAGATGCTCTGCGGATAGAGGCCGGTGATCATCGACTGCACGCCGTCCGACACGCCCGAGGACGGCATGCACCCGAACGGCTTCACCGACAGGGTCATGTGCGTCTTGTTGTGGAGCACGTTCAGGATGAACTTGCCCACCTCCATGTGCCCTTCGCCGCCGCGGACCTGGTTGTTGTAGTACTTGTTCGCCGTCTCGGCG
>CAZPUH010000341.1:0-3649 GCA_964589215.1 uncultured Myxococcales bacterium | reverse complement strand
GGCCTCCGTGGCGTTCGGCGCCGAGGGGATCGGCCTCTGCCGCACCGAGCACATGTTCTTCGGCGAGGGGAAGATCGGCCCCATGCGCGAGATGATCGTCGCCGAGAACGAGGCGGATCGGCGCAAGGCGCTCGACAAGCTGCTGCCGCTGCAGCGCGAGGACTTCCGCGGTCTGTTCGAGGCCATGCAGGGACGTCCCGTCACCATCCGGACGCTGGATCCCCCGCTGCACGAGTTCCTGCCGCACGACGAGGCCGGCGTGGCCGACCTGGCGCGTGCGACGGGCAAGACGGTCGACGAGATTCACGCCCGCATCGACGAGCTGAAGGAGTCGAACCCGATGCTCGGGCACCGCGGCTGCCGCCTGGGGATCACGTACCCCGAGATCACCGAGATGCAGGCGCGCGCCATCTTCGAGGCGGCGTGTGACCTCGCCGCCGAGGGGCACAACATCTACCCGGAGATCATGATCCCGCTGGTCGGCACCAAGAAGGAGCTCGACCTGCAGGCCGACGTGGTCCGCAAGACGGCCGACGCCGTCTTCAAGGAGCGCGGCAAGAAGCTGAGCTACACGGTCGGCACCATGATCGAGGTTCCGCGCGCGGCGCTCACCGCGGGCGAGATCGCCGACACGGCCGAGTTCTTCTCGTTCGGCACCAACGACCTGACGCAGACGACCTTCGGTCTGTCGCGCGACGACGTGCCGCGTGTTCTGTCGGCCTACCTGGCGCACGACGTCTACAGCGTCGACCCGTTCGTCAGCGTCGACCGCAGCGGCGTGGGCGCCCTGATGAAGATGGCGGTCGGCGCCGGCCGCGAGAAGAAGCCGAAGCTGAAGATCGGCATCTGTGGCGAGCACGGCGGCGACCCGTCGTCCGTCGAGTTCTGCCACCAGATCGGCCTCGACTACGTCTCCTGCTCGCCGTACCGGCTGCCGATCGCGCGGCTGGCGGCGGCTCAGGCCGCCCTCAAGACAACCTGAAGGTTCGAGGGCGGGTCCTAGAGCCGGAATGGTACGCGCAACCAGACGCGGGGGCCCTCGGACGGGCCGGGGCCTCGCGCGTCCGTGCGTGTTCGGCGTGGTGCTCGCCGGGGTCGCGGCGTGCTCGCTGAGCCAGGAGGGCGTCATGCCGCCCGCCGACACGCTGTTCTTCCCGTCCAGCGCCGTGATCGCGCCGGGCGGGGACTGGCTGTACGTGGCGAACTCGAACGCCGACCTCCGCTATAACGACGGAACGCTGGTGGTCGTGAACGTCGGGCAGGACCGGGTCGTCCCGACCGACTCGGGCCTCCTCACGCTGCGCGGCGCCGCCAGCGACCGAGCCCGCCCCAGCGACTGGGCCGTCTGCCCGCAGCAGGACTACGTCAACGCGCTGCCCCGCAGCACGCCGCCGACGTGCTGCTGGGACGCGCTGGACAGCAACATCTTGAACTGCGACGAGCGCCTGTACGTGCAGTCGGACGCCACCGTGCGCATCGGGAGCTTCGCGGCCGGCATGGTCTGGCAGCCGAACTGCGCGTCCCCTTGTGACGTGGGGTGCACGGCCGACCCGGACGGCGCGCGGCTGATCGTCGCGGTGCGCGGCGACACCTCGCTCACCTGGGTCGACGTGCTGCCGCCCGGCGACGGGCCGCACCCCGGGCTGCGCTGCCGGCAGGACGGCGAGGGGGGAACGCTGGCCGAGTGCACGCAGAAGGTGACCGACACGACGTCGGTCCTGTTCAGCCAGTCGGGAGATCCCAACGCCCCCGCCGTCGGGCTGCCCGACGAACCCTTCGCGCTGGCGCTGGACGAACCGCACGGGCTGCTCTACGTCGGCCACCTCGTCGGGAACACGTCCGTCGTGGCGTCGGGCGGCATCTCGCTGTTCGACGTCTCCGAGACCGGGCTCCCGTCGGTAGCCGGGTTTCCGCCGGCGCCGAAGTTCGTCGCGCCGTTCAACAGCCCGTTTCCGCCCAACGGCGCCGGCGCGTTCGGCGTGACGGGGCTCAGCCTGCACGCGCCGCTGGGCGCGTCGCCCACCGACTCGCAAGAGATCTTCGTCAGCTCGCGGTATGTGCCGCAGATCGCGACGCAGGTGCCGTTCCTGTCGGGCAATCAGAACAGCGCGACCTGGAACTGCGCGCCCGCCAGCGACGTCGTGCTTCTGGGCGGCAGCGACTCGTTGAACACCGGCCTGGTCGGATCCGAGATGCGGGGCGTCGCCATCATCGACCCGCCCCCTGGCTCGGATCAGCCGCAGCGGGCGTTCGCGCTGCAGCGGGTGCCGCCCGCGCTGGTCAGCTTCGACGTCGACCGCAATCAGGCGGGCGCGCTGACCGCGCGTCCGTCGGCGGTGCTGGAGACCTGCTCGAGCCCCACGTACCTCTATCAGCGGGGCACGCGCCTTTACGTGAACTGCTTCGACACGGGCGAGATCTACGTCTTCGAGGGCACCATCCCGTCGCTCGTCAGCTCGTTCCAGGTCGGGCGTGGGCCGGGCGGCATGGTGTTCGATCCCAAGCTGCCCGTCGCCTACGTGCTGGACTTCACCCAGAACGACATCGTCGTCGTCGACCTCGAGCCGGGTAGCCCGACCGAGGACCACGTCATTCAACGGATCGGCTTCCCGAGCGTCACGCCGCGATGAGACGCCTTCGCCCCCTCCTGGCCACCACGGTCGCCGCGCTCTCTTGCAGCGCGACGCCGAACCTGTTGCCGGTCAACGACCTCAATCGGCCGACCGACGTCACGTTCATGTGCTTCGGCGCGTACGACCCGACGGGCGCCGGCACTCAGCTGACGGTCTCGGGGCGCCCGATGCGGGCCTGCCACCCGCAGGACGTCTACGACCCGCCCGCGTCGACCACCTCGCGCACGTTCGCGTTCATGCCCAACAGCGGCAGCAGCGGGCTGACGGTGGTCGACGCCGACCACTGGAAGCTGGTGGATCTGGACCCGTTCACCGGCGGGTATGGAATGGCGCCGCTGGGGAAGTTCCCCAGCCAGATCTCGTCCAGCGACGACGGGTGCCGACTGCTGACCGCCAACCGCGGATCGTGTGACCTGTCGCTGGTCGATCCGGCGGTGCTGGTCGCGCCGACGTTCTACGGCCAGCAGAGTCAGCTGACGACGGTGCCGTCGCCGCGCACGGCCACGCTGACGATCCGTCCCCTCAAGAGCGACGGGACCTTCTTGACCGCGGCGCCCTACGAGGCGGTGTTCCTTCCCCAGGATACGGCGGAGCTCGTCTCGGACAACGAGATGAGTGACCCGACCCAGACCGGTCCGCTGTGCAACCCCGACGGGGCGATGGCCGATCCGATCGGCTGGCCGGCGCAGCCGAAGCCGGCGCCCTGGTACGCGATGGTGACCTACCCGTCGTGCGACCTCATTGCCGTGGTGGCTCTGCCCGGGGGGCAGATCGTGAGCTCGGCGCACGTCCGCCCGACGGGCGACGGCAACAGCCGGAGCGTGACGCTGGTCGACGCCGGGACGGCGCCCGTCTGTCCGGTCGAATGCGCGGGGCAGGATCTGGCGCCGGGCGGTGCCGATGCGGGAAGCGCCGGGGGCGCCACCGGACCGATGGGCGGGGGCGGGGCGGCAGGCGGGCAGGGCGGAACCGCGCCGGACGCGTCGATTTCCCCGGACGGCGGCGGCCCGCTGCCG
>CAZPUH010000340.1:0-6968 GCA_964589215.1 uncultured Myxococcales bacterium | reverse complement strand
CGTTCTGCCGTCCGCCCGCCTCGCCGCCGCCCTGTCCGGTGCCGCCCGTGGGCGCGGCCCCGCCGGCGCTCGAGACCCCGCCTGTGCCCGCCCCGCCGCCCGGCGGCCCGTGCGACGCGCACCCGGCCAGTGCCAGGACGGCGACCAGCGCTCTCGCGACGTGAGCGGCGAGCTTCTGCACGCCGCCTACACTAACATCTGCGAGACGACCCCCGACTGGCCGCCCATGCTCGTCGTCACTCCGACCGCCTTGGCCAGCGTATTGAGCATGACCGCGGTCGTCACCGATCCGACGTCGATGTACTGCCCCTTCTTGAGGAAGCCGCTGGCCGTGCCCGCCATCAGGAACGGCAGCGGCTTGAAGCCGTGATCCGGTCCCGTCGAGATCTGGTTGGTGTTGACCGCCACGCCCTGGTCCAGAAGCGGTCCCGTCGCCGTCGACACCGCCGACAGCTGGTCCAGGAAGTACTTGAAGTGGTTGATCTGTATGCGGTCGATGCTCTGACACAGCGTGTACGAGTTGGGCAGCGTCCGGTGCGACGCCGTGTGGAACTGAACGCTGGTGCCGTTGATGTCGTAAACGTGGTCGTCCTCGCGGTCGCCCACCTGCAACACGGCGACGCGCGTGTACCCGGATGAGAGCGCGAACACCATCAGGTCCATGTGCAGCGTCTGAATGAGCTCGTGGTTCTCGGTCGCGTACGGCGCCGGGTCGACCGTGGTCATCTGCGAGATCTTCGCCGCGGGCAGCGTGACGTTGCTGATCTTGATCTCGATGTCCCGGATCGTGGCCAGGTGCTGGTCGAGGCGCATCTGGTCGTCGGCGCTCAGCTCGGGCCGCGCGCGCAGCGCGGCGATCTCGGCGCGCAGCAGGTCGTTCACGCTCTTCGTGCGCAACGCGACCGGGTCCGACGCGCTGGTCGACGTCGTCCCCAGCGTTCCCGTCATGCGCTGGTACGCCTTCAGGGGCGAATCGATCCCCGGCCGCTGCTGCCCGCCCGAGATGTACGAGATGTACGACGGGATGTTGAACCCCGACCCACCCGCCGAGTACATCCCCGCGTGCAGGAACAGCGGATCGACGCCGGCCGGGTTGATCGCCTTGGCGATCACCGTGTCGACCGACTCGCTGGACGACGTGGCCTGGCTGCCGGTGCCGTTGATCTTGGCGGTTCCGGTCAGGATCTGCGCGCACGCGGACGCGTGGTTGCACCCCGTGTTGGCCAGCGGGTGTCCCACGCCCTTCACCAGCAGCAGCCGGTCGGCGTAGTCGGACAGCTCGCCGGTGGCGCGCGTCGGCTTGTCGGCCAACATCGCGGCGCTGGTCAGAGCGCCGGTCTTGGTCGGCCACCAGGCCTCGGCCTCGCCGCTCTTGGCCTGGACCACGCCGTTGGCGCTACAGATGATCCCCAGGAACGGCGGCGTGGCCGCGTGGACACGCCTCGGCAGGAAGGCATCCAGGATCGGCAACCCCAGCGTCACGCCGCCCGCGCCGATCAGGAATTGCCGCCGGCCGAACTTCCAGCCTCGCCCGTCGCGATTGGACTTCATCAGGGGCCCTCCACGCGGGTCACGAAAGCGTCGTTGGTCACGAGCGCGATCACCAGGTCCGAGCTCGAGATGTTCTGGTTCAGCGAGCTCTGCGCCGCCGCCGCCGCGGCCGCCAGATCGCCGACGCGCGGGATGCGGGCGTAGAGGTCGGCCGTCCAGCTGGTCGCGTAGCAGGCGTGCAGCTGCTGGCTCTCGGCCAGCGCCTTGTTGAAGTCGATCTGGTTGGTGAACGACTTGGTGCCGTCCGTGAACGGATAGCTGCCCGAGGCATCGACCGGCTGGCCATTCTCGGTCGTCTGGTACGCGCCAATCCCGTTGAAGTTCTCGAACGCGAACCCCACCGGGTTGATGTAGACCCCGTGGCAGCTGGCCCCGCACGTCCCCGGACCGGTGATGCCGTTGACGATCTGCCGGTTGGTCTGGTTGGTGCCGGTCACGGGCGGGATCGTCGGCAGGACGACGCCCGGCGGCGGCGACATGTCCTTGCAGAGCAGTCGGCGGTTGATGTACACGCCGCGGTGGATCGAATCCTGGGTCGTGCCGTCATGGCCGTAATAAGCCAGGAATCCCAGGCGGGTCAGCACGCCGGGGCGGGTCGCGTCCAGGTTGACCTGCTTCCACGTCGTCGCCGAGTACGTGCCGGCCAGCCCGTACAGGCTGGCGACCGTGCTGTTCACGAACGTCACCTGCGACGTGAAGATGTCCCTGAGCGTTCCGTTCTGGCTGAAGATGTACTGCAGGAACTGCTGCGTCTCCGAGTCCAGCATCGGGCCGACGGCACTGGTGAACTTTGGCGCGACCGCCGGGTCCTTCTCCAGCGTGTCGTACTGGCCCAGTCCGAAGAACTGAAAGTAGAAGCGGTCGACGGCGGCCTTACCGGCCGGCGTCGCGATGAGGCGCTTGGCCTGCGTGGCGATCGCGTCCGTGGTCTCGAGCTCGCCGGCGTCCGCTGCGGCCGACAAGGTCGCGTCGGGCGTCGAGTTGGTCAGCGCGTAAGCCAGGTTCGCGGCTATCTCGTGGTCGGTCAGCCGCGCCTTCCCCTGCGTCGCGGGGCCGCCGAAGCCCGTGCGGTAGAGGAAGTTCGGCGACTGCAGGAAAGCCTCCAGCGTGACCCGGACGCCGGCCGCAAACGTCGAGAGCCCCGTCGTCAGGCTGGGCCCCTGATTGAACAGGGTCAGATAGGCCTGAACCTCGCTGCTCGTCAGCGGGCGCCGGTACGCCCGCCGGCCGAACGTCTGGATGAACGCGGTCGCCTTGCCCGTCGCATCGGTGGGCGCGTTGGCCGGAAGCAGCCGGTTGATGGCCGTGGTGTCGGCCGCCACTTGCGCGGCCAGCCGCTGCGCGGCCGCCTGAAGGTCGTCGTGCAGCGGCTGGTTGACGAACAGCGAATCGGCTTCGTTGTCCAGCCGCACCACGGCGTCCGCGGTCGGCAAGGTCAGGTTGCCCGGGTCGGGAAGCAGCAAGAGGTCGCGCACGCTGTTTGCCCACTGAACCTCGCTGATACGGGCGATCGCCGGCGTTCCGACCGGAGCACCCACGGCCCCCATGTCGCCCCCCGTTCCGGTGGTGCCGGGGGTGGCGCCCGTGCCCGACCCGACCGCCCCCGACCCGCTGCCCGAGGCGACCGCCATCCCGCCCGCGCCCGAGCCCGCCGGCAAGGCGCTACCCGATCCGGACGGCCGGGCGTCGATCTTGCCGACGCAGGCCTGCAGCGCGAGCGCGCACGCCACGCCGGCGCTCAGTTTGACGAATCGCTTCATCGAGGTTCCTTTCGCCGACCGCGGCCCGGCCACAGAGACAAGGGGCGTCGAAGGAAAAATCGCTTCGTCCGATCGAGGCAAACCAGCTCAACCGAGCGAGCCGGGGCCGGCGATCTGCGGCGGCCAGAGGGCGGGGGGGGGCGGGGGCCGGCTACCGGCGACCGCGAGCGCGGGGCGGCCGTCCCGCGAACCAGGACAGCATCAGCAGGAACCCGCACAGGCCGGCGGCGATCCCGCTGACCCAGGTGCCGGCGGCGTTGCCACGCCCGTCGAAGATGGTCGCCAGCACGGCGCCCGTGGCGCCCAATCCGCCCCACAGCAGCTGCTGGCCGGCGTAGTAGACGACGCGCGCTCCGTCGTCCAGGTTGCGGACGCCGACCTCGATCTCGCCGTGCAGCGCCCGCGCCATGAAGCGCTGCAGCTCGCCGGGCAGCGACAGCGCGGAGACCGCCATCTCGCGGGACGCCTCGATCACGATCTCCGACCACTGCTTCTTCTCGCCCAGCAGGAACCGCTCGAGGTAGGGCTCGATGATCGCCGACGGGTTCATCTCGGGGTCCAGCGTCGTGCAGACGCCCAGCAGCAGCAGCAGCGTCCGTTCCAGCAGGATCCACTCCTTGGGGATGTGGAACGCGTCGCGCAGGTCCGCGAGGCTGACGTTCAGGTCGCGCAGGTCCAGCAGGCTGCCCAGGCCGCCCTCCGGTTCGAACTTCAGGTCCTTCAGCGAAAACCCGTCGGCCGACATCTGGACGCGGAGCTTGTCGTGGAAGTACTGCACGACGCGGTCGAACACCTCGGGGTCGGCGCGCCGCGAGATGAACCCCATGTCCTTCATCGCGCCGACGATGCGGGTGCTGTCCCGCGTGATGGCCCCCTGGATGAAGGACATCATCCCGCGCCGCATCTGTTCGCTGACGGTGGCCGTCGCGCCGAAGTCCAGGAACACGATGGCCGGGCCACCGCCCGCCGCCGTCGGCTTTTGCACCAGCAGGTTCCCCGGGTGCGGATCGGCATGGTACACGCCGTCGATGAAGATCTGCTGGCAGTAGGCCTCGACGCACAGGCGCGCGGCGGCCCGCCGGTCGACGTTCAGCGCCTGCAGCTTCTCGAGGTCGGCGACCTTGACGCCCTCCATCCACTCGGTGGTCAGCACGCGCGCCGTCGAGTACGCCGCCATCACGCGCGGGAATCGGACGTGGGGCGCGGTCTCGGTCCGCTTCGCGAAGTTGCCCGAGATCTTCTCGATGGCGGCTGCCTCGCGCCGGTAGTCCAGCTCGGCGAGCACCATCTCGCGAATCTCGCGGTAGATGGTGTCGAAGCCGTAGTCGGGCATGAACCAGCGGAGCACGCCGAAGATCCGCTGCAGGGCGTGCAGGTCGACCCGCACGATTTCCTCGATGTCGGGGTACTGGACCTTGACGGCGACCGTCTCGCCCGACGGCAGGCGCGCGCGGTGCACCTGCCCGATCGAGGCCGAAGCCACCGGCTCCGGCGAGAACTCGGCGAACACGTCGTGCGGCGGGCGGCCGCCGAACTCCTCGCGCAGCCGCGCCTCGATGTCGGCGTAGGGGCGGGGCGGCACCTGGTCCTGCAGCCGTTGCAGCTCCTCGCGGAACGCGTCCGGCAGGACGTTGGCCATGATGCTGATGAGCTGCCCCACCTTGATGAAGAGGCCGCGCAGCTTGAGGATGCCCGCCTCGATGCGGCGCGCGTTCAGCCGGTGTTTCGCCAGCGTCAGGCGCGCGATGGACTCGGGACGGCGGAACCGGCGCGCCACGGCCAGCCCCAGGTAGGAGAGCGCGACCTGCGTCGTGACGAGGTACGCGGTGAAGAGACGGGCACGGCCGGACACGGCGCCATCATAGCCGCCGGGGGGATATTTCGCGGTAACCTTGCAGGCATGGGCGACGAGGACAACAAGAAGCCGGGCGTCGCGCCCGAAGACGCGGCGCCCGAGCCCACCACCACCGACGACACCACCGGACGCACGGACGACCGGCGCATCTCCGACTTCGTTCGCCGCGCCGTTTCCGCCGGCGTGGGCGCGGCGCGCAGCTCGAAGGACGACATCATGCGGGCGGCCGCCGGCGAGGTGCGCAGCTGGCTGGAGCACCTCAATCTGAACGAGGAGGTCGCGAAGGCGCTGGCCAAGATGGTCATCGAGGTGAAGACCGAGATCCGGTTTCGCCCCGCGGAGGACGGCCGCATGGTCCCGGAGACGACCAACGAGGTGAAGGTCAAGCCGCCCGGCCGCTGAGCCCGCGGCGGTGCGACGCCTGCGACGCGCGCCGGCGTCGCCGGATCGAGAGCGCGATCAGGATCAGTCCGGCCGTGCCAGGCGACGCGCCGCCGGTCAGGTCGCAAGAGCATCCGCCCCCGCCTTTGCCGCCGGCACCGCCCGCATCCGGCGCGCCGCCGCCCTGCGCGCCGCCGGTTCCGGTTTCGACGCCGCCGGAGCCGGTGCTTCCGCCGGTGTGGGCGCCGCTGCTTCCCCCTGTGCGCGCGCCGCCCGTGCCGGGACCGCCCATGAGGCCGCGGCCGCCGGTCCCGGTCGTCGGACCGCCGGTGCCGCTGACGCCGCCGGTCCGGGAGCCGCCGGTTCCGCCGCTCGCTTTCATGCCGCCAGTGCCGAATGTGCCGCCCGCGCCGCCGGAGCCCTGCGAGCCGCCCTCGCCGCCGTTGGGGCCAGTCCCGCCTCCCGTCGTCGTGGACTCGAAAGCACCGATGTCATGGGCGGAGGCGCGGGCGCGGGTCATCCGCGCGACGGTCTCGTTTCGGTAGTACTCCTGCGCCGGGATCAAGCTGGGGCCGATGGTCTCGCTGGCCGCCCCGATGGCCGTCGACGTCGGGTCCAAGGTGAAGTCCTCGTTGGCCGCGTCCTTGAACATGGGGCTGGCGCCGAAGACGCTGCCGGTCAGCCCGGCGGCCGCCGTCCCGGTCGTCAGCCAGTTGTGCGTGCCCGTCACGTGCCCGGCGCTGCTGTCCTCGACCAGCGTCGCCGCCGCCGCGTTGACGATCAGGTTGTCGTCCAGCTCGGCGCTCATGGTCGTGCCGTCGGCGTTCGAGAGGTGCACGAAAGCCGCGTGCCCGCCCGTCGGGCCGATGAACGTGTTGTAGGCCAGCGTCACGTTCAACGTCAGCCCCGACACGCCCGCGTCGTTGTAGACGGCGATGATCTGCGACGCGTTCTGCTGGGTCGTCCCCTGGAACACGACGTTGCCGACGAACGTCAGCTGCTGCGTGAACGCGCCGCTGCCGTCGTCGTCGTCGTCGGTCATCAGGTCGCCCTGGTAGGCCTTGGCGCGCGCGAACCAGTTGTAGGCGATGGTTCCGTGCTGCGCGCGAATGTGAAAGTTCTGCCCCTGGATCGGGTCGTGGGCGTACGAATAGAGCAGCTTGAACGTGCCGCCGTAGATGTAGATGTTGTGCGACGGCGCGCTGGACGACGCCAGCAGCGTCCCGTTCGAATCGAACTCGCAGAACTGCACCAGGATCTCGCTGTCCTGGGTGCCGCCGGTGAGGCCGTTGTCGTTGTCGCGGAAGACGATGTCCGACAGGACGATCCCCGTCGAGCCGTTGTAGTAGCGCAGCCCCGCCGAGTTGGCGCCCAGGTTGTGGCAGCCGGCGATCACCAGCCCGGAGATGTGGATGTTGGTG
>CAZPUH010000339.1:0-6851 GCA_964589215.1 uncultured Myxococcales bacterium | reverse complement strand
GGCCGGGGGCGCCGCGGACGTGTTGCGCGCGTTCTGCGCGGCGTTCCTGGCCGATCGGCTGGGCGCCGTCGACGAGGCGGCCGCGCTGGCCGAGCGGTTGACGTCGTGGCCGCGCTTCGCGGTCGGCTGGGCGCTGGCCGGCGAGATCGCGCGGCACGATCCGACGGTGCCGGCGCCGTTCGCGCGGGACGCGGCGCGCCGGGCGCTGCGGGCGGCGGTCGGAATCGATCCGGCGCTGGCGCGTGCCTGGCAGACGCTGGCCACGGTGGAGCTGGAAGACGACCGGCCGCGCGACGCGCTCGAGGCCGCCGGACGCTCACGGGCGGCCGCGCCCGGCTGGTGGGCGCCCGAGTTGATGCTGGCCCGGGTGCTGGCGCTGCGCGGGCTGGACTTCGACGCGGCGGCTGCCCGATCGCGGGCCGCGGTGAAGGCCGGCGGGTCCGACATGCCCTGCGTGATCGTCGAGGCGTTGCGCCGCGACGCCGAGGACCGGCGCGATCTGGCCGGCGAGGAACGCCTGCTGGCGCAGCTGGCTCATTGCGACGGGTCCGTCGAGCTGCGCGCCGACCGCGCCCGCGCGCGCGGCCAGATCGACGCCGCGCTGGCGATGCTGGGGACGGAGGTGGCGCTGGATCCCGAGCGCGACGATCTCGGGTCCGACCGCGCGCGGCTGCTGGTGGCGGCCGGACGCCCTGCCGAGGCGTTGCGCGAGCTCGAGGCGTGGGTCGCGCACGATCCGGCCGACGCCCTCCGTCGCGTCCGTCTCGCCGACGCGCAGGTGGCGGCGGGGCAGGCCGCCGCCGCGCGGCAGACGTTGCTGGAGGCGCTGGCGACGCGGCCCGACGTTCCCGACGTGCGCCGCGCGGCGCGCGCGCTGGGCGTGCCCTTGCCTCTCGACGCCTATCGCATCGACGGGCGCACGGCGATCCGCGAGTTCGAGAAGAGCGCGCGGACGCCGTCGGCGAACGCGCCGGCGGTCATCGCGCTGGACCGGGACGTGACCCGGGTCTTCCCGACGGGCGCGACGATGACGCTGACCCACGAGATCGTGCGGGTCGACAGCAAGGACGCCATCGACCGCTTCGGCGAGATCGCGGTGCCTTCGGGCGCCGAGATCCTGACCCTGCGCACCCACAAGCGCGACGGCACCACGCGCGAGCCGGAGGAGATCGCCGGCAAGGAGACGGTCTCTGCGCCCGACCTGCAGGTCGGCGACTACGTCGAGTGGGAGCTGCTGGAGACGCACGCGCCCGCGGCCGCGTTCGCGCCCGGGTTCCTGGGCGACCGGTTCTATTTTCAGTCGTTCGACGCGCCGATCGCCCGCAGCGAGCTGGTGCTGATCGTGCCGGGCGGTCTGCCCGTCGCGCTGGACGCGCGGGCGGGCGCGCCGCCCGGCGCCGAGAGCACCGGTCCCGACGGCACGCGGGTGGTGACGTTCGCCGCGTCCGGCGTGCCGCAGCTCTTCGCGGAGCGATCGGCCGTGCCCGCCGTCGAGTACGTGCCGTCCGTGCGGGCGTCCAGCGGCGTGAGCTGGGGCGGGTGGGCGCGCTACCTCAGCGAGCAGCTGCACGACGCGGTCCGGGTCTCACCCGCGGTGCGCGCGCTGGCGGCCAAGCTGCGTGAGACGGCGGCCGGGGGCCGGCCCGGGGACGTCGATCCGTCCCGGCTGGCGGCCACCGTCGTCGACTGGGTGACGTCGCACATCGAAGCGACCGACGAGCTGGCGGTCCCGGCCGGCGTGACGCTGGCGCGGGGGCGCGGCAGCCGGGTCGCGCTGGCGCTGGCGCTGTCGACAGAGCTGGGGCTGCGCGCGCGGCCGGTGCTGGCGCGTTCCCGGCTGATCGCGGACGCGGCCGCGCCCGCTCCGCCGCAAGAGCTGGACGACTTCGCGGACACGCTGATCAGGTTCGATCTGACAGGAACCCTGGGAGGGTTCCTTGAACCTCCCGCGACGACTCCGCTGGGCGAAGCCCAGCTCCGTCAACGCGATCTCCAGGTCGCGCCGGTCTATGCGGACCTGCGCTTGCGCCACGCGACGTTCGGGTACGTTCCGCCGGGGCTGGACGGGGCGCGCACGTTGAGCCTGGCCGACGGCTCGTTCGCGGTCGCGCGCAGCCGCGGCGACGATCGGCGGACCATCGACATGACGATCCGCCTGGACGAGCGGGGCGCCGGCGTGGCGTTCGCGACCGAGGACCTGGCCGGCTGGCCGGCTCTGGAATGGGCCGAGCTGCTGGACCGCTTCGGCGCCGACCGCGACCGCCTGCGCGAGGACTTCGAGCAGCGGTGGCTGGGCGTGCAGTTCCCGGGGGCGCGCCTGCGCGACCTGGAGGTCGATCTGCCCCGCGACGCGGGCGGCCGCGTCGGCCGGGCCCGCGTCCGCTACTCCTTCGTCGCCTCGCACCTGGCGGTCCCGATCGACCGCCCGGGCGCCGCCGGGCGCGAGATGCGGATCGCGCCGACGTTCTTCCGGTCGCAGCCGGGCAGGCGCTTCGCCGCCGAGCCGCAGCGGTCGACGTCGCTGGTGCTGGGCTTCGACGTGCCGACCCGTATGACGGCGACCGTCGAGCTGCCGGGCGCCGCCCGCCTGGACGCCCAGGGGCTGGCCGGTGGGCTGGTGGTCGCGCGCGCCGGGGGGTACCGTTTCGTCGAGGCGCGCGATGTCGAGCCTGGTCGGCCCAACGTGATCGTTCTGCGGCGCGAGTCGACGCTGCCGATCATGCGCGTCGCGCCCGACCAGTACGCGGGCGTGGCGGCAGACCTGCGGCGCGTCGACGGCGCCGAGCAGGCCGAGATCCGCATCCGCCTGGCAGGGCCCGCTCGTGGGGCGGCCGTGCGATGAGGCGGCGGCTGGGCAGGGCGCGCGCCTTCGGTCTGGCGGGTTTGTTCGGGCTGGCCGTCGGCTGCCAGGCGTCGCAGCGGCTCCCGGCGTCCCCCGGCGATCGCCTGGTCGTCGCGCGATCGACGGACGCCGTCAGCCTGGATCCCGCGCGCACCAACGATCTCGAGTCGCTGGAGGTCGCCGAGCAGGTCTACGGACGACTCGTGCGGTTTGCGCCCGGGCGCCTCGAGCCCGAGCCCGACCTGGCCACCAGCTGGTCGGTCAGCGGCGACGGCACCGTGTGGACCTTCGAGCTGCGCCCGAACGTCAAGTTCCACGACGGCACGCCCGTCGACGCCGACGCGGTCGTGTTTTCTTTCGAGCGGCAGATCGTCCCCGAGCACCCGAACCACGAGCCCGACTTCGTCTGGACGCGCGCCTACCACAACATTCGCCGCGTGCGGGCCGACGGCGGGCTGCGCGTGCAGTTCGAGATCGACCGCCCGTACGCGCCCTTCCTGGCCAACCTGGCGATGGGGCCGGCGGCGATCGTCTCGCCGACGGCGGTGCGCAAGTGGGGCCACGACTTCGGGCGCCACCCGGTCGGCTCGGGCCCGTTCCGCTTCGTGGAGTGGATCCCCGGGGACCGGATCACGCTGGAGAAGAACCCCAACTACTGGGACCAGCCGGCGCGCACGCGATACCTGGTCTTGCTGTCGATGCCAGACTCCAAGCAGCGGCTGCAGGCGCTGGAGTCGGGCGCCGCGGACGTGATCCAGCAGCTGGCCCCCGACGAGCTGCCGCTGGTGCGCCTGCACCCGGACCTGCGTCTGGCGATGGCGCCGGCGGCGCTGGTCTCGTACCTGGCGATGAACACGCAGCGGCGGCCGCTGAACGATCCGCGCATCCGGCGCGCCATCGCGCACGCCATCCGCACCGAGGCGCTGGTGAAGCTGGTCTACCAGGGGCTGGGAATCCCGGCCATCGGGCCGCTGCCGCCCAACGTCTGGGGCGCGCGGTCCGACGTGGTCACGTACCCCTACGATCCGGCGCGGGCGCGAGCGCTGCTGGCCGAGGCGGGGTGGCAGGGGGCGTCCGAGCCGCCGCTGAAGCTGTTCGCGCCGTCTGTCGCCAGCCAGTACATGCCCGAGCCGGCGCGCGTCGCCGACATCATCAAGCACTGCCTGGCCGCGGTCGGCATCCGCGTCGATGTGATCCTGAGCGATCCGACGGACCACCAGCGCGCGCTGTGGGCCGGTGAGCACGACCTGGCGCTGCACGGCTGGTTCAACGACAACGGGGACCCGGACAGCTTCCTCTACACGCTGCTCGATTCGGACAACACCACCGGCAGCCGCCCCTCGAACATCGCCTTTTACAGCAACGGGTGGTTTCACGACGTTATCGGCATGGCCCAGCGCACGACGGATCGCACCGAGCGCGAGCGCCTGTACTCCGAGGCGCAGGCGATCCTGGCCATCGACGTGCCGTGGGTGCCGCTGGCGCACTCGAAGGTCGTGTTCGCCGAGCGCACGAACATCCGCGGGCTGGTCGTCCAGCCGTCGGCGATGGGACTCTACCGGTGGGCGGAGCACGTCGAATGACGGGGCGGTCACCCCCGGGCGGCCGCCCCGGCGGCAAGATGACCGGCCTCACGCCGGCCGGCGAGCGCCGCTTCCAGTCGTCCAGCGGCAGCATCCGCGCCTCCGCGATCTATCGCCCCGCCGAGTGGCTGGGGCGCGGCAGCTCGAACTGGACGCTGCCGGCGACGGTGCCGATGCACCGGCGCGGCCTGCGCCGCCGGCTCTCCGTCGCGCTGATCGCGGCGGCGCTGGGCCCGGGGCTGGCGGTCTCGGTGGTCGCGACGGCGCTGATCTTCTCCAGCGTCGAGCAGGGGATCCAGTTCGAGGCGGAGCGCGGCCTGCAGGTGGCGCGCGGGCTTTTCTTGCAGCAGGTGCAAGAGGTCGCGTCCGGCGCGACGGCGCTGGCGGCGGATCCCGAGCTGCTGGCGGCGCGCGCCGAGGGGAAAGGCGAGGCCGCGCGCCACCGCCTGGCGGCGCTGTCGCTGGCCATGCCGAGCGGCCTCTTCGAGATCACCGACAGCACCGGGCGCATCGAGGCCCGCTGCGCGCGCGGGGTCTGCGGCGAGCACATGGGCCAGACGGGGCGCGGAACCCTGGAGCCGGCGGGCCGTTCGCCCGTCATCCTGCGCGCGCTGGACTACGAGCGGACGGTCAGCATCGAGAGCGCGCGCGAGCGGCTGGTGGTGCGCGCGGCGCTGCCGCTGACCGATCCCGCCTTGCGCCTGCTGGGCGCGGTCGTCGTCACGGTACCCGTCGACTGGACGGTCGTCGACAAGCTGAAGGCCGCGCTGGGCGCCGGGCGCGAGGTGGTCATCTACGTCGGCCGCGAGCCGAACACGTCGACCTTCACCGCCGCCACGGGCGCCCGGCTGGTCGGACCGACGCTGCCGCCCGATCTCCAGGTCTCGCGCCTCGGCACCGGGACGGCGGTCATGCCGCTGGAGGTCGACGGGCACGAGTACTCGGTCGCCTTCGGGCAACTGCAGGACGTGAACGCGGCCGGCGTCGGCCTGCTGGGCGTGGCTGTCGATCGCGAGCCGCTGGCCGTCGCGCGCCGGCGGGCCGTGACGACGCTGGTGTCGGGCGCGCTGGCCGCGCTGCTGCTGGCGATCTTCCTGTCGAACCTGCTCGCCGGCCGGATGACCCGCCCGCTGCAGAACCTGCACGCCGGCGCGCTGGCCGTCGCCCGCGGCGACCTGGACACCAGCATCTCCGTCGACACGATGGACGAGATCGGCGACCTGGCGGAGGCGTTCCGGGTCATGACCCGCAGCCTCAAGGAGAACCAGGAGGGTCTGGCCGCGCGCGTGCGCGAGCTGGTGACGGTCCACCAGGTCGGCCGCGCGGTCAGCACCGTCGTCGACCTGGGACAGGTCCTGCGCTCGGTCGTGACCGAGGTGCTGAACGTCCTTGGCGGCAAGACCGCCGCGATCGCGCTGGCCGTGGGCGCCGACCCGCCGGAGTTCGTGGTGCGCGCCGTGGCGGGCGAGTCGGTGGGCGGGCAGCTGGCCCCGCTGGCGGCGGCAGTCGCAGGCCTGGGCCGCGCCCGCCGCACGGCCGCCGTCGAGGCCGACCCGCAGCTGATGGCGGCCGCCAAAGGCGCGGGGCTGACCGGGCCGGTCATCGCGGCGCCGCTGACGCTGAAAGAGCGGATGGTGGGCGTCATCGTGGTCGGCCGCCTGGGCGAGGCGCCGTTCGGTGAGGCCGACCTGCGCCTGCTGGTGACGTTCGCCGACCAGACGGCGACGGCCATCGAGAACGCGCGCCTCTACACCGAGGTGCGCGCGTTCTCGGAGGTGCTGGAGGCGCGCGTGCGCGCGCGCACCGCGGAGCTGGAGAAGGCCAACGCCGAGACCGAGCGGGCGCTGCACGAGCTGGGCGAGGCGCAGGGGCAGTTGATCCACTCCGAGCGCATGGCCGGCCTGGGCATGCTGGTGGCGGGCATCGCGCACGAGGTCAACTCGCCGGCGGCCGCCGTGCAGGGGCTGGTCGACGCGCTGGCCGAGACGGTGCGTCGCCTCGGGCACTGCGCCAACGATCTGTCGGTGCTGGGGCTGCCGCCCGAATCGCTGAAGCGCTTCTTCGGGCTGATCGACGGCCTCTTGCCCGAGATGAGCGCGGCGCCGCTGTTGACGTCGATCGAGGCGCGCCAGCAGGCGCGCCGGCTGCGGACGACGTTCTTCGGCAACGCCGGGGCGGGCGAGGCGGCGGCCATGCTGGCCGAGGTCGGCCCCATCGGCGAGCGCATCGCCCCCGAGCTGCGCGCGATCTGCGGCGACAAGAACCTGGCCCCCCTGGCGGGCTATCTGCGGGAGGTGGCGTTCCTGGCCCGCACCGCAGGTACGATACGCACCGCCATTGGCGCCATCCGGCGCATCGTGGGCGCCCTCAAGCGCTACTCGCGACTGGACGAAGCCCCGCTGGAGCGCGTCGACGTGCACGCGGGC
>CAZPUH010000338.1:0-3586 GCA_964589215.1 uncultured Myxococcales bacterium | reverse complement strand
CGACCAGCACGAAGACCGGCGACGGCGAGGTCGCGCTGGCGCGCACGGGCGGCGCGGTCGCGCGCTGGATCTCGTTTCCTCGCGGGGGGCGCCTCGCGACCGCGGCCACGTAGTCGGCCTAGGCGGCGCTGGCGGCCTGGGGCATGCTGGCGATGGCCGCCAACGATCTGGGGAACGCCGCGGCGGCAGCGGGCGCGGCGACCGCGCTGTCGGCGGCGTGGGGGCCGCTGGGCGTGCGCAGGGCGAACCGCATTCACCGCCTGGTCGCGCGGCACCGGCTGCACCGCAGCTTCGAGCTGCGAGGGGTGCCCGACGAGCGCGCGGTCGCTGGGCGCGGCTTGGTCCTCGCGCGGCGCTCGGCCGTGACCGCGCTGGAGGGGCGGGAGGCCGTCTGGTCGCTGACGCGCTTCCGGCGCGGCAGCTGGTTCTCGCGCAACTTCTTCCACGAGACCGCGTTCGACTTCCTTCTCGACGACGGCTCCGACGAGCCGGTATGGGTCGAGGTGGCGGGCGGCATGCTGCTGGATCGGTTCCCCGACGAGCAGCGCGTGCAGTTCCACAACACCACGCTGCTCGAGATCGATCATCCGGTGCTGACGCGCTTGCGGCTGGATCAACGCGAGCTGTGGGCGTCGGAGATCGACATCCAGCCAGGCGACACGATCGAGGTGGTCGGGCGGCTGTCGCGGCGCCTCGACCCGACGGCGCGATCCTCGTCGGGGCGCGAGCCGGCGCACCGCCGCACGTTGCAGTCGGGGATGCGCGTGCCGGTGCTCATCCGCAAGTTGAAGGGGCACGACCCGGCGCTGTCGCGCGTGCGTCGTGTCCTGGCTCACGACCCGCCCGCGCTGACGCCGGGCGAGCCGCCGCTGCGGAAGTTCTGATCCGGGTGCGGGGCTTCTGGCGGTTTGGCGCCGCCTTTGCAACCATGCCCCCCCATGGCGGGTGAATCAGCCCGCCGGGGTCGTCCATGAACAAGCTTCTCGCGGGAATCGCTGGCCTGACTGTTCTCTTGCTTCACACCGCGGCGCGCGCGCAACAGGGTGCCCCGCCGCCGCAGGAGTACCCGCCGGCCTACGCGCCGCCGCCCGGCTACGTCCCACCGCCCTCGTACGGCGCCCCGCCGCCCTACGGTCCCCCGCCCACCTACGCGCCGCCGCCCCCGGCCTATCGTTACGCTCCGGCGTACCGTTACGCGCCGCCCAGCTACTACGCGCTGCCGCCCCCGCCGCCGCCGCGCGACGTGCTCTATCGGCCGTTCACGCTGGGAGGTGGCATCGGCTTCGGTGGACTCGTGTTCGATGATCTTTACAACGGCGATCACGTCCACCAGGGCGGCCTGTCCTACACGTTCCGACTCGGTTTCGGGCTGCGCCCGGGCTTGCTGCTGCTGTGGGACGTGGAAGGCGCCGTCGTCCAGTCCGGCCCATCGACCGTCTCGCAGACCGCGAACCTCGTCGCGCTGCAACTGTTCGTGACGCGCCGGCTCTTCATCAAGGGCGGCTTCGGCGTCGCCGACGCCGTTCAGGACGACTACCCGGTTCAGTGGGGCCCCGCCGCCATGGGCGGCGTCGGCTACGAGCTGGTTCAGGGCTGGAACTGGTCGTTCGACATCGAAGCGACCATCACGGGCGCTCGGTACCGAGACAACGGGAGCGATCAGAATTGGACCAACTGGTCTCTCGTCAACTTCGCTCTGAACTTCTTCTAAAGCGCCCGTCAAGCCGCGTCGTCCACCCACCGCCACCGTCCACGATGCCGACCCCGTTCAAACGTGGACGTGGACGTGGACGTGGTCGTGGACGTTTACGTAGTCGTAGTCGTAGTCGTGTTCGTGAACGCTGACGTCGTCGTGATCGCGGACGTCAGGGTCAGGGACCACGGGAGCCGGAACGGACCCGGATCGGACCGGACCCGGATCGGACCGGATCGGATCGGACCGGATCGGACCGGACCGGATCGGATTCCGGACCGGATTCCGGACGTCCGCGATCACGACGACGTCAGCGTTCACGAACACGACAGCGACTACGACTACGTAAACGACCACGTCTACGTCCACGTCCACGTCCACGTCCACGTTTGGACGCCGGTGGAATGGTGGTGGTGGATTTAGAGCTGGGGGCCGTGGATGTTGACCGTGGCGGGATCGAAGGCTTCGAGCACGGGGTGCCCGATGGCCCCCGGGGTTGGGGGATAGCCCAGCGCCCACAATGCCGTCGCGGCGGTGTCGACGGTGCTGATCGGCGAGGTGATCTTGTGGCCCGGGCGGACGCCGGGGCCCCAGGCGATCCAGGGGATCAGGCGATCGACGGGGATCTTGCCGGAGTGGTTGTGGCCGTGGCCGCCGTGGTCGGCTGAAAGAATGAACAAGGTGTCCTTGTCCAGGCCCGAGGCGGCGACGGCGTCCAGCAGGGTCTGAAGGCACTTGTCGGTGTGGCGGACGGCCTCGAGCTGCGGGTTCGACATCCAGCCGTCCAGATGTCCCAGGTCGTCGGGATCCGAAAAGTGGATGAACTCGATGGCCGGTCGCTTGTCGACCAGGTACTTGCTCGCCTCGTCGACGACCTTCTTGCAGAAGTAGCCCGGGCGCGAAAACACGTCGACGGAGCCGGGGTGCGCGATGTGTTCCAGCTTCTTCTTGCCGACGAACGCCGCTGCGGTGCCGCCGTTCTTCTCGGCGGCGTCGAAGATCGTCGGCACGTGGATCCACCCGCGCTCCGGCTTCCACGAGTTCCACCACAGGCCGTGGTCCTTCACGTCGAAACCGGACAGCATCGCGGCGTGCGACGGCAGCGTCGAGGCGTGCCGGATCGTGCGGGCGGTCAACGAGTAGGCCGCGTTCTTCATGATCTGCTCATGGACGGGCGGCAGCACGCTCCTGAGCGCGTCGGGGCGCAGGCCGTCCTCACTGAGGATGACGACGTGCTTGTAAGGCGGGTGCTGAGCCGGCGGCGCCGCGGCGGGTTTCTCGGCGGCGGCGGCCTGGACGGGGGCCGGAGGGGGAGGGGGCGGCGGGTTCTCGGCAGCCGGGTGCCGCTTGCACCCCACCAGCAGCGTCGCGATCAGCGCCGCGCGCCCCATGCTGCCCGCCCGTTTGGCTTGCGTGTTTTTCAATTTGCCTTAACCTTCCCCCATCCGAAAGTTCCGTCCGCGTACGGCGCCCCCCCGCGCCGCCATTGTCCCGGTTGTCGCTGGTGTCGCGCTGTGTGTGGTCCTGGGCGGCTGTGCGCACGTCGAGCCGGTCCCCTGCGCCAGCGACCGCGACTGCAAGCTGAACAGGCTGTGCGACGCCGGCCGCTGCACGTGGCCGGCCGAGAGCGCGGCCCGCACGCCCGGGGCGACGCTGGTCCAGAACGGAACGGCGCTGCCGCTTCCGCAGTACGCGATCGAGCCGGCCCAGGCGATGTTCCGGTTCGGCGCCACCCACCGCGGGCGTTCGCCCTTCACGCTGCCGCCCAACAAGCCGACGGTCTGGTGGGCGTTCTCCACCGCCGGGCCCATCGTCTCGTCCCCGGCCATCGCCAGCGACGGGTCGGTGCTGATCGGGTCGCAGGACGCCCGGCTATACGCGATCGCGCGCGAC
>CAZPUH010000337.1:0-2103 GCA_964589215.1 uncultured Myxococcales bacterium | reverse complement strand
GTGAAGCCGCGCCGCGCGCTGGACCTGGCCCGGGGCGGGTACGGCGCCCTGGAGATCGGCTTCCGCTACAACTGGCTGCGCCTCGATCAGGCGGCGTTCCCCACGGCGGCGGATCCGAACAAGTCCGTCGCGAAGGCGGACGGCTATGGCGTGGCGCTGAACTGGCAGCTGAGCCGCAACCTGAAGGCGTCCGCGAACTTCGAACAGACCTGGTTTTCGGGCGGCGCCAAGAACGGCAACCGCAAGACCGAGGACCTGCTGGTCGGGCGCTTCCAGATCGCGTTCTGACGGCCCTTCGATGGAGTGACGGCGGTCGGGCGCGGCGCGCTTTTCGGGCTTGACCGCTGTCTTGTAAAACATATACATGTCTAGTCAATGAGCACGGACGCGCAGGACGCTCCGGTCGTCGAGGTGGACGTGGTGGTCGTGGGCGGCGGCAGCGCCGGCAGCACGGCCGCCATCCGCGCCCAGCGGGACCTGCCCATGGGGCGCGTCCTGCTGCTCGAGAAGGCGCACGTGAAGCGCAGCGGCGCCATTGCCATCGGCATGGACGGCCTGAACAACGCCGTGATCCCCGGGCACGCGACCCCCGAGCAGTACGTCAAGGAGATCACGATGGCCAACGACGGCATCGTCGACCAGCGCGCCGTGCTCGCCTACGCGGAGCGTAGCTTCGACATGATCCGCCAGCTGGACGGGTGGGGGGTCAAGTTCCAGAAGACGGCCACCGGCGACTTCGACGTCAAGAAGGTGCACCACAACGGCAGCTACGTGCTGCCGATGCCGGAAGGCTACGACCTGAAGAAGATCCTCACGCGCATGATCCGCCGCTCGGGCGTACGGGTCAGCAACCGGGTGATGGCGACGCGGCTTCTGACCGGCGCCGACGGCCGCATCGCGGGCGTGCTGGGGCTGAACGTGCGCGACGGCAGCTTCCAGGTGATTCGCGCCAAGACCGTCATCCTCTGCTGCGGCGCCTCGGGGCGGCTGGGGCTGCCGGCCTCGGGTTACCTGTTCGGGACGTACGAGAACCCGGCCAACGCCGGCGACGGCTATGCTCTGGCGTACCACGCCGGGGCCGCGCTGACGGGCATCGAGTGCTTCCAGATCAACCCGCTCATCAAGGACTACAACGGCCCGGCCTGCGCCTACGTGACGGGGCCGCTGGGCGGCCACACCGTCAACGCTCACGGCCACCGCTTCATCGAGAGCGACTACTGGAGCGGGCAGATGATGATGGAGTTCTACCGCGAGCTCCACTCGGCGAACGGGCCTGTCTATCTGAAGCTGACTCACCTGGCGCCCGAGACCATCACGGAGATCGAGCGCGTGCTGCACCGGACGGAGCGCCCGAGCCGCGGCCGATTCCACGCCGGGCGCGGCCACACCTACGCCGGGGACCTGGTCGAGATGCACATCTCCGAGATCGGCCTGTGCAGCGGGCACAGCGCCTCCGGCGTCGCGGTCAACGAGCGGGGCGAGACCACCGTGCCTGGTCTGTACGCGGCGGGCGACATGGCCTGCGTGCCGCACAATTACCTGCTGGGCGCGATGACCTACGGCGAGATCTGCGCCGAGAACGCGCTGGCCTATCTGCGCGCCGCGGAGCCGGCCGTGGCGGCCGACGACGAGATCGCCGCCGACCAGACCGCCGCCGAGCGGGCCCGCCTGCGCCGGCCGGCCGAGCGCGCGGTGGGCGTGGCGCCGCACCAGTACGAGTACAAGGTGCGCCGCATGGTGAACGACTACCTGCAACCGCCGAAGTCGGGGAACCGCATGGCGCACGGCCTGGCCCTGTTCGAGCGCGCCCACGACGAGCTGGACGAGGTCAGCGCCACGACCCCGCACGAGCTGATGCGGTTCGTGGAGGCGGGGTTCATCCGCGACTGCGCCGAGATGGCGGCCCGCGCCTCGCTGTATCGCACCGAGAGCCGCTGGGGGCTTTACCACCACCGCCTCGATTACCCCGAGATGGACGACGCCAACTGGTTCGTCCACGTCGACCTCTACAAGGACGCCGACGGCCGGATGGCGGCGCGCAAGCGGCCGGTCGCGCCATACGTCGTGTCGCTGGACGAGGACGAGCGGCGCAGCTACTACCGC
>CAZPUH010000336.1:0-3485 GCA_964589215.1 uncultured Myxococcales bacterium | reverse complement strand
GCGAGGAGGAAAAGAGTGGCGGAATTCATGCAGAGAAATCCGCGGCTGCTTTACCCAATTGGGGGGGCTTCGTCAATCGAAAGTGGGTGGAATGTCCTATGCTCTCTCCCCGATGTTGCTGGGAGCTCACGAGTCGGTCGCCGGGGGGCCCCACACGGCCATCGCCCGCGGCAAGAGCGACGGCTGCGAAGCCATTCAGATCTTCGCCCGCCCGTCAGCGCAATGGCGCGCCAAACCGTTCCTGCCCGAGGAGGTGTCGCTGTTCCGCAGCGAGCACACCACCGTCGGCTGGCCGACGCTGTCGCACGCCTCTTACCTCATAAATCTGGCGGCCGCGGACCAGACGATCCTGGACAAGAGCCGCGACGCCCTGGCGGACGAGATGTTCCGGGCCGAGGAGTTGGGGCTGGACTACGTGGTCCTGCACCCCGGGGCGCACGTGGGCCTGGGGACCGAGGACGGCGTCACGGCGGCCGCGGCGTCGCTCTCGGAGCTGCACGACCGGACCCGCGGGATGCACGTGCAGCTGCTGCTGGAGATCACCGCGGGCCAGGGGAGCTGCCTCGGGTGCCGCTTCGAGGAGATCGAGGCCATCCTGGGCAAGGCGCGCGGGGGGGACACCTTCGGCGTCTGCTTCGACACCTGCCACGCCCACACGGCCGGGTACGACCTGTCGACCGAGGAGGGGTACGACCGGACCTTCGACGCGTTCGCGCGCGTGCTGGGCCTCGACCGGCTGAAGGCGTTCCACCTCAACGACTCCAAGACGCCCACCGGCAGCCGCGTCGACCGCCACGCGGAGATTGGCGACGGCTACCTGGGCCTGCTGCCGTTCTGGCGGCTGGTGAACGACCCGCGCTTCGCGGCCGTCCCGGGCGTGCTCGAGACGCCGTCGGGCCCCGACAAGCTGCCGTCGTTCGCCCGCAACCTGCGGCGCCTCCGCGCCCTCATCGGCGCGCCGCGTCCGGCGGGCCCCCCCAAGTCGCAGGCCCTGCCGAAGGACGAGGACCCACGCCAGGGCCGTCTGTTTGCCTGAAGAGACCGAACAACCTCAGCGGACGACCGTCAGGCGCGCGTGCCCTGAGGCAGTGGCACCGCGTGCCGGTGTCGGGCGCGGTTCACGAGGTAGACGACGATGACCACGTTCAGCAGCAGCAGGATCACGCGCCCGACCCGCAGGTGGCGCGTGAGCGCGTACACCTCGAACGGGATGAGGCAGGACGTCGTGGCGACGACCAGCCACTCGCCCCAGGTGTAACCGCGCCACAGGGCGTAGCCCTCGACGCTGCTCAGCGCCGCGTCACCGAAGAGCGCGCAGGCCGTGAAGACGACGCCGTGGCGGGCGTGCGTGAACTTGAACAGCATGTGAATCAGGATGTTGCTCCACGCGTGAACCGCGTGGTGCCGCAGGTTGTCGGCGAACCTGGTCAGTGTGGCCGTCAGGCCGTGGTGGCCCCAGTAAAGCAGGGCCAACCCCGCCGCCGTCTGCAGCACAGCCTTGGCGACCTTGTAGAAAAGGATCAGCCGGACGCCCGTCGCGTTCGCCTCGGTCCCCCGCGGCTTCACCATCTCGACGGTAAAGATAATCCTTCAATCGTCCGGCTGGGGCGGCCCGGCGCGGCCCCTGCCGGTCCCCAGCACGACCGCGGCCACGGCGCAGACGATCAGGGCGGCCGCGGCCAGGGTGCGGGCCGCCAGCGCCTCGTGCGCGAAGAAGGTCCCCAGCAGCACGGCCACCAGCGGGTTCACGAAGGCGTAGGTGGACACCCGCGCCGGGCTCGCATGCTTGAGCAGGTAGACGTAGGACCCGAACCCCGCGAAGCTGCCGAACACGATGAGATAAACCAGCGCCGTCCAGCCGCTGCCGCCGACGGTGCCCAGGTGGAAACCGCCCCACTCCCCTTTCAGCGCGGCGCCGACGGCGATGATCGGCCCGGCCGCCAGCATCTCCAGCGCGCTGGCCAGCGCGGGCTGCCGGGGCAGCGCCAGGCGCCGCGCCTGCGAGCCCGGAGCTGACGACGCCAGCGACGACGCCACCAGCGAGCCCACCGACCACGACAGGCTCGCCAGCAACAGCGCGATCCGCCCACCCAGCAGCGCGTGGCCGGCGGCGGCGGTCTGGGCGTGCGGCGCGGCGCCCCCGACCAGCAGCCCGACCCCGGCCAGCCCCAGCGCGACGCCCGCCAGCGCCAGCGGGTGCGGCATCCGCGCCCGCCCGAGCATCCACGGCAAGGCCGTCATCCACAGCGGGACGCTCGCCACGATCAGCGCCGCCTCGCCCGACGGCACCCACTGCTCGGCCCAGCAGACCAGGCCGTTGCCGCCCCCCAGCAGCAGCGTCCCGATGACGGCCGCGCCGGCCCACTCGCGCCGGCTCGGTCGCGGCGCGCCCCGCGCGCGCAGCCAGGCGTAGAGGCCCGCGCCCGCCAGCGTGAAGCGCACCGCGGCCAGGATCAACGGCGGCCAGCTGACGACCGCCACCCGGATGGCCAGGTAGGTCGATCCCCAGATCACGTACAGCGTCGCGAACGCCAGCACCAGCGCGGCGCGCGACGGCGCGGCGCTGGCGCCCGCCGGCGTCCCCATCTCAGTCCCGGGTGCCGCGGCGCCAGGCGGACGGCTGCGTCTGCGACAGATCCAGCGCCAGGGGCGCGCCCAGCCCCGCCCGCGCGGCCTCCAGCGCGGCGGCGACGGCGGCCAGCTGCGCCGTGCGATCGTCGGCGGGCAGCGGCGCCAGGTCGGCCTTGTACCGCTCGATGAAGCCGGTGTCGTACTCGCCCGCGATGAACGCGGGGTGGCGCATCACGCGCCGGTGGAACGGCAGGTTCGTGCGGATGCCGCCCACGTGGTACTCCGACAGCGCGCGCCGCATGCGATCGATGGCGGCGGTGCGCGTGTCCGCCCAGGCGCACAGCTTGGAGATCATGGGGTCGTAGTGAACCGACACCACGCTGCCCGCGACCACGCCGGCGTCGTCGCGGATGCCCGGGCCCGCCGGCACGCGCAGCGACGTGATGGTGCCCGGCGACGGGAGAAACTTCACCGGATCCTCGGCGTAGACGCGGCACTCGATGGCGGCGCCGCGACGCGGGATCGCCTCCTGCGCCAGCGGCAGCTTCTCGCCCTGCGCGACGGCCAGCTGCCAGCGCACGAGGTCCAGCCCGGTCACCAGCTCCGTCACCGGGTGCTCGACCTGCAGGCGCGTGTTCATCTCCAGGAAGTAGAAGCTGCGCGACGCGCTGTCGAACAGCATCTCGATGGTGCCGGCGCCGACGTATCCGACCGAGCGGGCCGCGCGCACCGCCACGTCGCCCATCTTGGCGCGGGTCTCGTCGTCGAGCACCGGCGAGGGCGACTCCTCGATCACCTTCTGGTTGCGGCGCTGGATCGAGCAGTCGCGCTCGTACAGGTGAACCGCCCCGCCGTGCTCGTCGCCGAACACCTGGATCTCGATGTGGCGCGGGCGAACGATGGCCTTCTCCAGG
>CAZPUH010000335.1:0-6872 GCA_964589215.1 uncultured Myxococcales bacterium | reverse complement strand
CGTGCCGGAAGAAAAAGCCATGGAATCGGTCCTGGTCTCGGGCGTCACCGCGACGCGCGACGAGGCCAAAATCACGATGCACGGGATCTCCGATCAGGCGGGCATCCAGGCGATGGTGTTCCGGCCGCTGGCGGCGGCGGGCATCGTCGTCGACGTCATCGTGCAGGCCTACGTCGAGGGCGGCCGCACCAACCTGACGTTCACGCTGCCGGCGTCCGACATGGCGCGGGCGCGCGACCTGCTGGTCAAGCAGTGTGGCCATCTCTGCTCGCCCGAGAACATCCGCGCCGAGACGAACCTGTCGAAGGTGTCGGTGGTCGGGGTGGGCATGCGCTCGCACGCGGGCGTCGCGCTGAAGATGTTCGAGATCCTGGCGCGCGAGAACATTGCCGTTCAGCTCATCTCGACGTCCGAGATCAAGATCTCGTGCGTCATCGACGCCAAGTACGCCGAGCTGGCCGTGCGCGCGCTGCACGACGGGTTCGAGCTGGGCAAGCTCAGCTCGCCGTGACGCCTTGCAGGGCGCCATGCAAAACGCCGTAACGACTGGCGTTTCGCAACGGGTCCCGCGACGTGCGGAGCGCCGAGTCGAGCTAAGTAGCTGTAGTTACGCAAGTTCGTACGACCCGAAATAATTGCGAAATCCAATGCCGCCATGATGGACCCCAGGCCCGAACCACTCTCGGGCCCCAACCAGGAGGGACATCGTGATCAAGCGGTTCATGGAAGGAATGAAAACGGCCGAACGGAGGCGCGTCTTTTACGCGCTCCTCGGCGGCAAGGCGCTGGGCCTCGCGCTGCTGTTTCTGATCATCGCCGGGATCCCGGCCTACTTCGGGCACAAGGCGTTCGCCGACGACGCGGCGGCGGCGCCGCCGGCGTACGTGAACCCGATGAACAACATGTGGGTGCTCATCACGGCGTTCCTCGTGTTCTTCATGCAGGCGGGCTTCATGTTTCTGGAGGCGGGCTTCGCGCGGACGCGCGAGACCGTCAACGTGCTGCTGGAGGGCATCGTCGACACGTGCCTCTGCGGCCTGCTGTTCTGGGCCTTCGGCTTCGCGTTCATGTTCGGCGCGGGCAACGGCTTCATCGGCCACCAGTACTTCTTCCTGCACGGCGCGCCCGAGACCTACGGCAGCACCGGCGTCTCGATCCTCGCCTTCTTCCTGTTCCAGTACGCGTTCGCCGACACCTGCTCGACGGTCACGTCGGGCGCCATGATCGGCCGCACCAGCTTCCTGGGCGACCTCATGTACAGCGTCGGCGTCAGCGGCTTCATCTACCCGATCATCGGGCACTGGGCCTGGGGCCCCGACGGCTGGCTGAACACGATCCACCCGGCGGCCTTCCATGACTTCGCCGGCTCGACGGTGGTCCACACCATCGGCGGCGTGATCTCGCTCTGCGGCGCGCTGGTCCTGGGGCCGCGCATCGGCCGCAAGTTCAAGCGCGACGGCGGCGGCGCGATGCCGGGCCACGACCTGACGATCGCCTCGGTCGGCGGGGTCATCCTCTGGTTCGGCTGGTACGGGTTCAACCCGGGCAGCACGCTGTCCGCCATGGACGCCGCCGGCATCGGCCGCGTCGCCACCAACACCACGCTGGCCGCCTGCGCCGGCGGTCTGGCCGCGATGTTCTGGACCTACCCGCGCACGAAGGTGTGGGACCTGGGCATGACCGTCAACGGCTTCCTGTCGGGCCTCGTCGCCATCACCTGCCCCTGCTACTGGGTCTCGCCGTTCGGCGCGATCATGATCGGCATCGTCTCGGGCCCGGTCTGCGCGCTGTGGGTCGACCTCATGGAGTACCTGCGCATCGACGACCCGGCCGGCGCCTGCGCCGTCCACCTGGCGAACGGCATCTGGGGGACGCTGTCGCTGGGCCTCTTCGCGACCGGTCAGTACGGCGCGCCGACGCCGACGGGCGCCGACAACTCGGTGGGCGCGGTGGTCACCGGCCTCTTCTACGGCGGCGGCACGAACCAGCTGGTCGCCCAGCTGATCGGCAGCGCGTCGGTCACCGCGGCGACGTTCGCGGTGTCGATGGCGCTGATGCTGGCGACCAAGTACACGGTCGGCCTGCGCGTCTCTCGCGAGGGGGAGCTGGAAGGTCTCGACCTGCATGAGCACGGCGGCGGCGCCTACCCGGAGCTCGTCGGCTCGTCGCACGGCTTCGCGATGCCGGAAGAGGCGGTCGCCGCTCCGTCCCGCGTGGTGGTTCCCAGCCCAGCAACCTGAGGCTGCGGACAAAGATGGTCCTGTCGGGCTCACACCCCGGCGGGGACCGCCACGACTCGAGGGTGGTTCCTCGGTCGTGTTGGGGTGAACGGCGCCCTCGGGCAAATCCCGAGGGCGCCCGTTCTTTTTTTGCGCCTCGGGCGGCCCCCGTCAGTCGAGCAGCTGGTGGATCTTGCTGGTCAGGTCGGCGACCGCGACCTGGGACTGGGTGCCCTGGGCCAGGTCCTTGAGGGTCACGGTGCTGGAGGCGATCTCGTTGCTGCCGACGATGATGGCGACCCGCGAGCGGAGCTTGTCGGCGCGCTTCATCTGCGACTTCATGCTGCCCCCGCGGTGCTCGACCTCGCAGCGGATGCCCGCGGCGCGCAGCTTCTGGGCCAGGGGCAGGCAGTAGGCGAGGGCGGGCGGGTCCATCGGCGCGAAGAACACGCTGACGGCCGGCTCGTAGTTCTCGGCCGGCTCGGCGATGGCCAGCAGCGTGCGTTCGACGCCCAGCGCGAAGCCGATGGCCGGGGTCTGCGGGCCGCCCAGCGAGGCGACGAGACGGTCGTAGCGCCCGCCGCCGCAGATGGTGTTCTGGGCGCCCAGATCACCGGCCGCCGTGGTGATCTCGAAGATGGTCGCGGTGTAGTAGTCGAGCCCGCGCACGAGGCGCGCGTGCAGGTCGTGGCGCACGCCCAGCGCGTCCAGGTGCTTGCGGACGGCGTCGAACCGCGCGCGCGACTTTTCGCCCAGCGTGTCCAGCAGGATGGGGGCGCTCGCGTTCAGCGCGACGACCTCCGGGCTCTTCGAGTCCAGGATGCGCAGCGGGTTCGTCTCCAGCCGCCGCCGCGAGTCCTCGTCCAGCACGTCCAGGTGCCCGCGGTAGAACGCGACCAGCGCGTCCCGGTAAGCCGCGCGCTCTTCGGGCTCGCCCAGCGAGTTCAGGTTCACCTGCAGCTCGGACGCGGGCAGGCCCATGTCGACCAGCATCGTCACCAGCATCGCGATGGTCTCGGCGTCCGCCGACGGCGCGTCGACGCCGAACAGCTCGGCCCCGATCTGGTGGAACTGGCGCAGGCGGCCGCGCTGCGCGCGCTCGTGCCGGAACATGGGGCCGATGTAGTACCAGCGGCTGACCGGCTCGCGGTTCCACTGCGCCCGCTCGATGTACGCGCGGACGGCGGAGGCGGTCCCCTCGGGGCGCAGGCTGACGGAGCGGCCGTCGCGGTCGTCGAAGGTGTACATCTGCTTCTCGACGACGTCGGTCACCTCGCCGACGGACCTCACGAAGAGCGGCGTGTACTCGAGCACCGGCGTGCGGATCTCGCGGTACGCGAACGCCTCCAGCACGCTGCGCGCCTTCTCTTCGACGAACTGCCACTTCGACACCTCCGGGGGGAGGATGTCGTTCATGCCTTTGACGCCAGGCGGGACTTCGGCCATGGCGGCTTTTACCACGGCGATCGGATCAGTCGATCTGGGCCACCGCGTGCCCCAGCCGGCCGGCCAGGAAGTCCAGCGCGGCGTCCACCTGGGCGCGGTCGCGGCTGTCGAACGTGACCTTCACCCGGTGGGGGGCGCCCTCGGCCTGCGGGTACGAGCCGACGTCGACGGCGGGGAAGCGGGCGACGGTGTCGTCCAGCGCGCCGGCGATCTCGGCCTCGTCGGCCAGCGAGTAGAGCGCGCGCCCGTGGATGGGCCGCGCCCGGAACAGCTCGCGGACCGCCTCGAACTTGCGGCGGAAGATGCTGGGGACGCCCGGCAGCACCCAGACGTTGCGGACGACGACCACCGGCCAGGTCGAGGCACTGGCGCCGGGGCCGTGCTCCAGGCGGGCGCCGGCCGGGATGTCGGCCATGCGCAGGTCGCGCGGGTGGACCCCGTCGCCCCAGCGCGCCCGCATCAGCGCCTCCAGCTCGGCGCTGCGCGCCAGGGGCATGTCGAAAGCCGCCGCGACGGCCTGCAAGGTGACGTCGTCGTGGGTGGGGCCCACGCCGCCCGACGTGAAGACATGATCGACGGTGGGCGACAGCGCCCGGACCGTCCGCGCGATGTCGTCGACCGAGTCGGGGATCACCTCGATGCGGCGCAGCGACACGCCCAGCGCGCGTAGCTCGCGGATCAAGTAGCGCGCGTTCTGCTCGTCGACCTTGCCGGACAGGATCTCGTTGCCGATGACGATGACGGCCGCGGTGGGGTCGGTCAGCACGGCTGCATCATGACACGCGTTGACGGGTTCCTGTTCGTCGCGGGAGGTTGAGGAACCCTTCCAGGGTTCCTGTCGAATCTAGAAGCTGGCATAATCCGCACGACCTTGACGCGCCCTTCGACTCGCCTCCCGACCTGTCTCGTGCTCGCGATCCTCGCTGGTCTGACCGGGACGGGCTGTTCGAGCCCAGCCGCGGGCGGCCGCCCCTCGAACGGGGTCGACGCCGGCGTCGCCCACCCGCGCGACGCGCACGTGTTCGACGCTTATTGCCCGACGGACGCGATGGGCGGCGGCGTCTGCCCGATCAACTTCTGCGGGCAGCTGCAGACGATCGCGGCCACGCCGTCCAGCAGCTACGCGCAGTCCGGCGCGGACACGCTTTGCAACGCGGGGCGCATCTGCGTGGTCGGCAAGCCCGTGCCCACCGGCGACGCGTTCCAGCTGGACTGTGTCGCCCCGGCGGCGGGCGCGCTGCCGTACGGCGCGGCCTGCTCGACGAACCCGGCGGACGGCAAGCGGTGCGCGAACGACACCCTCTGCGTGTCGGCCCCGGATTTCCCGTCGCAGCCGTTCTGCAGCACCATGTGCCGCAACGACGGGGACTGCCCGACCGGGTCGAACTGCCTCGAGGTCTCGACCGGCGCCGCGCCGAACGGGTCGACGGCCCGGGTCGGCATGTGCGCGCCCGCCGCCAAGATCATGGCGG
The DNA here is from genome assembly GCA_964589215.1 of uncultured Myxococcales bacterium. Classification (GTDB taxonomy): domain Bacteria; phylum Myxococcota_A; class Polyangia; order Fen-1088; family Fen-1088; genus JADGRB01. The sequence goes on along the minus strand of CAZPUH010000335.1, from coordinate 1,735 downwards.
CCATCTGCCAGCGCGAGAGCGACTGTCCGGCGGGGCAGGGGTGCCTGCCGGCCGGGGGGCGTACGGGCGTCTACACTTGCCAGCCCACGACGGGGACCAAGACCGTCGGACAGGCGTGCGCGGCCGCGTCCGAGTGCCGGAGCGGCGCCTGCTACGACCGGCTGTTCGCGCTGCCGGGCGGGTCGAACCGGACCTACTGTTCGTCGACCTGCACGGTCAACAGCGACTGCGGCCCCGACCAGACATGCACGCGGCTGGTCCAGAACAACAACGGCACGCCGTCCGATCCGACGGACGATGTCGTGGTGGGTATCTGCCAGACGCTGTTCGTCCCGCGCGGCGCGGCCGGGTGCGACCCGACCAGCTGCACGGTGACGGTGGCGGGCGGCGTCGCCGCCTGCGACACGACCCACGGCCTTTGCTACAACAGCGCGGCCGTGCCCGGCTCGGCCTGCGGCGGCGACGCGGATTGCCAGCTGGGCGGCGTCTGCTCGACGGGGAGCCGCTTCCCGCACGGCTACTGCCAGACCTTCGGCTGCTCGCCGACGGCGGCGCCCGGCAGCGCCGACAGCTGCGCCGGCGTGGGCAGCGTCTGCGCGCAGCGCGGCGGCCCCGACGCGCCGCTGAACGCCTGCTACGACGGGTGCGCGGTCGGCTCCGACGCCGGCGGCGCGACCTGCCTGCGGGCCGTGGAAGGCTACTTCTGCGACACGCCCGTCCGGGGCGCCCCGGCGGCCGACATCTGCCTCGGGCAGACCGGAACCTGAGGGGCTCGTGCGGCGCGCGCGGATGCCAGGGAGGTTGCGAGCCCGGTGCGGGCACGCGGCGGGGATTCTGACGCTGGTGGCGGCCGGCTTCGCGGCAGTCCCGGCGCGCGCGCAGGTGCCGGCCCCGCCCGCGGCGCCGGTCGCGGATGTCGCACCCCCGGCCGGGGTCGAAGTTCCCGCGGCGCCAGCGCCCGCAGAGCCTGCGGCGAGCGGCGCCCCGGCCTCGGCCACCGCAGCGCCGGTCCATGTCGTCGGTCCCGTTCCGACGGGGGACGCGGGGCCGCTGGCCTCGGACCACGACGCCGTGATCGGCCGGGTGGGGATCTCGGCGCGCCGCCTGGACACCGGGCCGGTTCCGCTGGCGCTGCGGTCCGGTCTCGGCTGCGCGGCCGACGCCGGCGTGGCCTGCACGGTCACCGTGGGCGCGCTGGGCGCGCGGTACTGGACCTCGCGCAACCTGGCGCTGAACGGCGGGCTGGCGCTGGCCGCCGGCGGCGGCTCGGCCGGCTCGGCGTCGCTGGACACCTACCTCGGCGTCGGGCCCATCGTCGGGATCAGCCTGCTGCTGGCCAACTGGCGCCACCTCTCGATCCTGGCCAGCCCGGAGCTGGGCTTCCTCTGGTTCCGCCCGGCGGGCGGCGACACGTCCAGCACGGTGATGTTCGACCTGCAGGCCGCGCTGGAGGCCGAGCTGCACTTCGGCTTCATCGGCGTGCCGGCGCTGTCCATCGGTCTTCTGGCCGGCGCCGCCGTCCAGTACGAGGCGGCGCCCAACGTCCACGTGTGGACCGTCGGCGTCATCGGCGGCGGCAGCATCTGGAACGCGTTGACGTCGCTTTCCCTGCGCTACTACTTGTGAAAGAACGGATTCGCTGATGCCGCGCCAGCCCCCGCCCGAACGCGACCTCATCGAGCGCCGCGAGCTCCTGGACGCCGCCGCCCTGATGCGCACGCTGCGGCGCATGGCG
>CAZPUH010000334.1:0-3571 GCA_964589215.1 uncultured Myxococcales bacterium | reverse complement strand
CGGGTCGACCGGCGGCGGCGGCAGCGCCGGGGGTGGCGCGGGGCGCGGCGGCCAGGCCGGACACGGCGCGGGCGGGACGATCGCGACGGGCGGCACGGGCGGCGCCGGCTCCCAGGCCGTCGGCGCGACGCCGCCGATGGGCTGGAACTCGTGGAACACCTTCGCCTGCAACCCCAGCGAGACCCTGGTCAAGGGGATCGCCGACGCCATGGTCTCGAACGGGATGGCGGCGGCCGGATACCAGTACGTCAACATCGACGACTGCTGGATGAGCGGCCGCGACGGCAGCGGGAATCTGCAGTGGGACACCTCCAAGTTCCCGAGCGGCATCCCGGCGCTGGCCACGTACGTTCACGGCAAGGGTTTGAAGCTGGGGATCTACGAGTCCCCGGCGGCCAAGACCTGCGCGGGCAAGACCGGCGGGCAGGGGCACGAAGCCCAGGACGCCATGTCGTACGCCTCGTGGGGCATCGACTATCTGAAGTACGACGACTGCGGCGGCTCGCTGACCAGCTTCACGACCATGCACAACGCGCTGGTCGCGACCGGCAAGCCGATCTTCTACAGCATCAATCCGGTCTACGGGCAGGGCTCCTGCGTTCCGCCCACCTGCTCCGTCGACGAGCTGAAGGTCTGCAACATGTGGCGCATCGGCTTCGACATCAACGCGAGCTGGGGATCGTTCACGGGGCTCATCGACATCGACAAGCCGCTGGCCCAGTACGCGGGCGCCGGCCACTGGAACGACCCGGACATGCTGGAGGTCGGCAGAGGCATGTCCGCCGACGAGGACCGCTCGCACTTCGGCATGTGGGCGATGCTGGCGGCGCCGCTCATCGCCGGCAACGACATCCGCTCGATGAGCGCGACCACCAAGGCGATCCTCACCAACACGGACGTCATCGCCGTCGACCAGGATCCGCTGGGCAAGCAGGCCACGCTGGTCGCCTCGCCGGGCTCGAACCTGCAGGTGTGGTCCAAGCAGATGAGCGGGACCAACGTGCGCGCCGTGGCGCTCTTCAATCGGTCGGGCGCGGCCGCTTCGATGTCGGTGACCTGGAGCCAGATCGGCCTGCCCGCGGGAGCCGCGACGGTGCGGGATCTGTACGCGCAGAAGGACCTCGGGTCGTTCAACGATTCGTACATGGCGGCCAGCGTCCCCATGCACGGCATCGTCATGCTGAAGATCTCCAGCGCACCCTGACCATCCGTCGCGCCCTGGAGGGGGCGGAGCGCTGCGGCGTGTGGGACGCCGCCGCCGAAAATCCGACGTTGCACTCTCCGGTCGGCGACGCAGGTTTTCATCCGCTGGAGGTCGTAGATGGGCGGGTGGCGGGCAGGGCGGGTGGTCTCGCTGGCGGTCTGGGCGGCCGCGCTGGGCAGCGGTTGTCGCTCTGAGAGCCGGAGCCTGCAGGCGGCTCGCGGCACGGATGCCGGCGCGCCGATCGCGGCTTCCAGAGCCGATGCATCGTCGATGACCGACGCTCGCGACGCGGCACCCACGCCGCCACCGGCCGGCAACGATGCCGCCGCCGCACGCGCCGATGCCGGCCCCGACGGCGCGCCGGCCAAGCCTCCGACGACAGATGCTGGCCCGCGTCCCGACCCGTGCGCGGCTCATCCGGACGCCGGCGCGCCGCCGGCGTACGTCTGCGTCGCGCCGGCGGCGCCGCGGCGCATGCTCTTCCCGCTGTCCGGCCTGACGGTGACCTCCTCGCGGCCACAGCTGAGCTGGCTCGCGGCCGATGGCGAGGCGACGGCGATCGAGATCTGCTCGGAGCGGACCTGCGCTCAGCCTTTGCTCGCCGACTCCACCACCGCCACGTCGTTCGCGCCGGCCACCGACATCCCGCCGGGGTACTGGTTCTGGCGGATCCGGCCGCAGGCGGGCGACGCGGGCTGGACGGCCCCCTGGCTGTTTCGGGTTCGCCGCCGCGCGCCGGATTACCGACCGACCGCCAACACCGCCGCCGAGCCGTTCTCCGACTTCGATGGCGACGGCGTCCCCGACTCGCCGCACGGGACTGACTACGACGGCGACGGCTACTCCGACATCGGCGGAAGCGTGACCGAGGTCAGCGCCGCTTGCGAACGGGACAACCAGAAGCTCTCGAACATCCGCTTCGGCGGCCCGACCGGCGTCACGGCGGGACCGCTGTTCCCCATCGAGAACGGGTTTGATCCGCTCTGGGTGGGCGGCCCGATTGGAGTCGGGGACCTCGACGGCGACGGATACGGCGACATGGTCGGGCTCAAGCGTTACGGCGGGTACGTGCTCCGCGGTTGCGGCGCCCGGGCGCCGGCGGGTGCCGCCCCCCTGATCGACCGCTTCCCCGTCGTCTGCGGCAGCTGCCAAACGAGCTCGGTGCAGGCCGGAGACTTCGACGGGGACCGCATCACGGACATGCTTTACGCGAGCAATGACGGGGTCGCGATCGTGTTCGGCAGCGCGGGCGCCCCGCGCACGCCCGTCTACATCCAGATTCTGCCGCCCGTTTGGGTCCTCGACTACAACGGCGACGGCTTTTCGGACTTCCTCGCGGGGTATTACACGGCGTCGGGCACGGTGATCAAAGGTTGGCTGGGCGGCCCGGACGGCCTCACGGCCGATCCCGCTCCGCCCAACCTGCCGCCCGCGACGCAGGGGGCATTCGACTTCGGTGACTTCGACGGCGACGGCAGCTGGGACCGCATCGACGGGAACGGCGTCAGCTACGGGGGCGCGCACGCCAGGACCGCGGCCGCGCCCCGTTACGCCACGGGCTCCGCGCCGACTTACGTCCTCGACGTCAACGGCGACAACTTCGACGACGTCCAGATCTCGGGCGTCTGGTACTACGGATCGCCGCTGGGTTTGCCGCCCGGACCGACGCGCCCGTGAAACCGGGGGCGCGCGCTACTTGAGGTAAGCAGCCATAGGGCTGCCGATCCGGGCCAGCTCGCGCGCCGCCAGCGACGCCATGGCGGTTGCCCCCTGCTTGTCGAAGTGCGCCTTGTCGCCGTTGAAGGTCAGCGCCGCCGCCGCCGTCTGTCCGATCATGTCGTAGTACTCGATGGCGCGCGCGTTGAGGTCGTCGACCAGCAGCCCCTTGCTCTTTCCCAGCGCGATGGTCGCGTCGCAGTAAGGCTGCAGGCGCGTGTTCGTCTCTTTGCCGCCGCTCCAGGCTTGCAGCGGCGAGGACGTCGTCGGGATGAACGTGGCCTTCTTGGCGGCCACTTCGTCGGCCATGACGCCCATCTGCGTCTGGAAGTCGGCGGGCGTGACCGGACCGTGCGTGGTGCCGCTGTCGTTGATCCCGAAAGCCGCCATGACGTAGTCGCCGGCCTTCACGTTGGCGATCAGCGTCTTCCACCGACCCGCGTAGAAGGTCTGGATGTTCGCGCCGGGCTGGGCCTGGTTGTCGACGGTGACCTTGCTGATGAAGAACTGCCCCAGCTCTTGTCCCCACCCCTCTTGCGTGGTCGTCGAGGCGTAGTTGCTCATCGTCGAGTCGCCGGCCATGTGAATCGTGACGGGGGGCAGCGCCTGTTGATCCGGTTTCCCCCCGGCGCCTCCCGCGTCGGCGCCGGC
>CAZPUH010000333.1:0-3892 GCA_964589215.1 uncultured Myxococcales bacterium | reverse complement strand
GAGTTCAACCGGCGCGATGGCTTACCGTTCCGCCGGCCGATTTGCAGTCTTGGCGAGTGTGCTCCCGATGCTCGCCGTCTTCGCCACCTCGTGCGGCGACAACGTCCCGGCGCAGAGCAATGCCATGGGCGGTGGCGGCGGCCAATCGACGGGCGGCTCGGGCGGCACGGCCCCCCCCGACGGTGGGGCGGGCAGGGGGGGCGGGGTGGGCCGCGGGGGGGGGGTTGGGCGAGACGGGCGGCGGCGGCGAGGTCACGGGCGGGGCGGCCGGGATGGACGCCGCGGCCGGCATGGGTGGTTCGGCCGGTGGCACCGCGGGCATGGGCGGCGCCGGAACGGGCGGCATCGCCGGCATGGGCGGGTCGGCTGGCATGGGCGGCGCGGCGGGGACGGGCGGCGTGGCGGGCATGGGCGGCGGTGGAATGGGCGGCGTCGCGGGCATGGGTGGCGTGGCGGGCATGGGCGGGTCGGCGGGGATCGGTGGAATCGGGGGCGTGGGCGGGATGGCCGGCATGGGCGGCGCTGGCGGGTGCCAGTCGGCCGCGGATTGCCCGGCGGGCCAGGTCTGCGACGGGGCGACGAACGCCTGCGTGCCGTGCGCGACGGACAGCGCGTGCCGCTCGGGCTACGGCCCACAGCACGTCTGCGTGGCGGGCGCCTGCATCTCGGGCGAGTGCCACACGTACCAGGATTGCAGCAACGGCAAGGTCTGCATGAACAACTTCTGCGCCGACTGCGTGACGGACGGCGTGTGCAAATCGACCTACGGAGCGGACCACATCTGCGTGTCGGGCGGCTGCGTGGACGGCGAGTGCCGGTCGGCGACCGACTGCCCGGCGGGCGAGATCTGCAACGCGTCCTTCCTGTGCACCGCCTGCGCGGGCGACGGCGACTGCGTCTCCGCTTACGGCGCGAACCACCTGTGCGTCAACAACCTGTGCGTCGCCGGCGACTGCCGCCAGACCGCCGACTGCGGTGGCGGCCGGATCTGCGACACCAACAACCTCAAGTGCGTCCCGTGCAGCGACGACGCCAACTGCGTCGCGAACTACGGCGGCCAGCAGCTGTGCCTCAGCGGCAGCTGCGTCGCCGGCAACTGCCGCACGGCCGCGAACTGCGGCCCGGGCGAGGTCTGCGACCTGACGACGCACATGTGCGCGTCCTGCACCACCGACGCGGCCTGCGTGGGCGCCTACGGCAGCGGGCACCTGTGCGTGAACGGCTCCTGCATCGCCGGCGAGTGCCGCACCTCGACCGACTGCGGCGGGAACCTGATCTGCAACGTGGCCACCTTCAGCTGCACCGCGTGCGCCGCGGACGCGGAGTGCGTCAGCGCCTACGGAACCAACCACCTGTGCATCGGCGGCACGTGCGTCTCGGGCACCTGCCACAGCACGACCGACTGCGGCGGCGGCGAGATCTGCGACGGCGCCCACAACTGCGGCGCGTGCGCCAACGACCAGGCGTGCGTGAGCGCCTACGGTCCGCAGCACCTGTGCATCAACAACGTCTGCGTCGCGGGCCAGTGCCGCGCGTCCAGCGACTGCCCCGGCGGAGCGCTGTGCGACGTCCCGACGCGCACCTGCCACGCCTGCGCCAGCGACGCGTCCTGCCAGGCTGACCAGGCCTACGGCGTGACCACCGTCTGCGTGGCCGGCGCCTGCATCGCGGGCGACTGCCACGGCCCGTCGACGGACTGCCCCAGCGGGCAGCTGTGCGGGATCTCGCACGCCGACACCTGCGGCCCGTGCGCCAGCGACGCCCAGTGCCAGTCGGACGCCGCCTACGGCGCCGGGTACATCTGCTATCAGGGCATCTGCCAGCTGGGGGACTGCCACGGCACCAGCGCCGACTGCACCGGTTCCAAGGCGGGGCTCATCTGCGGAGCCGTCACGAGCAACGACTGCGGTTCCTGCAGCAGCGATGCGCAATGCCAGTCCGACCCCGTGTACGGGTCTTCGCGCATCTGCCAGACGACCACCGGTCAGCCCACGACCGGGCAGTGCGTGTCGGCGGCGTGCGCCGCCAGCGGTCCGTGCGCGGCCAACGCGGGCGACTTCTGCTGCAACAACATCTGCACCGCCGGCAACTGCTGCGTCGACGCCGACTGCGCGTCACTGGGCTCGCCCTACCGGTGCGTGAACAACAGCTGCACCGGCTGCTCGGCGGCGACCGGCAACACCTACTACGTCGACCCGGTGAACGGCAACGACGCCAGCGCGACCGGCAGCGGCCTGGCCGGCGGCGTCGCGACCCCCAGCTGCAGCTACAAGACCGTCACCCACGCGCTGTCCGTCGTCAGCAGCATCGGCGCGTCGGGCACCAAGATCGTGATCGTCGGCCAGGCGGGCCAGACGGTCACGCTGGACGCGACGGAGACTCTGCCCATCGTCGTGCCGGCCAACGTCGCCATCTCGACGAAGACCGGCCCCATCCGCGTGAACCGGCCCGCCGCCAGCGACACGGCCTTCGGCGGGTTCCGCCTGGTGGGCGATCAGGCGGTGATCTCGCCGGATCCGTCGGCGCCGCTGACGATCGACGGCAACGCGAACGCGTCGGGCATCGGCATCGGCGTGTCGCCGGGCAGCGGCAAGACCACGTCGATCTCCTACGTGACGGTCCAGAACACGGGCGGCAACGGCATCGCCGTCACGAACGGCACGCTGAACATCCTGCAGGGCGTGACCGTCACGAACGCGGGCAGCGCCGCCAAGCACCACGACGGCCTGAACGTCTCGGGTGGCACCGTGAACATCACGGTCAGCGCGGGCCAGGCGGCGACCAGCTTCAGCAACAACAGCCAGCACGGCATCTACGTGACCGGGACGGCCGTCGTGAACATCAGCGGCGTGCCGGTCGTCTCGCCGGCGCCGAACGGGCAGGGGACGGTGATGGCCAACAACAACGCGTTCGACGGCCTGGAGATCTTCCAGAGCGGCGGCGTGGCGGCGCAGAGCCAGGTCCTGGGGTTGGTGGCCTGGGGCAACGCCAAGCAGGGCGTGCAGCTGTTCGGCGGCCAGAAGGTGAAGGTCCGCCGCAGCGTCATGCTGAACAACAAGCTGAACGGGCTGTTCCTGACGGCCTCGGATTCCACGGCCGCGTCTAACGACCTGTCGGGCATCAACCTGGGGACGGCGGGCGACCCCGGGCTGAACCAGATTCAGGCCTCGCTGGGCGCGAACGCGGACCTCACGGGGCTCTGCGTCTCGATGGCCAGCGGGCAAGGGACGCTGTCGCTCTCGGCCCAGGGCAACGTGTTCTCGGGCCCGACGGACTGCACGACCTCGACCAACAGCGTCATGCGCGCCAGCTCGTGCTCGAATAACGCCGACCTCGGCATCGTCCCCGCCACCGGGACAACCGTGAACGTCGACCTCACGAACTGCCACTAGGGCGCATCCCTCCGGGACGGCGCCCGTCCCCCTAACCCCGCCAGAGCGCCGTAAGGCGCGAGTCCAAGTACCGAAAGGCCCGGCTTTGCCGGGCCGGCCCTGCCCTGACGGGGGAGCCCGTGAGGGGGCGAGCCCCCTCACGAGCGAGCGGAGCGAGCGTCACGGCTGGGCGCCGGTGGCGATCCAGTGGCGGATGACGGTGATGGGGTCGCGGGGCAGGCGCTTCTTGGGAGGCATCGGGGGGCGGGCGCGGCGTTCGATCTGGGCGACGAGCTGGCTGGCGGCGGGGTCGCCCGCGACGATCACGGGGCCGTCGTCCCCGCCTTTCATCACGGCCTCGTAGCTGTCGAGGCGGAGGCCCGCCTGGGCCTCGTCCGCGCCGTGACAGGAAACGCACCAGCGGTCGAGGATGGGGGCGACGTCCCCGGCGAAGCTTGGCGCCGCGGGCGGGGGCGGCGGCGCGGCAGGGCTGAGCGCGGCGCGCCCGCGCGGGGCGGCCA
>CAZPUH010000332.1:0-2968 GCA_964589215.1 uncultured Myxococcales bacterium | reverse complement strand
GTTCGTGGTCGACGACGCCATCGTCATGATCGAGAACATCGCCCGCCACATCGAGGAGGGGGACCCGCCCTTCAAGGCGGCGCTGAAGGGGTCCAAGCAGATCGGCTTCACGATCCTGTCGCTGACGGTCTCGCTGGTGGCCGTGTTGATCCCGCTGCTGTTCATGGGCGGCATCATCGGCCGCCTGTTCCGCGAGTTCGCCGTCACGCTGAGCACGGCCATCGTGGCCTCCGGGTTCATCTCGCTGACGCTGACCGCGATGATGTGCGGCCACATCCTGCGGCCGGTGCGCAAAGAGGACGAGGGGCGCGTCGCGCGCGCGTCTGAGGCCGCGTTCGACTGGATGGTGAAGGTCTACGACCGCGGGCTCGGCTGGGTGCTGGAGCACCAGGCGCTGACGCTGCTGCTGACCATCGCGACAGTGGCGTTCACGGTGCTGCTGGCGGTCGTGGTCCCGAAGGGGCTGTTCCCGCAGCAGGACACGGGGCTGCTGCTGGGCATCACGGAGGCGCCCGTCGACATCTCGTTCCCCGCGATGTCCGAGCGGCAGCAGGCGGTCGCCGACGTCATCCGCAAGGACCCGGACGTCCTCAACGTGTCGTCGTTCATCGGCGCCGACGGCACCAACCCGACGCTGTCCAGCGGGCGGCTGGCCATCACGTTGAAGAACCGCGACCAGCGCAGCGCCAGCGCGCAGGAGATCATGGCCCGCCTCGCGCCGCAGCTGGCCCAGGTGACAGGCGTGACGACCTATCTGCAGGCGGTGCAGGACCTGCAGATCGCGACCCAGGTCAGCCGCACGCAGTACCAGTACACGTTGGAGGACGCCGACCCTGCCGAGCTGGCCACCTGGGCGCCGCAGGTGCTGGACCGGCTGCGGCAGATCCCGCACCTGGCCGACGTGGCCAGCGACCAGCAGAACGGGGCGCTGCAGATCACGCTGGTGATCGACCGCGACACGGCGTCGCGCATGGGCATCACGGCGCAGGCCATCGACGACACGCTGTACGACGCCTTCGGGCAGCGCCCGGTCTCGACGATCTTCACGCAGCTGAACCTGTACCGGGTCATCCTGGAGGTGTCGCCCGAGTACCAGCAGAACCCGGCGGGCCTGTCCCAGATCCGGCTGCGGTCCACGACGGGCGAGGCGGTGCCGCTGAACGAGTTCGCCCACTTCGAGCGCACGCAGACCGCCGTGTCGATCGCGCACGCGGGGCAGTTCCCGGCCGTCACGCTGTCGTTCAACCTGGCGCCCGGCGCGGCGCTGGGCGACGCCGTGCAGGCGGTCACCGAGGCCGTGGCAGGCATGAACGTGCCGCCCGGCCTGCACGGCGAGTTCCAGGGCGCGGCCGCCGCGTTCCACGACTCGCTGTCGACGGAGCCGCTGCTGATCCTGGCCGCGCTTGTGACCGTCTACATCGTGCTGGGCGTGCTCTACGAGAGCTACATCCACCCGATCACGATCCTGTCGACGCTGCCGTCCGCCGGCGTGGGCGCCTTCCTGGCCCTGATCCTGTGCCGGACGGAGTTCTCGGTGATCGGTCTCATCGGCATCGTGCTGCTGATCGGCATCGTCAAGAAGAACGCCATCATGATGATCGACTTCGCGCTGGAGGCCGAGCGCGACGAGGGGAAGTCTCCGCGCGAGGCGATCCACCAGGCCTGCCTGCTGCGCTTCCGCCCCATCATGATGACGACGGTCGCGGCGCTGCTGGGCGGGCTGCCGCTGGCGCTCGGCTCGGGGACTGGCGCCGAGCTGCGACGCCCGCTGGGGATCACCAGCGTGGGCGGGCTGCTGCTCTCGCAGGTGCTGACGCTGTTCACCACCCCCGTCATCTACCTCTACATGGAGCGCCTGGCCGCGCGGGGCCGGGGGCGCGCGACAGGTCCCGCGGAGCCGCCGCCGCCGGTCGGCGCCCCGCCCGTCCCCGAGACGCCATGAACATCTCCGCGCCGTTCATCCGCCGCCCGGTCGCCACCTCGCTGCTGGCGGCGGCGGTGATCCTGGCGGGGCTGATGGCCTACCGGGGGCTGCCCGTGGCCCCGCTGCCGCGCGTGGACTTCCCGACCATCTCCGTCTCGGCGGCGCTGCCGGGTGCCAACCCCGACACCATGGCGTCGTCGGTGGCCACCCCGCTCGAGCGGCGCTTCGGCCGCATCGCCGGGCTGACCGAGATGACGTCGATCAACTCGCTGGGGTCGACGTCCATCACGATGCAGTTCGACCTGGACCGCGACGTGACCTCGGCCGCGCGCGACGTGCAGGCGGCCATCAACGCGTCGCTGTCCGAGCTTCCGCCCAACCTGCCCAGCCTCCCCAACTACCGCAAGGTCAACCCGGCCGACTCGCCGATCCTGATCCTGTCGCTGACCTCGAAGTCGCTGCCGCTGGCGCAGGTGTTCGACGCCGCGAACAGCGTGCTGGCCCAGAAGATGTCTCAGATCGATGGCGTGGGGCAGGTGTTCGTGGGCGGCGGCCAGCAGCCGGCCGTGCGCGTGCAGATCGACGTCGAGGCGCTGGCCGGCCACGGCCTGTCGCTGGAGGACGTGCGGGCCGCGCTGGCCAGCTCGACGGCCAACCAGCCCAAGGGAGCGCTCACGGGCTCCGACGTGACCTACAACATCGCCGCCACCGACCAGCTGCTGGGCGCGGCCGCCTACCGCGAGCTCGTCGTCGCCACCAAGGATGGCGCCTCGGTGCGGCTGGGCGACGTCGCCAACGTCTTCGACGACGTCGAGAACAACCGGCTGGCCGGCTGGATCGACGGGCAGCGCTGCGTTCTCATGATCATCCGGCGGCAGCCGGGGGCCAACATCCTGTCGACGATCGCGGGCGTGAAGGCCGCGCTGCCGTTCCTGCGCCAGTCGATCTCGCCGGCGATCGACGTGGCGGTTGCCGTCGATCGCGCCACCACCATCCGGGCCTCCGTGCAGGACGTCGAGCGAACGCTGCTGCTCAGCGTGCTGC
>CAZPUH010000331.1:0-3414 GCA_964589215.1 uncultured Myxococcales bacterium | reverse complement strand
GGGCGGGACCAGCACGGCGGCGCCGCCGGCCGCTTCGCGCAGCGCCGGAACGTCAGTCGCGACCACGGGCGCGCCGCAGGCCATCGCCTCGACGACAGGCAGGCCGAACCCCTCGAAGTGGGACGGGTACGCCATCGCCATCGCGCCGCTGTAGAGCGCCACCAGCGCGTCCTGGGGCACGTAACCCAGCGCGCGCACCCGCCCCGACGGCAGCCGGCGCGCCAGCTGGGCCCGCAGCTCCCCGTCGCCCCAGCCCTTGCCGCCGACCACCACCAGGTCGCACGGCGTGCCGCGCGGCTCCGCGAGCAGCCGGTCGAACGCGCGCAGCAGCAGCGGCAGGTTCTTGCGCGGCTCCAGCGTGCCCACCGTCAGGACGTACGGGCGCTGTAAACCGTAATGCGCGCGCACCGCCGCGACCGCCGCCGGATCGGCCGGCCGGCCGGCGGGGTGGGGCGCGCCCGGCAGCATCAGGATGCGCTCGTCCCGCACCGACAGCAGCTCGCGGATGTCCGCCCGCGAGGCGGCCGACACCGTGGCGACCGCCGCGGCGCCACGGGTGACGATCGGCAGGAACGGCCCCAGCACGGCGCGCTTGGCCAGCGTGAAGAACTGCGGCGTCCGATAGATCGCCAGGTCGTGCACGACCGTCACGTACGGGCAGGGCGACGCCAGCGGCGCCAGGTAGTTCGGGAACAGCGCCAGGTCCGCGCCGGTCGACTCCAGCAGCCGCGCGGCGTCGCGCTGCATCCAGACATAGCGCCGCCGCGCGCCCGCGATGTGCAGCCGGCCCGCCCATCGCTCGGCCAGCTCGGGCGCGACGGCCCGGTTGCCGATCAGCGCGACGTCGTCGTCGGCCCCCGCGGTCGCGATCAGCGCGTCGACCAAGTGCTCGGTGTAGGTCCCGACGCCGGCGCGATCCGCCGTGCAGGTCGTGACCTCGACGGCCAGCTTCACGGCTGGCATCATCCCAAAGCGCGGCGCCCTGTCCATGCGGAAAATTTCGGAATCGGCGTCGTCTGTCGACGCTTCCGCGTCGCCTCGCGACGACCTGGCGTCGTTTCACGACGAGCGACGGCTGGCGGTGACGAACGCGATCGTCAAGGCGGTCTCCGTCCCCGTCGAGAAGGCCTGCCGCCTGTTGCTGATGCTGGTCGCCGCGCCTGCGCTGGGCGTCGCCCGCTTCGGCAGCTACCAGTTCGCCTTCGCGGCGACGTCGATGCTGGCGGTCTGCACCGACCTGGGCATGAGCGTCTGGACGACGCGCGCCCTGGCGCGCGATCGCACCCGCGCCTCGGCCATCGTGTCGACGGCGCTGCGGCTGCGCCTGCTGGCCGCCGGGCCCTACCTGGTCATTGTCACCGCGGCGGCGCTGGTGACCGGCCCGGGCGACGCCGCCTGGGCGCTGGAGCTGCTGGGGCTGGCCGCCCTGGTGAACGCGGTCCTGGACTACTTCGACGCCGTCTTCCGCGGTTTCGAGCGCCTGGGCGACGAAGCCCGTCTCAACGTTGCGCGCGCCGCCTTCACGCTGGCCGCCGGGGTCGTCGCGCTGCGCCTGCGCCCCACGCCGGGCGCGCTGGCGGCCGGGCTGCTGGCCGCCGTTACCGGAACCGCCGGTTACGGTCTCTGGCTGCTGCGGCGCCGCTACGGCCTGGGGTTCAGCCGCGCGCCGTCCGTTCCGGGGCTGGGCGGCGAGGTCATTGCCGAGGCCTTGCCCCTGTGGCTGGCCACGCTGCTGTCGCTGCTGTACTTCAAAGGCGACGTCGTCATCCTGAAGATCTTCTCGACCGACGCCGAGATCGGCGCCTACACGGCCGCCTACAAGGTGTTCGAGGGGCTGATGATCGTGCCCGCCGTGGTGCTGGCCGCCTCCTTCACGCCGCTGGCCCGCGCGAAAACCGACCGCGCCCGCCAGCGGCGCTGGGAGAGGGGGCTGGTCGCCTTGCTGCTGGCGCTGGGTGTCCTGGTGGGGGGCGCCGTCTACCTGCAGAGCCCGCGCATCGTGGCGCTGGTGTACCGGGGCGGCTTCGCGCGCGCCGTGCCTTCCCTGCGCGTCCTGGCCGGCGCCGTGCCGATCCTGTTCCTGAACTTCGGGTTGACGCACTTCCTGATCGCCCGCGATCTCGAACGGCGCAACCTTGCCTTCGCCGGCGTCATGCTGGTCGTGAACGTGACCGCCAACCTGCTGGTGGTCCCCCGGCAGGGAGGCCCGGGCGCGGCCTGGGCCACCCTGCTGACGGAGGTCGTGCTGACGGTCTGCTGCCTGACGGCGCTGATGCGGCGCCGGGCGCTTCAGCCCACCTGAGCGGTGCGGGTGATCTCGCCCATCCGCCCGCTCTGGTAGTCCGAGAACGCCTGCACCAGCTCGGCCTGGTGGTTCATGACGAACGGGCCGTAACGCGCGACCGGCTCGTTCAGCGGCACGCCCGAGAGGAGCAGCAGCCGCCCGCCGCCCGGTTCACCACGCAGCCGGACGGCGTCGCCCGCTTCCAGGATCGCCATCTGGCCGTCCTCGATGCGGCGCCCCCCGTCGGAGTCTCCGACCCGCACGGCCCCCTCGAAGACGTACACCAGCGCCTTGTGATCGCGCGGGACCGGCTGCGTCACGTCGCCGCCGTCGTCGACCGTCCAGTCCTGGTACAGGATGGGCGTGTGCGTGTCGATGACGGCGCGCGCGCCCAGGGCCTCGCCCGCCACCACTCGCACCCGGGCCCGTCCGTCGGGCGTCGCCGCCGTCGGGATGCGCGCCGCCGCGATCTCCTGGTAGCGGGGGGTGGTCATCTTGAGCCGCGCCGGCAGGTTCACCCATATCTGGAACCCATGCATGCGGCCGCCGCGCTCGCGCATGGCGCGCGACGGCTCTTCCGAATGGATGATGCCGCCGCCGGCGGTCATCCACTGCACGTCCCCGGCTCGCAGCGAGCCGCGGTGGCCGGCCGAGTCCTCGTGCTCCATCTCGCCGGACAGCACGTAGGTGACCGTCTCGAAGCCGCGGTGAGGGTGGTCGGGGGCGCCGACGGCCTCGCCCGGGGCGTAGTCGATGGGCCCCATCTCGTCGATCAGCAGAAACGGATCGACATAGGACAGCCCGTGCGACGGAAACGGCCGCCGGACGATGAACCCGCCGCCCTCTTTTTGCTTGTGGGCGGTCACCACCCGGGAAACCTCGCGGACCTCGTTCGTTGACTCCATGGGACCCTCTCTCTCGTATCGACGGGTTTCGATGTATGTGCCGTGGCTCCGGTTACACACACGAGCTTCCCAATGTGCGGGGGAGGCGAATCAAAAACAGGACGGCCTTCGCGAGGTGCCTAAGATGATTACGTTGGCCTCATCGGGCTCAAGCGCAGCGGAGGATTGACGATGCACCGATCGATGAGCGACGTGGAAGCGCTCTTGAGCGTGGATGCGGGGAAG
>CAZPUH010000330.1:0-3655 GCA_964589215.1 uncultured Myxococcales bacterium | reverse complement strand
GGTCGTCCACCGCTGCCAGGGCGAGTTCGCGGGCGACATGACCGTCGCTGCGGCGGACGGGCGCCGCTACTGGGAGCCGGGGCCCAGCCCCATCACCGTGGCGTTCACCGACGAGCGCGTGGCCGCGATCATCAACCGCGGGAACCGGCTGGTCCCGGAGCTGGTCTCCGCGGCCTGCGAGAGCGCGGGCGTCCGCGCGCGCGACCTGATCCTGCTGGTCACCAACCAGCCGAACCCGATCTTCCTGCGCAACTGGCATGAGGCGCTGGAGCTGCCCGCGGGCGTCCACCACGACACGTTCGATCGCTACGGCAACCTGTTCGGCGCGGCGATCCCCATCAACCTCGAGGACGCGCTGGCGCAGGGAAAGCTGGCGGCGGGCGGCCTGGTCGGGCTCGGCGGCTTTTCGCACGCGGGCGACTACGCGGCAGCGGCCGTGATCCGCTGGGGCGCGCGCCGGGAGGCGGCGTCGTGAGCTGGCGCGACCGGCTGCGCCCCAGCGTTCACGCGGGCGCCCCCTTTCGCCCGTTCGACTACGCCACGGCCGGCGCCGGGCTGGCGCGGCTCGACAGCAACGAGCTTCCGTTCACGCCCGACGATGAGGAGATGCGGACTTTCCAAGACGAGCTCGCGCGGCTGGCGCTGAACCGGTACCCCGACGTGAGCGGCCGGCCGCTGCGCGAGGCGCTCGCGCGGCGGTGGCAGGTCGCCCCCGACGAGATCCTGCTGGGCTCCGGGTCCGAGGAGATCATCTCGATCCTGACGCTGGCTTTCGGTGCGGGGGACGCGTCCGGACCCGCGCGCGTGCTGTACCCGGACCCGACCTTCAACCAGTACGAGGCGCTGGCGCGCGCCTACGGCGCCGTCCCCACGCCGGTTCCACTGGGCGAGGGCTTCGAGCTGGACGAGGGGCGGTTCGCCGACAGAATCCGGCAGTTCTCGCCCGCGCTCGCCTTCTTCGCGTCGCCGAACAACCCGACGGGCAACCGCTTCGACCCGGGCGCCCTGTGCCGGCTGGCGTCGCTGGCGGACGCCGCGTTCGTCGTCGACGAGGCGTACGCGGATTTCGTTCACCCCGGCAGCGGCGGCGCCGCGACGTTGATTCCGGAGGTCCGTCGCGTCCCCGGTCTGTTCGTGATGCGGTCGCTCTCGAAGATCGGCCTCGCCGGGCTGCGCGTGGGCGCGCTGATTGGGCCCGCCGACGCGATCGCGGAGCTGGACAAGGTGCGCTTGCCCTGGAACGTGAACGTCGTCTCGCTGGCGCTGGCGTGCGCGACGTTGCGCCATCCCGAACGGCTCGAGCGGCGCGTGCGCGAAACCATTCGGCTGCGGGAACAGCTCGCCGCCGCGCTGCGCGCCATCGCCGGGCTGCAGGTCTACCCCAGCGACGCCAACTTTCTGCTGGTCCGCGCCCCCGCCGATGCCGGCGCCCTGTTCCGGGGGCTGTTCGCGCGCGGCGTCCTGGTCAAGAACGTCGCCGCCCCGGGGCCGCTCGATCGATGCCTCCGGATCACCGTCGGAACGGCGCTGGAGAACGCCCGTTGCGTCCGCGCCCTTCGAGACGTCCTGGGCCACGCGGGCGATCCCTTCGCCCGCCCGCTGGCGGTCCGTTCGATCGACGGTTAGTTTCCCTGCCGTGGGCAAGACACAGCGGGATCCGGTGGTGCTGCCGCCCGGCGAGGGGCGCGCCTACGAGATGGGCGCGCTGCGGGCGGTGTTCAAGGCGGACGGCGCCGAGACCCGGGGCCGGTACGCGATCTCGGAGTGGTGGCTCGAGCCGTTCACGCGCGGGCCGGGCGCGCACGCGCACGACGAGGATGACGTCTTCTACGTCCTCGCGGGGACGATGAGCTTCTTCGTCGGCGGGAAGTGGGTGGACGCCCCCAAGGGGTCGCTGGTCATCGCGCCCGGCGGTACCCCGCACGACTTCGAGAACCGCACCGGCGAGCGGGCCGGCATGCTCAACCTCGCCGTGCCGGGCGACTTCGAGCCGGAGATGAACGGCATCGCGGAGTGGTTCCGCGCCCGTTCCGCCGCCGACTCCCGCACCGAAAACGCGCCGGCGAAGAAGGAGTGACGCATGTCCAAGCCTGGCTCGCGATGATCACGGTCGTTCAACGCGTGACACGCGCCGAGGTTCGGGTCGGCGGCGAGGTGGTCGGAAGGATCGGGCGTGGGGTGGTGTTGCTGGTGGGCGTTCAGAAGGGAGACACGGAGGCGGACGCCGACCTGACCGCGCGCAAGATCGCCGCGCTGCGGATCTTTCCGGACCGCACGCCCATGGACGTGACCGTCGGCGACGCCGGCGGCGCCTGCCTCGTCGTCAGCCAGTTCACGCTCTGCGCGACGCTGGCCAAGGGCAACCGCCCCAGCTTCGAACCGGCCGAGGCGCCCGCGCGCGCCGAGCCGCTCTACCTGCGGGTCGCCGATGGCTTGCGCGCCGCAGGCCTGACCGTGGAGACGGGCCGCTTCGGCGCCGACATGGCCGTCGACCTGGTCAACGACGGCCCGGTCACCTTCCTCGTCGCTTCCCGCGCGGGACGCCTCGTCGAACCGTTGCTCTGAGCCTCTCGCGCTACTTGCCGTAGACCGCGACGATGCTCTTCTGGATGGCGTCGTCGGTGGCGTCGCTGGTTTCGCCGGCGATGACGGCGCCCTCGGAGAAGCCGCCCGTGCCGTTGGAGTCGCCGGCCCCGCCCTCGCCCAGCCCGAGGCCGCCCTCTTGCTTGAGCGGCGAGTACCCGGTCGGCAGCGCGGAGAGATCGACGTTGACCGACAGGTTGCCCGACTTGGCGTTGCCGGTCTTGAGGGCCCAGTGGTTGACGCCGTTGTGCTTGAACAACGTCGTCACGATGTCGAACGTCACCGACGGATTGGGGTTCTGCCCGCTGGAGGTGCACATGACGCTGGACGGGACGCCGGACCCGCACTTGGCGGTGTTGCCCGCGTAGACGCCGGTCTCGAAGTCGACCATCGGCCAGGGGCCGTTTCCCGTCCCTTGCGACCAGAAGGTGATCTTCGAGAAGTTCAGCGCGCTCAACGTTCCGGGGCCCGAGTAGTGAACGGCGTTGCCTGTGTTGCCGTAGTTGAAGCAGCAGTTGTTGTTCAGGTACTGCGCGTGGAAGATCGCGTATTCGGTCTGCGGCTTGGCGCCCGTCGGCATGCTCTTGGTCTTGTCGCGGTTCCGCAGGCACTGCGCCGTGCTCTTCCACATGGCACCGGTCTCGACCGCCAGCGGCACCTTGGTCCCGTCCGACATCTGCCAGTACTGGATGTCCATCAGGTCGCAGGGCTTCACGGTCCCCGGTTGATTCGTGCCGGGGTCGTCCGCGCGCCACATGTCGTTGCCGTTGCCGGACTGGTCGTAGAGCGTCGTCACCTTGCAGGACGTGCCCGCGCAGAACGTCGAGAGCGCGGAGAGGTCGACCAGCCCCGTGCCCGCGACCGTGCCGATGTCCTTCTCCTGCTTGTCCGAGGTCCGCAGCGCCTTGAAGAGCGGCCCCGTGTAACCCGCGAACAGCGCGCGCGTCATGGCGTGCGCCGCGACGAACGGGGTGCCGGCCGCCTTGGCCACGTCGCCCGGCAAGCCACCTGCCGGCGCGCCGCCGCCCCCTGCCCCACCCGTCCCCGCGCGGCCCGCCGCTCCTCCGGTCCC
>CAZPUH010000329.1:0-6180 GCA_964589215.1 uncultured Myxococcales bacterium | reverse complement strand
GTGGCCTTGGTGGCCGCCGACGGCGCCGGCGCCGCGGCGGCGCTTGCGGCGGCCGGTTTTGCGGCGGGAGCGGCGGCCGGCTGATCCGAATCGCCGGCGGAGTCGTCGGACTTGCCGGCGGACCTGTCGGCGCTTTGGGGTTCGTCCTTGCCGGCGCCGGTGGGAGCCGGTGCGCGCGCGACCCGGATCGTGTGGGTCACCGGCTTCGGGTGGGCGACCGGCGCGGCAGCGGCAGGCTCGGCGACCGCCGGCCGAGAGGGCGCAAGCGGTTCGATATCGGGCGTCGGACGGGGCGCAACGGGGGCTGGCGGGGCCGGGACGGCCACAGCGGGCGGCGGCGGCCCAGGAGGTGCTTCGACAGCCGCTGGCGCGCCGGAGCCGGGGCGCGCCACGAGGAAAAGAACCGTGAAGCCCACGCCCAGCACGCTGACGCAACCGAGCGCGCCCCAGAAAATCGACGGCAACTCGGGTACTTTGGGAGCTATCGGGCGATCGCCCATACGCGGCCGCAGCTTAGCACGCGGGCACCCGTCATTCCGCTATTTGCTCGTTGTCGCCGCGCGCCGGCGGCCTCGCGCCGACGCGCTATTTGCCGAGCTTTCGCTTCAACTCGGCCAGCGCGTCGTCGAGCTTGCTGTCGGTCTGCATCTGCTCCAGCTGCTTTTCGACGTCGATCCGGCGCGTCGTCCGCCCCGTCAATTCATCGTCGAGCGACGCCTCGGCCTCCGTCGCGTCGACCCGGCTGGACAGGCGCTCGAAGTCGCTGAAGGCGGAGGTCTTGTCGGTGAGGGTGCCGTCGCGATTGGCGCGAGCCTTGGCCTTCAACGTCTCTTTGCGGAGCTTGACGTCCTTGAGACGCGCCTCCAGCGCCTTCAGCGCGGCGGTCAGCTGATCGGCGTAGGCGCCCTGATCGAGGAGGGCCTTCTTCGCCTCGTCTCGCTCCGTCTCTTTCTCGGCCTTGCGCAGCAGCGCCTGCTTGGCCAGGCCGTCGTCGCCGGCGCGAATGGCGGTCTCGGCGCGCTTTTCCCAGTCGGCGATCTCGGTCTCGATCCCCTGCACGCGCCGTTCGAGCAGGCGCTCGTCCGCGATGCAGCGGCCGACCTCGGCCCGGGCCTGGCGCGCGTAGTCCTCCATGTCGCGCACCATCTGATCGATTTCCTTGCCCGGGTCCTGCATCGAATCGATGGCGTCGTTGACGTTCGACTTGATGAGCGAAGAAAGCCGTCCGAGGATGCCCATGTCGCTGGAATAGGTTAGCCCCGCGGCCCTCCCCTGTCGACCGCGCCCGGAACCTCGGCGCGCGGCTCGGCCGAGCGAGGCCTGCGCGTATGTTAGGGTTTCGCGGTGCGACTCGCCGATCTCATCGGACAGGACCTGGCCCGGGCCGCGCTGGACCGTGCCGTCCGGACCGGCCGCGTCGCGCACGCCTACGTGTTCGAGGGGCCGCCCGGCGTCGGCAAGCGCGGCGCCGCCCACGGGCTGGCGCTGGCGCTGAACTGTCGCGTCACGCCCGGAGAGGGGTGCGGGACCTGCGACGTCTGCCGGCGCATCGACGCCGACATCCACCCGGACGTTCCCAGCTTCGGCCCGTCCGGCCCGGGCGGGCAGATCGTGGTCGAGGACATCAAGACGATGGTCGCGCTCGCGCGCACGCGCCCGCACGAGGCGGCGGCGCGCGTGGTCATCGTCGACGACGCCGACGCGATGAACCCGAACGCGGCGAACGGCCTCCTGAAGACGCTGGAGGAGCCGCTGCCCGGCAATCACCTGATCCTCTGCACGACGGCGGCCGAACGCCTGCTGCCCACCATCCGCTCGCGCGCGCAGCGCATCCGCTTCCGCCCGCTGGGGACGGCCGCGCTGCTGGCCATCGCGGAGGCGCGCGGGGTGCCCGCGGCGCGCGCCGAGATCGCGGCCGCGCTGGCGGACGGCTCGGCCGCGCGCCTGCTGGACGCCGCCGCGGCCGGCGAGGACGGCGCCGCCAGCGGCCTGGAAGACGCGCTGGCCCAGCTGCGGGCGTCGATCGCGGCGCCCGGCGCGAGCCCGATCTTCGACGCCGCCGCGGCGCTGACCAGCGAGAAGGAGTCCAAGGCGGACCTCCCCCGGCTGGTGTCGCTGGTCGGCGGTCTCTACCGGGACGCCCTGGCCGTCGCCGCCGGCGCCCCCGAGCTGGCCACGCTGACCCGGGCGGGAAACCCCGAGGCGCTGGCCGCGCTGGGGCTGCCGCAGATCGGCCGTTCGCTGGCCGCCGTGGTCGACGTCGCCATGGCGCTGCAGGTGAACGCCAACCCCACGCTGGCGCTCGAGCGGCTGCTGATCGCGCTGAAGCGGCAGGAGGCGCGCGCGTGAGCGGCGGCGCGACTCTCGACGACGGCGACGCCGGCGGCGGGTCGGCCCCGGCGGCTTCCGTCGTCGCCGTGGCCGGCGTGAAGCTGGATCCGCGCGGCCGGCTGCTGGCGTGCGAGCTGGGCGGGCTGACGGTGCGCGCCGGCGACCAGGTGGTGATCAGCTTCTCGACGGCCGGGCGCGACGACGGGCGCGACACCGAGATCGGGGTCGTCGCCGTCCCCTACGCGCACCGGCCCGCCGGTGAAGCCCGCCCGCGGGTCGTGCGCCGGGCGGACGCGCGCGATCTCGATCGCGTCCGCGCGTCGGCCGAGCGCGCCGCCGAGGCGCGGGCGTTCGCGCGCGAGCGAGCCGCCGCCCAGGGGCTGCCCATCAAGGTGTTCCGCGTCGAGATGGGGCGCGGCAAGACCGTCTTCTACTTCGCGTCCGAGACGCGCATCGATTTTCGCGAGCTGGTGCGCGAGCTGGCCGCCCGCTACCACACGCGCATCGAGCTGCGGCAGGTCGGCGTGCGCGACGAGGCGAAGATGGTCGGCGGGATCGGCTCCTGCGGGCGCGAGCTCTGCTGCTCGACGTTCTTGCCGCGGTTCGCGCCCGTGTCGATCAAGATGGCCAAGCACCAGAACCTGGCCATGAGCCCGGCCCGCGTCTCGGGCCAGTGCGGCCGGCTCAAGTGCTGCCTCGTCTACGAGGACGCCACCTACGTCGAGGCGGCCGCGGCGCTGCCGAAGCTGGGCAAGCGCGTCGGAACGCCCGACGGCGTCGGCCGCGTCGGCGATCTGGACGTGCTGCGCGGGCGCGTGCGTGTCTACTTCGACGGGCAGCCGCCCAAGACCTTCACGGCCGACGAGCTACAACCCGCGCCTCCGCCCCCCTCCACCCCACCCCAGAGCCGCTGACATGTCCCGCTTCTACATCACGACCCCCATCTACTACGTCAACGCCCTGCCCCACCTGGGCACCTTCTACACGACCGTGGTCGCCGACGCGCTGGCGCGATATCAGCGGGCGCGCAACGGCAAGGAGAACGTCTTCTTCCTGACCGGCCTCGACGAGCACGGCCAGAAGATCGAGCGGATCGCGCGCGAGCGGGGCGTCGATCCGCAAACCTATTGCGACAGCATCGCCGGCAAGTTCCAGGAGACCTGGAAGCAGATCGGCATCACGAACGACGACTTCATCCGCACGACGCAGCCGCGCCACAAGGCAGCCGTCGCGCAGATGTGGCACCGCGTGGAGAAGGACATCTTCCAGGCCGAGTACGACGGCATGTACTGCGTCGGGTGCGAAGAGGGAAAGAGCGAGGACGACGTCATCGTCGACGGCGACCGCAAGCTCTGCAAGATCCACCTCACGCCCGTCGAGCGCGTGAAGGAGACGAACTACTTCTTCCGGCTGTCCGCCTATGCCGACAAGCTGCTGGCCTGGTACGACACGAACCCGATCCGCCCCGAGTCCCGCCTGAACGAGGTGCGCTCGTTCGTGCGCGGCGGGCTGCGCGATCTGTCGATCTCGCGCGCCATCAAGTGGGGGATCCCGGTCCCCGGCGATCCGACGCAGACCGTCTACGTCTGGATCGACGCGCTCACCAACTACCTGACGGTCCTGGGGGGCCCCGACGCGGCCGCCTCGGGCCAGGGGCTCGGGGCGTTCTGGCCCGCGGCGCACCACCTGATCGCCAAGGACATCCTGCGCTTCCACGCCGTGTACTGGCCCGCGCTGCTCATGAGCGCCGGCCTCCCCTTGCCGAAGCAGATCTTCTGCCACGGCTACCTGACCGTGAAGGGGCAAAAGATCTCGAAGTCGATGCCCGCCACGCGCGTCGACCCGCTGGCGATCGCGTCCGAGATGGGCGTCGATCCGCTGCGCTACTTCGTGCTGCGCGAGTACACCTTCGGCGGCGACGGCGACTTCACCTACGAGGCGCTGTTCCAGCGCTACCAGTCGGATCTGGGAAACGACCTCGGCAACCTCCTCAACCGCACGCTGTCGATGGTGCGCAAGTACGTCGGTGAGACGCTGCCGGCGCGCGCCGCGGAGAACCCGGCGGCGTTCGAGCTGCTGCAGCTCGCGCAGACGAGCTGGGACAACTTCAATCCGTCGGGCGCGCTGGAGGCGACCTGGCGGCTGATCCGCGCCTTCAACCAGAAGATCGACGAAGAGAAGCCCTGGGTGCTGCACAAGAACGGACAGATCGACCGGCTCACGGACGTGCTGGCCGGCTGCTGCGAGGCGCTGCGCTGGGCCGCGTTGCTGGTCGGGCCGGCGCTGCCGACCGCCGCGCGGGAGATCCTGCGGCAGCTCGGACGCCCGCAGGACGACGGCACCTGGCCGCAGAGCTGGGGCTGGCCGGGCGGCACGGTGACCGATCCCACGCCCGTGTTCCCGCGCATCGACCCCGATCGACAGGCGGCGCTGATCGCCCAATGGATTCCAACGTCGATTCCGGCGTCGGTTCCGGCGCAGGCTCCCGGCGATTCGGCCGCGCCCTCATCCAACGCCGCACCGCCCGCCATCAAGGCGTCCGAGGCCGCCCCACCAGCCGAGGCGGCGATCGACGACTTCGTGAAGATCGATCTGCGCGCGGCGAAGGTGCTCAGCGCCGAGCGCGTGCCGAAGGCCGACAAGCTGTTGAAGCTCACGCTCGATATCGGCACGGCTGAGCCGCGCACGGTGGTCTCGGGCATCGCACCCGCGTACACACCGGAGACCATCGTCGGACGCACGGTGATCTACTTCGCCAACCTCGCGCCGCGAAAGATCCGCGGCGTCGTCTCGCAAGGGATGATCCTGGCCGCCGGCGACGACGAGGTTCTTGGATTGTCCGCCCTCGACAAAGAAGTCGCGCCCGGCACGAAGATTCGCTGATCGATCACCGACGGCGGTGATACTGTGATCGCGGGCAACGAGCGTCGCACCTCTGCCGAAGATCCGGCATGGAGGCTTCATGCACTCGATCCAGCTCGCGAACAACCACGACGAAGAAGACGTGAAGCGCGGCCACCTGCGCCCGCACGAGGTCCGCGCGGTCCAGATCCAGGCCGTCGCCGATCCTGCCGCGACGATGCTGGTGCTTCCGGCTGACGTCGTGGGCAAGCTGGGCTTGTTCCCGGACGGCTACCGCAAGGTTCGCTACGCCGACGGCCGCATCCGCGAGCTGGCCTGGGTCAGCAGCATCCGCATGACCATCCTGGGGCGCGAGACGGTCACGAACGCGCTGGTCGCCGACGCCGGCAGCACGCCGCTCGTCGGCCAGATCCCTCTCGAAGAGCTGGACCTGATCGTCGACCCGCAGTCCGGCGACCTGCGCGTCAACCCCGAGAGCCCCGACGCCCCGCTTCTGGACGTTCTCTCCGCCGCCTAGGACCGTCGCGCTCCCGCCGGCGGCGACTGGCCCGCCCAAAGAGTCGGTCGCGTGTCGCCTTCTAGGGGTACGCTTTTATGATCTTTTTCTCTTGCACAGACGGCCCCCGGTCGGAGCTAATCAGCAGCCGTCATGCCAAGCCCGAAGCTCGTCATCCCCGCCGGTTCGGATCCGATCGCCGTCAAGTCGGACGGCCGCCTGGAAGTGCCCGATCACCCCATCATTCCCTTCATCGAAGGTGACGGAACGGGCCCCGACATCTGGCGCGCCAGCGTCCGCGTGCTGGACGCGGCCGTCGAGAAAGAGTTCGGGGGCAAGAAGAAGATCGCCTGGGCCGAGGTCTACGCCGGCGAGAAGTCCAAGCAGCTCTTCGACAGCTGGCTGCCCGACGAGACGCTGGAGGCCTTCAAGACCTACTTCGTCGGCATCAAGGGACCGCTGACGACGCCGGTGGGCGGGGGCATCCGGTC
>CAZPUH010000328.1:0-2089 GCA_964589215.1 uncultured Myxococcales bacterium | reverse complement strand
CGGGGGCGGCGGACCGGGCGGGTACTTGTTCCAGGGCTCGGGGACGTACTCCAGGATCGGCTTCTTCACGTCGCCCATGATGTTCCCCTCGAGGACGTTGACCGGGACCGGCGGGTCCAGCTCGTACAGGTAGCCGCGCGACGGGATGCGCATCTCGTAGACCGTGTTCTTCCAGAGGAACTGGCGCGTGAACCCCATCGGCTGGTCGCCGTTCACCTTCACGTGCCGGTGGTGCAGCATGAACGAATAGAGCCGGATCGCGAGATGGTTGGGCAGGCGGTGGCACCCGTGCGAGTAGCCGGCCGGGCTGTAGATCGACAGGTAGTCCGACGAGCCGTGCGCGCGCACGCCGTTGTCCCAGTCGGCCCGGCCGTTCTGGCCCGGCACGACGAAGTAGCCGGCCACGAGGCCGTACGCCGAGAGATAACCCGGCCCCAGCTCGTCGTAGTTCACGACCGTCATCCACTTGCCGTTGACCAGCTTGCCCTTCACCAGCGAGCGGATGGGCGTCGAGGCGGGCGCGATCCAGACCGGCCCCGAGACCACGTGACGGATCACGCGCGGCCCCACGTCGGACCCCTTGTAGCGGAAGTACTCGTACCCGTTGGCCGCCTGATCGGCGCGCCAGCCGCCGATCGTCGTGCGCCAGCGGGCCAGCGCGACCTGCTTGCTGCCGACCTTCGTGTACAGCGTCAGCGACGGGTACTTCTTGCGCGGCTGCGGCTTGTAGTGTCCCTTGTCGTCGAACGGAAGGTCGTACCAGACGTCGCCGCGGTCGACGACGATCGACAGGTCCATCTCCGGGCCGTAGTAGTCGGGGCGGGGCGGAAACTTCACCGCCACGCGGAATCGATGCAGATCGTCCTTGCCCGCGTGCCGCTTGAAGAAGGCCAGCACCGACGCCGCGTCACCCAAGCCCAGCTGCTCGATGGCCGCGTGCGTGTAGTCGTCGACCAGGTTGCGCGACTTGCCCGCCGAGCCGTCCTCGAGGATCTGCGCGCCGTCGACGACGCGCTCGCGGAACGCGCGCACGAACGCGTCGTAGTCGTTGTCCAGCAGCGACCGCGACAAAGCCTCGACGGTCTTCCGCCGCAGGAAGTTCGCCTCGTAGATCATGTGCTTCTGCTGGAAGCGGCGGACCGCCAGCCGCATGGCGTCGTCGTAGATGCCGGCCTGGTGCTTGGCCCCCTTGGGCGTGTTCAACAGCCCCTCGCAGGTGAGGCGCTTCTCGACGGCGGTCATGGCCGGCTTCTCGGCGGCGCGCTTGGCGAGCAGCTTCACCTGCGGCGCGTACTTCGGCTGCTTCGCGACCAGCTCGTCCAGCGTCGCCACGTGCGCCTTGCGGCGCGCGTCTTCCAGCTCTTGCCGGATGCGGGCCTGGCGGCGCTCGTCCTTCTTGATCTCGGCCGGCGGCACGTAGGTCACCGTCTCGACGGCGTCCAGCGCGTCCGCGCTCTCCTGGTCGTGGCAGGGGTGCTGCTCGTCGTCGAGGAACCGCCCCCGCAGCACCGACAGCGACGGGAAGATGCCCTAGAGCTCGAGGTAGATCTTCCCGCCCGGCGGCAGCGGCTCGCCGTCCTCGTCCAGCTGGTCGTTGGCCAGGCCCACGAAGATCCGGCGATAGCGGTTGGGCAGCGGCTCGCCGTCGGCGCCCGTCTGCTCGGCGAAGATGTACGGCGTCCAGTCGTCCGACAGATCGATCAGCGTGTACCCCGCCGCCTCCGCCAGATCGGCGTCGATCCAGCGCTCCTCGCCGGGGCGCGCCGGCTGATCGTTCTGCGCGGGCGCGGCGCCGATGACCACCAGCGCGCGCCGGTCGGGCGGCAGCTCGGGGCGCGCCTTCAGCGCCTCGGCCTCCGAGACGGGCCCGTGTGGTTTGGCCGGGGCCTTGGCTGGCGCGGCGCCCGCGGCCGGCTGCTCCGCCGCCGTCCCCGGTTCACCCGCGTGATTGGCGGGCGCACCTTCGCCGTGCAGCTGAGCCGATTGCCGGCAGCCAAGCGCCGCGATCACCGAACCGACCGCCAAGGCGCGCAGAAAGGATCCCCTCATCCGCGTCGTCACCATATACCAAACCGGTCAAGCGCCGCTC
>CAZPUH010000327.1:0-2830 GCA_964589215.1 uncultured Myxococcales bacterium | reverse complement strand
TGGCGTGCGCCGCCCGCGCGCCGGCGGACCCCGGCCTGCGCGCCGTCGGGCGGCAACTGCTGGGCGCGCTGGGTGTCCAGGACGCCGCCGGACCAGGCGGCATCGTGCCGATTCTGGAGAGCGCGCTATGAACGGGGGGTGTACCTCCTCGAACGCGAAACGATCATCCCGGCGCCGCTGGAGCAGGTCTTCCCGTTCTTCGCCGACGCCCGCAACCTGGAACGGATCACGCCCGACGCGCTGAAGTTCCGCATCTTGACCGAGGGGCCGATCGAGATGCGCGCCGGCGCCGTCATCGACTACCGCCTGTCGCTGTCGGGGCTGCCGTTCCGCTGGCGAACGATCATCGAGGTCTGGGATCCGCCGCACCGATTCGTCGACGTGCAGGCCAAGGGTCCGTACAAGCTGTGGCGCCACACCCACTCCTTCGAGCCGCTGCCCGACGGCACGACGCGCATGCGCGACCGCGTGGAGTACGCGCTGCCGTTCGGCCCGCTGGGGCGCCTCGTGCGCCGCCTCTTCGTGGGGCGGCAGCTGGACGCGATCTTCGCCTTCCGCCAGAAGGTCATCGCCGACGTCTTCCGGAGCGCATGACCGGCGACCGCTCACCGCTCGCCCGCGCCGGCGCCTTCTGCGATCGCTTCGCGCTGAGGCGGCCGATCCTGCTGGCACCGATGGCGGGCGCCTGCCCGCCGTCGCTGTCGATCGCGGTGGCCCGGGCAGGCGGCATGGGCGCGGCCGGCGTGCTGCTGCTGGCGCCGGACGCCATCACCGCCTGGATGCGCGCGTTCCGGGCCGGCAGCGACGGGCCCGCCCAGTTGAACCTGTGGGTCCCCGACCCGCCGCCGCCGCGCGACCCCGATCACGAGCGCCGCGTGCGAGAGTTCCTGGGCGGCTGGGGGCCTCCGGTCGCCGCCGACGCCGGCGACGCGTCGCCGCCCGACGTCGCCGCCCAGTGCCAGGCGGTGCTGGACGCGGCGCCCGCAGCGGTGTCGTCGATCATGGGCGTTTTCCCCGCGCCGTTCGTGGCGCAGCTGAAGGCGCGCGGCATCGCGTGGTTCGCCGTCGCCACCACGGTCGGCGAAGCGGTCGTGGCGCGCGACGCCGGCGCCGACGTCATCGTCGCGCAGGGGTCCGAGGCGGGCGGCCACCGCGGCGCCTTCGATCCCGCGCTGGCGGAGCGACGTCTGGTCGGCACGTTCGCGCTGGTCCCGGCCGTGGCCGACGCGGTCGACGTCCCCGTCGTCGCGACGGGCGGCATCGCCGACGGGCGCGGCGTCGCCGCGGCCCTGGCTCTGGGCGCCAGCGCCGTTCAGGTGGGGTCGGCGTTTCTCCGCTGCCCCGAGGCGCAGTTGCCGCCCGCCTGGGCCCGGGCGCTGGCCCGCGCCCGCCCCGAGGACACGCTGCTCACGCGCGCGTTCAGCGGTCGGCCCGGGCGCAGCCTGGCCACCCGGTACGCGACCGCCGCGGCGGCCCCCGGCGCGCCGCCGCCCGCCCCCTACCCCGTCCAGCGCGGGCTGACGGCGGCGATGCGCGCCCAGGCGCAGAAGGACGACGACCTGGATCGCATGCAGGCGTGGGCCGGACAATCCGCCGCCCTCGCGCCCGCGCTACCGGCGGCCGACCTGGTCGACCGCCTGTGGCACGACGCGCGCGACCTTCTGGGCAGCCGCTGACCGGCGGCGGTCAGGCGGCGATGTTCGGCAGAGGGGTCTTGCTGCTGCCGGTCAGCGCGGGGTCGCCGAAGCCGCTGTAGTTCGTGATTCCGAACGCCTCGCACACATTCAGCAGGATGCGCTCGTGCCGCTCGGTCGATTTGACGTAGCGGCCGCCCGACGCCGTCTTGAGGTAACCGCCGTTCCCACTGGCCAGCACGAACCGCATCGACTGCTGGTTGTGGTTCTGCGCGTCGCCCATGTCGCGCGCCCAGATCATCAGCGTGTTGTCGAACAGCGTCTGCCCGCCGGTGCCCAGCGGGTCGGGCACCGCCTTCAACGCGTTGATGATGCTCACGAACTGCTGCGCCAGGTACGCCTCGAACTTGACCAGGTTGGCGTAGTTCGACGCGGCGCCGCTGTGGATGAACCCGCCGTGCTGGTCGTCGTACGGGATCCCCTGCGCATTCACCATCAGCTTCTGGTCGTTGCCGTACTCGAGGCAGGCGACGCGCGTGATGTCGCACGCGAACGCGCTGACGATGATCTGCTGGTGGACCAGGTTCGCTGCCAGCGCGTCCATGCCGCCCATGAACTGGAAGGTGCTGTCAGCCCCCGGCGTTGCCGGCTTCGTGCAGGTGCCGCCGCCACCCCCGCCGCCGCCGGACCCGCTGGACTGCAGCTTGTTCTCGAGCTGCCGGATGGAATCCAGGTGCGCTTCCATCTTGGTCTTCTCGACGCTACCCAGCGTCCCCTCCAGGCTCTTGATCTCGTTGCTGACCGTGTCGAGGATGCTCTTGCGCCGCGTGAGCAGCGCCGACGCCGAGCCGCCGGAGCCGCTGGGCATCGCCGCGCCGAACACGGTGTTGTACGCGGACAGCGGCGACCCGATCGTCGGCAGATTGCCGCCGTTGGCGCCGCCGTAGAACTGCGAGAGGCCGCCGTTGTCGTTGCAGTTGGCGCCCAGCAGCAGCGACGCGATGGGGCGGTTGACCCCCTGCGCGATCAGGTTCTTGGCCACGAACTGGTCGACGGACGTCTTGATGACCGGAACGTTGTTGACCGCGTAGTAGCCGAACCCCTGCCCCGTGAGGCTGTCCGACGCGCCGTGCCCGTCGTTCGGGTTGCCGGTCGGCATCCCCTCGACCAGCACGACGTTGCCGGCCACGGCCGAC
>CAZPUH010000326.1:0-3108 GCA_964589215.1 uncultured Myxococcales bacterium | reverse complement strand
TACGATCGGCGGCGTGGACGAGGCCATCGCCGCCTTTCATCAGTTTCTGACCGCCGAGAAGCGGGCGTCCGAGCACACCGTGCGGGCGTACCTTCACGACGTCGGCGAGCTGCGCGCCCACGGCGTGCGGATCCTGGGGCGCACGCCCCGGCTCGACGAGCTTGACGTCATCATGTGCCGCTCCTACCTTGCGTCGCTCCATGAAAAGAACGACGCCGTGACGATCGGACGCAAGCTCTCGTCGCTGCGCGCGTTCTTCCGGCTGGCCGTGCGGCGCCGTCTCTGCAAGTCCAGCCCCGTCGCGGCGCTGCGGGCGCCGAAGCGCGCCAAGCGCCTGCCGCGTTTCCTCGGCAAGGAAGACACGAGCCGGCTCCTCGACGGCGGCCGCCGCGGCGAGGCGGGCGCGGACGCCTGCGCCGTCGCGCTGGAGAACGCGCTCTTCGAGATCATCTACGGCGCCGGGCTGCGTGTCTCCGAGGCCTGCCGCCTGGACGTGGGCGACGTCGAGCTGGACGGCGGCGGCGCGATGATTCACGTGCGGCAGGGCAAGGGGCGAAAGGACCGGATCGTCCCCGTCGGGACCAAGGCGCGCGCCGCCCATGACGCCTACCTGGCCGTGCGGCACCAGCGGGTGGCCGCCGGCGCCGGTACGGACAGCCACGCGCTGTTCGTGACCGCGCGGGGGCGGCGGCTGGGGCCGCGGGCCGTGCGGCGGCTGCTGGCCAGCCGCGAGGCGCGCACGGGCGCGCCGCAGGTCTCGCCGCACGCGCTTCGCCACAGCTTCGCGACGCACCTCCTCGGTGAGGGGGCCGACCTGCGCGCGATTCAAGAGATGCTGGGACACGCGAGCTTGCGCACCACCCAGCGCTACGCGCACGTCGACGTCGATCACTTGATGGCCGTCTACGACAAGGCGCACCCACGTGCGAGGACCCGATCGTGAAGAGACCCCGAATCAGATCGACCACCGTTCTGGTTGTCCGCCGCGGCGGACATGTCGTGCTGGCCGGCGACGGCCAGGTGACGATGGGCAACACCGTCGTGAAGTCGTCGGCGCGCAAGATCCGCCGCCTGCACGACGGCAAGATCGTCGCCGGGTTCGCGGGGTCGGCCGCCGACGGCCTCACGCTGTTCGAGAAGTTCGAGGCGCGC
This sequence comes from uncultured Myxococcales bacterium, assembly GCA_964589215.1. Taxonomy (GTDB): domain Bacteria; phylum Myxococcota_A; class Polyangia; order Fen-1088; family Fen-1088; genus JADGRB01. The sequence goes on along the minus strand of CAZPUH010000326.1, from coordinate 1,956 downwards.
CTCAAGGAGTATGGCGGCAATCTGACGCGCGCGGCGGTGGAGCTGGCCAAGGACTGGCGCACCGACCGGGCGCTGCGCCGGCTGGAGGCGTTGCTGCTGGTCGCCGACCGCGACAAGACGCTGCTGCTGTCGGGGACGGGCGACGTGATCGAGCCCGACGGCGACGCGGCCGCGATCGGGTCGGGGGGGTCGTTCGCGCTGGCGGCGGCCCGCGCGCTGCTGGACGCGACCCAGCTTGCGGCCCGCGAAATCGCCGAGCGGGCGATGGCGATCGCGGGCGACATCTGCATCTACACGAACGGCTCGCGCACGTTCGAGGAGCTCTAGCCGCATGTCCCAGTCGTCATCGAGCGTTGGGGGCACCTTGCCCGTGTTGAAGAAGGCGGAGGACCTGACGCCGCGGGCCATCGTCGAGGAGCTGGATCGCTACATCGTCGGCCAGAAGGCGGCCAAGCGCGCGGTGGCCGTCGCGCTGCGGAACCGCTGGCGGCGGCAGCAGGTCGCGCCGCCCATGCGCGACGAGATCGCCCCCAAGAACATCATGCTGATCGGGCCGACGGGCGTGGGGAAGACCGAGATCGCCCGCCGTCTGGCGCGCCTGGCCGGGGCGCCGTTCATCAAGGTCGAGGCCTCGAAGTTCACCGAGGTGGGCTACGTCGGGCGCGACGTGGACTCGATGGTGCGCGACCTGGCCGAGACCGCCGTGTCGATGCTGCGCGAAGAAGAGCGCGAGCGCCTGCGCCCGCGCGCGCGGGAGAACGCCGAGGAGCGCTTGCTGGACATCCTGCTGCCGCCGACGCCGCGGCCGCGCCCGTCGCCGGGTGGCAGCACGACCGCGATCCCGATGCCGGCCATCGAATCGGGGACGTCGCCTCCCGTCGAGAACGCCACGCGCGAGAGCCTGCGCCGGCTGCTGCGCGAGGGGAAGCTGGACGACCGCATGGTCGAGATCGACACCGCCGACTCGCCGACGTCGTTCGTCGACGTCTTCTCGGGGACCGGGATGGAAGAGATGGTCCTGAACCTGCGCGACATGCTGCCGCAGGGCGCGCGGCGCACGAAGCGGCGCCGGTTGCCGCTGACGGAGGCGCTGCAGGCGCTGACCGACGAGGAGGCCAACAAGCTGATCGACGTCGAGCGGCTGCAGAAGGACGCCATCCGGCGGGCCGAGCAGTCGGGGATCATCTTCATCGACGAGATCGACAAGGTCGCGGGCCGCGAGGGCGGCGGCCATGGCGGTCCCGACGTCTCGCGCGAGGGGGTGCAGCGCGACCTGCTGCCGATCGTCGAGGGGTCGACGGTGTCGACGAAGTACGGGCCGCTCAAGACCGACCACGTCCTCTTCATCGCGGCCGGGGCGTTCCACGTCGCCAAGCCCAAGGACCTGATCCCCGAGCTGCAGGGCCGGTTCCCGATCCGCGTCGAGCTGGAGTCGCTGTCGGACCAGGACTTCGTCCGCATCCTGACGGAGCCGGAGAACGCGCTGACGAAGCAGTACACGGCGCTGCTGGCGACGGAGAAGGTGACCCTGGAGATCCGGGAGGACGCGGTGGCGGAGATCGCCCGCATCGCGACCCTGGTCAACGCCCGGATGGAAAACATCGGCGCGCGCCGCCTGCACACGATCATGGAGCGCGTGCTGGACGATCTGGCGTTCGAGGCGCCGTCGCTGGGGCCGACGACCGTCCCGATCACCGCCGCCTACGTGCGCGAGCGGCTGGACGGCATCCTCAAGGACGAGGACCTGTCGCAGTACATCCTTTGAAAGCGGAGGGCCCGCAGGCCCTCCGCGTCACTCGATCGTCAACAGCCGCCGAGCTACTTGTGGTGGCCGCCGCCACCGCCGCCGTGGGCCGGCGGCGCATGGAACCCGCCGCCGCCACTGTTCATCGGGCGACCCGCCGGCGCCGCCGGCGCGGCCCGGAATCCGCCGCCGCCCGCGAGCGGGGCCGAGTG
>CAZPUH010000325.1:0-7669 GCA_964589215.1 uncultured Myxococcales bacterium | reverse complement strand
GCGCGCCTCCGGTTCGCGCCCGGGGAGGGGGTCGTCAGCTCCTTCTTCCTGTGGAAGGACGGCTCGTCGTCGACGACCTCCTGGAACGAGCTCGACTACGAGAAGATCAACGCCACCTGCCGCCTGCAGACCAACATCTATACCGGCACCGGCACGCAGAGCACGCAGTTCACGACCGCCGCGGCGGACGTCTGCGGCACGTACCACACGTACGCGTTCGAGTGGACGCCCGACTACATCGCCTGGGTGATCGACGGCGTGCAGATCCGAAAGGTGACCGGCGCCAGCGTCGCCCAGTACACCCAGAACGCCTCGCAGGGCATGGCGATGCACTTCAACACCTGGGTGGGGAACGCCTCTTTCGGCGGGACGCTGGACCCCGCGACCCTGCCCGTGCAGGAGTTCATCAGCTGGGCGCAGTACTCGTCGTACGCGAACGGCGAGTTCCAGCTGCAGTGGCGCGAGGAGTTCGACGGTTCGACAGTGCCTGCCGGATGGGCCCTGGGGAACTGGGCCTCGCCTTACAGCCTGTCGACTCACAACCCGCTCAACGTGAACGTGGTGGACGGGATCGCCGTGCTGTCGATGACGGCGGACGGCGCGACGGGCTTCACGGCCACGCCGCCCGCGGACGACCCGGTGGACGCGGGCGCGGGGATTGGCGGCGCGCCGGGGGCGACCGGCTCGGGCGGCGACGGGTGCAGCTGCCGCGCGGCCGGCGGCGCCCCGATGGGCGGGGCGGCCCTGGTCACCGTGCTGCTGGTCGCGGGCTGTGTCTTCCGGCGCGCGCGCTCGAAGCGCTGACGGCTCCCGGGGCGCGATGCGCGCTGGCGCTGGGATCCGCACTTCGCTAACGTGGATGCCGATAAGGGTTCATGGAGCTGGAAGTCGGAACGTCTGCGCTGGTGACGGAACAGGTCGACGCGGCGGCGCGCGCGCTGGCGGCCCGCTGGCGCGGCGGTGACCCCGCCGACCCCGCGCTGAGGCGGGCCTGCAGCGGCAGCCTGGCCGAGCTGCGGGGGGCCTACCGCCAGAATCCGGCCGCCTTCAGCGCCCCGACGGTGCGGCTGCTGAAGGACCTGTCCAACGCGCTGACCGCCACCCAGGTGCAGGCCCGGCTGGACCTGCCCGCGGCCCGCCCGCGGCCGCCGGGCCCGTCGCCGCAAGACGTCCTGCGCGACGTGTTCGGCTACCAATCGTTCCGCGCCGGACAGCAGGAGATCATCGACGCGGTCCTGGCCGGGCGCGACTGCGTGGGGATCATGCCGACGGGCGCCGGGAAGTCGCTGACCTATCAGATCCCGGCGCGCATCCTGGGGGGGCTGACGCTGGTCGTCTCACCGCTCATCGCGCTGATGAAGGACCAGGTCGACGCGATGACGGAGGTCGGCCTGCGCGCCACCTATCTCAGCGCGTCGCTGCCCCCGGAAGAGCGGCAGCGCCGGATCCGCGCGCTGGCCGACGGCGCTTACGAGCTGTGCTACGCGGCGCCCGAGGGGCTGGAGGCGTCGGTGGGGCGCGCGCTGTCGGGGCTGGACCTGCGCCTCATCGCCGTCGACGAGGCTCACTGCATCAGCCAGTGGGGGCACGACTTCCGGCCCGCTTACCGCAACCTGACCGGGCTCAAGCGGAAGTTCGGCGGCGTGCCGGTGCTGGCGCTGACGGCCACGGCCACGCCGGCGGTCACGGCCGACATCATCGCGCAGCTGGCGATGCGCGACCCCGCCAACTTTCGGGGGCGCTTCTTCCGCCCCAACCTGCGCATCTCGATCTACCGGAAGGGGGAACACGACGACACCCCCGGCGCCGGTGCGCGCGGCGTCCGGGGCGCCATCGCGCGGCTGGTTCACGAACGGCGCGGGCAGAGCGGCATCATCTACGCGCTGTCGCGCAAGGCCTGCGAGTCGATGGCGGAGTTCCTGCGGGGCAGCGGCATCTCGGCGGCCGCCTACCACGCGGGCATGGAGCCGGCGGCGCGCAACACGGTGCAGGACGCGTTCGGGCGCGACGAGGTGGACGTGGTGGTGGCGACGGTGGCCTTCGGCATGGGGATCGACAAGTCGAACGTTCGCTACGTGATCCACCGGGACATGCCGCGGTCGATCGAGAGCTACTACCAGGAGATCGGGCGCGCCGGGCGCGACGGGCTGCCCAGCGACTGCATCCTGTTCTACTCGTGGGCCGACGTGCTGGCGTTCGACCGGTTCGGCGAGCGCCCGGGCGAAGAGATCGACCCGGCTGCGGTGGCCCGGCAGCGCGACCAGGTGCGGGAGATGTTCGGGTTCGCGTCGGCGCGCGACTGCCGCCACCGGCTGCTGGTCCGGTACCTGGGCGAGACCATCGACCGTTGCGGCGAGTCGTGCGACGCGTGCGCGTCGCTGGATCCGCTGGGGGCGGCCCGCTCGGTCCCCAAGGGGCGCCGGACGGTCTCGGTCGCGTCGGTCGAGGCGCCTCCCACGTCGGAGGCGGCGGCCCTTTTCGTGCGACTGAAGGCGCTGCGCAAGGAGCTGGCCGCGGCGCGCAACGTGCCGGCCTACGTCGTTTTCAACGACGCGACGTTGATGCGAATCGCCGAGCTGCGGCCCACCTCGCACGAGGCGCTCCGCGGCATTTCGGGGATCGGACCCAAGAAGCTGGAGCTTTACGGCGACGACCTACTGGCGGCCGTCCTCGGGGGCTCTTCACGCCGGGCCGATGAATGAGCAGGTTTCATCTCGAGGTTATGGGAAATGGCGGGTGGGGCCAGCGTTCAGCCGCTGCGGTCGTTTCGACGGGATGAACGGGCGGCGGCGGCTCGTTATCGGCGGGCGCTGCCGCTGTTCACGGACCGCGCCGAGACCGACGAGCTGAGGGCATGTCTCGCGTCGCACGAGCGGCGGATCGAGACGCTGGTGGGGCGGATCCGGCAGATGGGAGAGCAGCTCGAGGGCGAGGACGAGGACGAGCACGGGGACGGGGACGGGGATCGGGACGCGATTGGGTTGTTGGAGGAGAGTGAGGATCGGGGGCTGCGGCACTATCTCGAGGGGGTTTGTCGGTTGGACCTCGACACGCGGCGGTTGATCGCCCGGGAGGTCTTGCCGGAGCAGGTGCGGACGTACGATTCGCTGGCCGATCTGAGGCTCCTGCACCTGCACTGACGGACAGCGCGCGAGGTCACGGCGGAGAAGGGCGCCGTCGGGTTATTCTCGACGGATGATCGCCCGGGCCGTCGTGCCCACCCTCGCCGCCGCGATCCTGATCACGGGTGTGAGCACGGCCCGCGCCGAGATGACGTCGCCCCTGGCGCCTTTGCCCGCGTTCGACGAGACGCCGTTCGGTCCCCGCTACGTCATCGAGGCCGTGCAGGTGACGGGCAACCGCAAGACCGAGCGGTCGCTGATCGCCGGCGAGCTGGCGGCGCTGGGCCTGGCGCCCGGCCGCACCGTGGACGCCTCGGACCGCCGGGTCGAGACGGCGCGCTACCGGCTGCTGTCGCTCGGCTACTTTCTGGACGTCCACCTGTCGGTCGCCCGGGGGAGCCGCCGCGGCGCCGTGGTCCTGGTCGTCGACGTCGAGGAGCGCGGCACGCTGGTCATCAACGAGATCTTCGCGGCGACCAGCCCGGCGACCCTGTTCTGGGGCGGCACCGACCTGGCTCAGACGAACTTCATGGGCCGCGGCATCAACCTGGGCGCGGGCTTCGTCGCCTCGACCCAGCCGCTGGTGCCCAACGCGCACGCGGGTCTGGGGGTGCGGCTGCACGTCGCCGTCCCGCCGCTGGGCGGCCCGAACGGCGTCGCGCTGTCCGTCACCGGGCTCTACAACGACGCCAGCGAGTTCTACCGAGTCTCCGGCGCCGACGACGACAACGACCCTGGCCGGTTCGTCGCGACGCGCGTGCGGCGCATCGGCGGCGTGCTGACGGCCGGATTGCTGTTGCCCGCCAACTTCCATGCGTCGATCTCGTTCCGGCAGGAACAGGACTCCGCCCAGCTGCCGCCGCTCCGCATCCAGATTCAGCCCGACGGCCAGATCGTGCCGATCGACTTCATGATCCGCGAGGGGGCGAGCCGCGTCGGCAGCGCCACGGGCAGCCTGCAGTTCGACAACCGGTCGGACCCGGTGCTGCCGCGCTCGGGCGCCCGCGCCAACCTGTCCGTCGAGGTCGCCAGCGCGCTGCTCGGCTCCAGCACCACGTTCGTGAAGGGGACAGTCGAGGCCTCGGTCTACTTCAAGATGCCGCGCGGCCACGCGCTGGGCCTGCATCTGTTCGGCGGCGCCATCAGCGGGCCGGCGCCCTACTTCGACCGCTTCTTCATCGGCGACCTGGACCTGCTGCTGCCGCGGCGGGCGCTGGGGATCAACTTCTCGACGCAGGCGCCGCCCGGCTTCCTGGGGCCGTCGATCCAGCACCACCGCTACGACGACTTCGCGGGGCGCGTTCTGGTGGAGTACGCCGTCCCGATCTGGCGGCGCCGCGGGCTGGTCTACGGTGGGGACGCCTTCGTCGCCGTGGGCGCGCTGGGGATGGCCAGCGACGGCGACTTCACCGGCCCCGGCACGGGCGCGGCGGCGCTGCCCCTGGACCTGACCGGAGACGTGGGGCTGCGCCTGGACACCTACGTGGGCGTGTTCACGATCTCGATCGCCAACGCTCTCAGCCGCGCGTCGTTCTGATGCGCGCCGCCGCCGCCGCCCTGTTGCTGTTGGCCGCGATGGCGGGGGCGGCGCGCGCCGACGAGCCGCTGCCCGTCCGGCGCATCGGCGTGACGGTCGATCGCGGGCAACTGGCCGTCAGCGTCGGCCTGCAGGATCTCTTCGGCGAGCCCGAACGCCAGCGGCTGAAGTCCGGCTTCTCGACGCGAATCCTGGTGCGGGTCGCGCTGGAGGACGCGTCCACCGGCGACGCCGTCGCGCTGGCGGTCTGGCGCGCCGAGATCTTGTACGACATCTGGGACGAGAAGTTCTCGTTGCGGACCGCCGCCAACGCGGCGCCCGAGCAGCGGGGCGTCGCCGCGTCGCCCGAAGAGGCCGTCGCCCGGACGGCCGTGCTGGTCGACTTTCCGGTCGCGCCCGTGGCCCGGCTGTCGCCGCACGGGCGGTACGTGGTGGCGGTGCGGGGAGACCTCAACCCCATCTCGGAGGACCTGTTGCTGGAGGTGCGCCGCTGGCTGGTGCAGCCGTCGCACGGCCAGAGACGGCTGGGCGCGGGGGACAGCTTCTTCGGCTCGTTCGTCAGCATCTTCGTGAACCCGCGCATCGAGGACAGCGAGCGCCAGGTGCGGTTCGTCTCGCAGCCGTTCGCGTTGCCGCCGCCGCCCCCGCCGGCGCCCGCAAGGAGAAGCCCATGAAGCTGTTGCGGCTCCCCGGCCGTTTCGAGTGGAAGATCCTGATCGCGCTGTTCGTCGTCGCGTCGCTGCCGCTGGGCGCTGCGGCGTACCTGATGACGGTCACCATCGGCCGCATCGAGGCCATCACCGAGCAGCACCAGGAGGCCATCCGGCAGTCGCTGGGCGGAGCGATCGACGTCTACAAGGCCTACTTCGAGCAAATGAAGGACGGCTTCCGGGAGCGCGCGGCGGAGATTGGCGCCGACCCGCCCGAGCACGCCAACGATCTGGCCGACGTGCCGGACCTGCTGCGGGCGCGCATCCTGTCCGGCACGCGTGTCGTCGAGGAGTGGTCGGCCCCCGCCAACATCGTCGCGGAGGCGCGCGAGGCGCCGCCCAGCCTGGTGGCGCTGCCTGCGCCCAAGGGCAGCGAGCCGCGCTTGCTGGAGCTGACCTTCGGGATCCCGCGCGAGATCTACTCGAACTTCCTGGCGCTGCGGTCGGCGATGGAGGAGGAGCGCGAGCTCGATCGGCTTCTGCCGGTGGTGCTGCCCAAGATCTTCCACGGGCTGGGCGTCGCGCTGGTCGGGGTCCTGCTGGTCGCCGGGGGGCTGGGGCTCTTCATCGCCCGGCGCGCGACGGGCCGGGTGGCCACGTTGAGCGAGGCGGCGCGGCGGGTCGGCGAAGGTGACCTGACCGTGCGGGTCGCCCCGCGCGGGTCGGACGAGCTGGACGACCTGGGGCGCGCCTTCGACCGGATGGTCGCCGAGCTCTCGGAGGCCCGCTCGCGCCTCGGGTACCTGCAGAAGCTGTCGGCGTGGCAGGAGGTGGCGCGGCGCCTGGCGCACGAGATCAAGAACCCGCTGACGCCGATCCAGCTGGCGGTGCAGGAGCTGGCCTCGAAGTACCGGGGCGACGACCCGCAGTACCAGCGGCTGCTCGGCACCGCGCAGGAGATCATGAACGAGGAGGTCGGCGTCATCCGGCGCCTCGTCGACGACTTCTCGGCGTTCGCGAAGCTGCCGAAGGTCGAGCCGGTGGCCGTCGATCTGGGGCAGGTCGTCGACGACTTCGCGCGCGCCCACCCCGAGTGGCAGAGCGCGCTGCGGGTCACGCGCGGCGTGCCCGTCCCGGCCATGTGCGACAAGATGCTGATCCGGCGCGTGCTGGCCAACCTGGTCGAGAACGCCGTTCACGCCGCCAGCGCCGCCGGACGCGAGCCGCAGGTGCAGATCGAGGCCCGCACGGAGGCCGGGTTCGCGGTGCTGACCGTCGACGACAACGGGCCGGGCGTGCCGGCCGACGCGCGCGAGCGGATCTTCGACCCCTACATGACCACCAAGGAGCACGGCACGGGCCTGGGCCTCGCGATCGTCCGCAAGGTCGTGCTGGACCACGGCGGCGACGTTCACGTCAGCAGCCAGCCGTCGCCGCTGGGCGGCGCGCGTCTGGAGGTGACGCTGCCGACCGCCCCGGCCGGGGTCTAGCTACCGCCGCGCGAGGGGGACGGCGCCGGCGGGCGTGCGCAGCGTCGCCTGTCCGTCGCGGCCCACGGCCAGCAGGTCCGAAAGTGCGGCCAGCGCGGAGCTGGCGAGGCGCGCCTCGAGGCGGCCGCCGCGGACGGTGGCGCGGAGAGTCCCTTCGTCGTCGACGGTCAGGGCGCCCGGCTCCAGCCGTTCTTCCGCTCCGTCGGAGAGCGCGAGCCAGACGTCGCCCGCGCCGTCGACGCGGGCGGCGCGCGCCACGAGCGGCGTGTCGTCGACGTCCAGATACGCGTAGCGCCGCTCGTCCAGACGAAGGATGTAACGGCTGTCGGGCGCCGGCAGGCGATCGAGCCATCTGAAAAGCGCGCGGCGGAACCCCTCGTGGGTGATCTCCGCTCCCTCGTGGATGAACCGCCCCTCCCGATCGACGCGGATGCCCGACCGCCGGAGCCGTTCGATGAAGGCGGCCTGCTCCGCCTCGTTCATGGTTGCCGCTACGGGGCGCGGACGGCGCCCAGGCGCTGAAGCAGATCCTTCGTGCGCAGCTTTTCCTTCTTCAGCTGGCTCCGCTCGACCTGCTCGTCGGGCGTCAAGGAGAGGTGACGTTCCAGCTGGGCGAGCCGTCGCTCCAGCTCACCGTGACGCTCGCGCAACCGCACCATCTGCACCGACGCCGATTCCGGATCCACGCGGACTTTTTCCATGCCCGAGCCTCCAATCAGCCCTCCCGAGGATGATAGCGCCGGCTCGAGGCATGGATCAATGTCAGGAAATCACTGACTCAGCCGTGCCTCGAACGCCGCGATTTCCTTCTCCTGCGACAGCAGGAACTCCAGCTCGTCCACGCCCTGCAGCAAGCAGTACCGGGCGAAC
>CAZPUH010000324.1:0-26102 GCA_964589215.1 uncultured Myxococcales bacterium | reverse complement strand
CCCGCGGCCCCGCCGGCCGCGTGTCCGCCGGCGCCGCCAGCGGGGCTGCCCGCGCCGCCCCCGGCGGAGCCGCCACCGGTGCCCTGCACCCCGCCGGTTCCCTGAACGCCGCCCGTCGACGTGCTCCGCCCGCCGGTTCCCGTCGTGCCGCCCGAGGCGGGGACGCCGCCGGTGCCGGGGATGCCGCCGGTTCCCGTCGACCCGCCCGTGGTCGTGACCCCGCCGGTCCCCACCGTTCCGCCAGACCCACCGGTCCCGTTGTTCGTGGAGGAGCCGCAGGCCGCCAGCCCCAGGGTCAGCACGGTAACGCTCAAACGCTTCGCGAAACGGGAGGTCATCGAGGGTCCTTTCGTCGTGGAGGCACCGAACCCCTAACTGCCCGCGGACTCCCGAATGTTCAGCGAAGAGACCGCCCCGGACAGTTATGACAAGTCGCGGTCGCTTTTCGTGATCGTGACCCGCCCGGTCTCCCATCACCCGGATGGGAACGCGCCCATGCGCGGGGAGGGGACCGTCATGAAGAGGAACTGTCTCGATCAGATTTGCGCCTTGACCGTCGTGCTGGCGGCGCACGGAACGATGTCCGCCTGTTCGGGCGCGGCGAGCCCTGCCGGCTCCGGCGATTCGCCAATTCCGCAAAAATACAGCGCGTTCGCCGCCTCGTTCGACCAGGAGCGCCAGCAGCTGGGCGTGTCGGGGGCTTCGGTCGCGCTCATCGAGCACGGCGCGGTGACCTTCGCGCACGGCTTCGGGACCAAGGGGCCCAGCAGCGGGGAGGCAGTCGACGCGAACACACTGTTCCGCATCGGATCGATGACCAAGGCGCTCACGGCGACGGCGTTGCTGGGGCTCGTGGCAGCGGGGACGATTGACCTCGACGCGAGGCTCACCAGTGTGGTGCCAGACGTCGCGCTCCCGCCCGGCAGCGATCTCACCGCCTTGACGATTCGGCAACTTCTGTCGCAGCAGTCGGGTCTCTACGACTATGGCGTTCTCGACGGGCCGGCGGATGACGGCGCGCTTTCGCGGTTCCTCACCAGTCCGTCGTTCGCCGCGAACGAATACTTCATGGACCCTCCTGGCACCTTCTACAACTACGCGAACGCGAACTTCGCGCTGGCAGGGTTGGCCCTGGAACGGGCGGGCGGCGTCACGTACCGGCAGGCCGTGGCGGATCGCGTGCTCCTGCCCTTGCGGATGACGCGCACGTTCTTTCTGCCCGCGGACGTCATCGCGGACGGCAACTTCAGTGACGGCGCCTCGACCACGGCGTCCGGTGACGGGTGGGACGTGACGCCGGACGCGTACGACAACGCCTGGATGCGGCCGGCGGGGTACGCCTTCTCGAGCGTGCTCGACTACGCACGGTTCGTGCAGTTCCTCTACGCCGGGAACGCCTCGGTCCTGGCCGACGATGAGCGCGAGGCGATGCAGACCCCACAGGTCGACATGCTCGACATCGGTGGCCCGCAGGCTCACCTCGAAAGCTACGGCTTCGGCCTGGTAGTCGCTCGGGCCTTTCAGGTGGGCGACAGCGTCTATGTGACCAAGCTGGTCTGGCACAACGGCAGCCTCCCGGGCTTCACCAGCTGGTTCTATCTGGTGCCGTCGACCGGGTTCGGGATCGTGTGGCTGGCGAACGCCGACAACGTCAACTTCGTGAATTCGACGGCGCTGGCGATGCAGAGCTTCGCCGGCTTGCAGAATCCATCGACGGAGCCGCTGCCGGGCGTCGCCGTGGACCCGAGCTTGTTTCCGAGCTACGCCGGGACCTACGACGATCCCAACGAGCTCGGTCTGATCACCGTCGCGGCGAACGGGACCACGCTGTCGATCGACGTCCCGGCGTTCGACGCCGCCAACACGCCGTACAGCCAGACATTGCAGCCAACATCCAGGGACAACTTCATCGCCACCGTGCAGGGAGCCTCGATTCCGCTCACCTTCATCGCCGACGCGACGGGCGCCTACGTCTGGATGCGGACCCAGACCGTCGTGGCGAGGCGCGTGCTGGACCCAGCCGGATCGAACCCGTGACCGTGGCGGGGCGGGCCGTGGGGCGTCGATTTCGTGATCACGGCGGGCGCGCGCGCCCATTACCGGGCATGGCGCTCCGGGGCCTGATGGCGATCGCGATCGCGGCTGTGGCCGTCTCGTACGCCACGCCTTGTCAGGCCGAGGCGGAGGGCTGGCTGACGTACGAGGCTCCGCCCCTCTGTCCGACCAGAGCCGAATTCCTGGCCGCCGTTGGCTCGCGCGGGGCGCCGGTCACGGGCCCGAGCGGCGGGCGGGGGATCGAGATCTCGATCCTGCAGGCCGCCGACGGGTTCGCCGGGTCCTTCCAGATCCGCGAGCGCGACGCCGTCTCCGGCCAGCGTGAGCTTCGCGCGGCGGCGTGCCACGACGTCACGAACGGCCTGGCCATCGTCACCGCCATCGCTCTGGGCGCCGATCCCAGCGCGCCACCCGCCCCGGCGGTCGTCTCACCCCTGCCCGCGCGGGCGGCGCCCGCCGCACCACCTGCCGAGGCGTACCGTCTCCGGAAGAACGCAGACGTCTTCACCGGCAACGTGGAGGTCCCGGCAGGCACGCTCCGCTTTCAAAGCTTGCTCACGACGACGCTGACAGGCGGGCCGGTCGTGGGGATGATTCCGTCCGTGATCGTCCCGCGTTACGATCTGACCCTGTTTCGGGCCAACTTCGCCACGACGCCCAGCGCGCTCACGTATCTGGTCGGGCCGATTCTGCAGGCGCGCGTCAGCTTCCTGGGCGACGGAACGTTTCGGTCCAGCGACGGTTACGCCACCAGGGCCAGAGGCTTCGGGTTCGGGGCCAGCGGGTGCCGCGCGCCGCTCTACGACACGGGCGGGCTGACGCTGGTCGGTTGCATCGAGTACTCGGCGGGCATCATGCAGCTCGACACCAAGAACGCATCCGGCACCCAGACCCAATCGAAGAGCGTCGCGCTGGCAGCGGTGGGGATCGCGTTGGAGGCCACTTACGACGTCGCGGGCCGCTTCTTCGTGGCCGGTACGCTGGGGGGCGACTTCTCGTTCGACAAGCTCAGCGCCGACCGCCCCGACGGCAGCCAGCTGTTCCAGTCGCAGCCCTTCAGCGCCCACGCCCTCCTGGGGATCGGCACGTACTTCAAGTGAGAGCGCCTCCTCCCACATCGCCCGCCGCGGACGCGGCGCCCGCCGAGCCGGCCTCCGTGGATCTGCGGGCACTGTTCGACGCTCACTATGCGGCGACGCGACGGCTGCTTCGCCGGATGGGCGTACCGACGGCCCAGCTCGACGACGCTGCGCAGGAGGTGTTCTGGGTCTGTGCCCGTCGCCTTCGCGACATCCGCCCGGGATGTCAAAAGTCGTTCATCTACGGCGTGGCGCTGCGGGTCGCGGCCGACCACACGCGGCGCTCGGTTCTGGTGGCGGTCGCGCTCGAGGACGCCTCTTCGGTCCCCGCCGACGGGCCCTCGCCCGCCGAGCGCCTCGACCAGCAGCGTGCGCGCGAGCTTCTGGACACGGTGCTCGATCGCATGCCGGTCGATCTGCGGACGGTGCTGGTGCTCGCGGAGCTCGAAGAGATGGACGTGCGGGACGTCGCGAGCGTGCTCGGGATCCCGCCGGGGACCGCCGCGTCGCGGCTGCGGCGGGCACGCGAGGAGTTTTCCGCGGTTGCAAAACGCCTGCGCGCGACATGGGCGCGGGGGGGAGCACGCTGATGTCCTTGTCCGATCAGGAGTTCGAACGCGCGCTGCTGGCATCGGCACGGCAAGACGAGACACCGGCTGACACGAGCGCCGAGATGACCGCCCAGGCCTGGGCGCGGTTTTCGGCCCGCGCGCTGGCCGTCGGAGACGCGGTGCGCGCTGATCTGCCGCGCGGTGAAAGCCCGAGCGCCGCCGGCGGCGCCAGGCGCACGGCGGGCGGTGTCCGCTGGCGGTGGCTACTGGCGGGGGCGCTCGGTGGCGGCGCGGTAACGGGCGCCCTGGTCGTGGCGTTACGGCCCGCGGTGCAAGTGCCGGCTCTGACGGCGGCGGCAGGGGGAGCCGCTCCGCCGGCGACGGCACCCTCACCGGGCGTGGCGGCGCGCGCGGGGACAGCCTCGCGCATCGACCAGCGGCCGGCGGTACGGCACGAGCGGCGGCGGAACGTGCACGTCGACCGGGATTCTGCCGAGCCGACGGCGGTCGCGGATCCGCCGTCGACGCTGGGGGCCGAGGTCGCCGCGCTGGACGCCGCCCGCGCCGCCGCTGCCGGCCGCCAGTTCGACGAAGCGCTGAGGCTCATCAGCCAGTACCACTACGACTTTCCGATGGGCGAGCTGGCCGCTGACGCGGAGGTGATTGCCATCGAGGTGCTGGGCGCCAAGAACGATCGCCCGGCGATGACCCTGCGCGCGTCGCGATTCGTCCAGGAGCATCCCGATGATCCGCACGCCGCGCGGATCAGGCGCCTGCTCGGTTCGCAGCCGCCGTCGCCCTGACCCTAACCGACGAAGGTGATCGCCCACTCGATGGGCTCGCCCTTCACGACCACCTCGACCGTGTCGCCGACCCGCCGTCCCAGGACCGCCTTGCCGATCGGGGACGACGGCGTAACCACGGACAGGTACCCGTCACCGCCGGGGCCCGTCAGCTCGATCCCCGCGCCAACCGGCGCCAGGAAAAAAGTGCGGCCATGGGCGCCATCCTCGACCTCGACGATCGCCCCCAGGGCGATGGGCGCGCGCGCCGGCAGCGGCCGCGGCCGAAAGGACTCGAGGACCGACACCTCGGCGATGGCGCGGTCCGCGCGCTGCTTCTGGCCGCGCGCGAGGCCCGCATACTCCATCGCCACGCGCGAATCGTCGCGCTTCTCGGACGGCGTCGCTCCGGCCCGCGCCTCCTCCGCCGCCGCCTCGCCGGCCTTGCGCGCGACGTGCACGGACTGCCGCATCCGCTCGACGAGCTGGGCGACCAAGAACTGTTTGTCCATCGTCGCCGAGCGTAGGCGGGCCCCGGCCGCGTCGCAAAAAACCTGTCGGAAGACCGGCAGATGACGGAGATCCGGCGGGTACGCGGGCGCGCGCGCGCCCGCTGCTCGGCGACGGCGGAGGTCGCGTCGATGCGCACGCCTCTTGCAAAGAGAGGTAGCCATGTCGACGGCCCACATCGAAGCTTCAACCCCGGCCTATCCGGCGCCCGTTCCGCGGGCGATCCCGGCGGGCCAGCGCGCAGCGCTGCAACGAATCCTGGCGGACATCGAGACCCTGACGCCCGCCGGGCGGCGGGACAGCATGATCAAGATCCTGTCGTTCCTGGGCGGCGCCGCCGGACGCGCCCGCGCCCGGCTCGACATCCACGCGCAATGGGTCGTCGCGACGCTGGTCGAACGCCTGGGGCGCGAATCGTCGCGCCCCACTCCGGACGTCGCCGGGTTCATCGACGCGGGCGAGCAGCTGTTGCAGCTGCTGACCTAGTCAACCCGCTCGGCCGCCCGCCAAGCGCTCGAGGTTGTTTGGGTGAGCGACGGGGATTGAAGCCCATCGCTGCGGTATCGTTTATGATGAAGCCGCGTATGACGTCGCGGGTAGCGGAGATGGGGGTTCTGGAGGCCGGGGTGCGATTCGGCGTCGGTCGGCGGGAATCGGGGTCGATCCCCCCAGGGTTGATGGTCCTCGTTTCCCTGTTTGCTGGCGCCTGCAGCGGGTCGGGCCACCCGCAGCGGCCGTTGACGAGCGCCGCGTCTGTGTCGGTCGGCAGCGATCACACCTGCGCCGTCCTGACTGACGGTACGGCCAGCTGCTGGGGCGACAACTCGTTTGGAGAACTGGGGGACGGCGAGCAGGGCGTGCCGGTTCCGGAGCCGACGGCGGTCGCGGGGCTCTCCGACGCCCAGGCGATCACGGCGGGAGACGGCTTTACATGCGCGCTGAAGTCGGATGGCTCTGTCGCCTGCTGGGGCAGTGACATCGCTTGCCAGATCGGCGATCGATGCTCGCCAGCGGGCAAAGCTGGCCCGGGCGTCCCTGGTGTGTCGGTCCTGGTGCCGACCACGGTGCCGGGTCTGACTGCCCCCGCGCTCGCGATTCAAGCGAGTGCCATCGACAGTCGGAGCCTCGGATTTACCTGCGCGCTGCTCTCGGATGGAACCATCACCTGTTGGGGCGAGAATGATCTCGGACTGAGCGCGTCAGCGGCTCCGGGAATCCCCGCGACCCTGGTTGGCGGCGTCACGGACGCCGTCGGCATGGCGATCGGGGGCACCTTCGGATGCGATCTGCGGTCTACGGGAACGGTCGAATGTTGGGGCCTGGGCCCGCTCGGCCAGCCTGGGACGGACATCACGTCCTACTCGGCGAGTCCCGTCGCTGTTTCGGGGTTATCGGACGTGCGCGCGCTCGTCGCCGGTTGGTTTCACGTCTGTGCTCTCCGTAAGGATGGCACTGTCGCGTGCTGGGGAGACAATTCGTCCGGGCAGCTCGGGGATGGGACCCGCACTGATTCGCCGACACCGGTCGAGGTCAGCGGCCTGACGGGGGTCGCCTCGATTTCGACGACCGCTTACGCGACGTGCGCCCTGCTCGCCGATGGCTCGCTTCGCTGTTGGGGCATGAATCTCGCCAAGCTCACCCCGACGGCCAAATCGGGCGTCTCCAACGCGACGTCGGTCAGCGTCGCCGAGCTTTCGGCCTGCGCGGTCGTGAGTGGTGGCGAGATCCGGTGCTGGGGCCGTGACGAGTACGGCCAGCTCGGTGACGGCGCTTCCCGTTCGGACAGCGGTGATTTGGAGAGCGCTCCGGTGACCGTGGTCGCGCCCAGGTAAGCCGCAACGGCGGCCGGCCGTCGTCACCGTCAGGCGTGACGAGGTCAGCGCAGAGGGCGCTCGCTGGAGATGGACACCTCCGTCCCGAGCGGCGGGATGGCGATGTGCCGCAATCCGCCGTCGACGACGGCGAGAAAAACGAGAGACGGATCGTCGAGTGGTCGATCGAACCGAAACGCGACGCGTGTCGGGCGGCCGTCGCGATCCTCTCGCACGGTCGCGGTGTAGCCGTCGAGGGCGATCGTGGTGCCGCGCGGCAGCGGCAGCGACGGGTCGCGTAGCGTGGCCGTCCAGATCCCGTCCAGCAGCGTGCCGCTCGGTGTCCAGAGCTCGAAGGTGTTGCGCGCCGTCCGCCGCAGCCGATGCGGCGCGGGTGACAGCGACAAGACGGTAGCGCCGAAGTACCCGAAGCGGTCGGGGAGCGGCAGCCCGGCGCCCCCGTGCGCGCGAGCGGCGACGAACGCGCGGAGCTGATCCGGCGCGAGCCCCAGGTCGAACGCCCGCGACACCTGCCAGTTGAACGGGAGGAGATCGTTGAGCGCGAGCAACACCACCCGGGCGGGGACGGGCGCGGCGATCTCCGCCTCGCGCGACATCCGGCGGGAGACGGCGAACAGTTGACCGAAGAAGGCGACGTTCCCCGCGTAGGCGAGCGGGGCCAGCGCGACGTTGGGAGCCCCGAGCATCACGAGACCGGCGATCGCAAGGGCCCGGGCGCGGCGCGACCGGAAGAACCGCCAGGCGTCGCGTAGCAGCGCCGCGATGACGACGGCTCCGCCGAGGCTCGCCGCAAGAAGGACCCGGGCCCCGGGCAGCCCGGGCGCGCCGACCAGGAGCGCGACCGCCGCCCCCCACGCGAAAGCCCGCACCGTCCGCGCCTCGCCGGCCGGCATGCGCCGGAGCGCCGCGCGGAGCCAGGCGACGGCGACCAGCGTGCTCGCCGCGCCGAGGAGGGCGAGCGGCACCGTGAGGCGCCCGTCGACGGCCGCCAGATCGATGGGGCTCGCGACGAGCAGACCTCCAGCGAGGAGGGCAAGCCGTTCCGGCAGCGCTCGCAGGGCGCCCGCCGGATCGTTCAGCGGATCGAGGTAAGCCCCCGACTGGTGCACGCCGGCGCCACTGGCTCGATAGACCGCCACGTAGACGATCCCCAGCACGACTGTGGGCGCGAGAGCGCGCCAGCGGCCGGGTTGGCGGTGGGCGAGCTCCCAGACGACGAGGTAGGCGAGCGCCGCCACGCCCATCTCTCCCGCGGCGAGCGCGAGGGCCGCCGCCACCGGCGCGAGCACCGCACCCGCGCGCCACCCGTCTGCCCTCCAGCGAAGATGGGCCGCGAAGGCGAGCCAGGCGAACACACACGCGACCGAGGCGTTGCGCGCGGCGATCCAGACCGCGGCCAGTACGTGGGCCCCGTCGAGACAGAAGATGACGGCCGCCAGGGTGGCCAGCTCGGGTGACAGCATCCGCCGGAGAATGACGAGCGCGACTATCAAGAACGCGGCGTACCAGACGAGCGTGTGAACGTGATAGGCGGCCGCCGTCCGTCCGAACGCCGCCTGATCGAACGCCATGAGCGCGCTCGAGAGCGGGCGCCAGAACGCCAGTTGCAGGCCGGGCGCCGTGAAGTACGGCAGAAAGCCGGCCTGGCGGAGCCCGGTCACGAGCGCGCGGTCAGGGGGCACGAACGAGTACAGATCCAGCGGGCCCCTGGGGTTGACCGACCATCGCTCGAGTTGGGCGATTTGCAGAACGTCGTCGGCAAAGAACCCGAAGCCCAACGAGGGGAGCACGAGCAGCATCGCCAGCACGAAGAAGACGCGCTGCAAACGACGAGGACGTTCCAGCCAGGACCGGATCACGAACAGTTTTTACGCCCATTCGGTCCCCGCATGCACCTGACCGCCGCGGAACGCGCTCGACCTGCTCGAAGTCGGGCAGCAAAGCCTCAAAACCGACCGGAGTCGTTGAAAGTTGCGTGAGGGATGGGGGTTGAAGCCCATCGACGGACAATCGGAAAAATCAAGTCGCCGCGCCGGCTTGCACGGTTATTTTGGCAGCCTGGGTGGTTCGAGCCGAGGTGGTTGGGAACGGCTAAAATCGCCTGAATCCGGGTCGTCTGGGCAACAGGTGGGCGACAACTGTCCGCCGGTTGCCAGATGGCGGGCGGCGATCGCAACATGAAGCGCGACTTCGGCCCGGTAAACGATGACGAGGTCCTGAAGGCAGTCGATGCTCTCCCGATCACCAGCTGGAGCCACAAGGACGACGGCACGAAAGCTCGACACATCGGCCCTGTACCTGCGGCAGCGGTCTCACCTGCGCCGGGTGCCTGATTGACGTGAGCAAGGGGTACCTCCTCAACGAGAGATGCACGACTTGTCACGGACCGCGTCCGGCGGGCGGCGCGCCGATGTCCCTGGCGAATTACGCGCAGCTGACCGCGCCTGCGATCTCCGATCCCACCGCGACGACGGCTGTCGTTGTCGTCTCTCGGATGAGGAACACCACGATTCCCAGGCCACCGGTCGGGTATCCGCCATCCACGTAGCTGACATTCTCGCGCGAGCCCTAGGTACTCGAAGGAGATCCACTTGCGTCCCACAACCAGCGGTTGGCGCACTTGCCTAGCCGCGATGATCCTGCTGATGAGTCGGCGTCGCCCGTCGCGCCGATGCGTACACCTGGATGATTCGCTATGGAAACGGGAGATGTGTCTCGTGTCACATCGACCCTTCAGGCGGCGGGCTTTTGACGGACTACGGTCGGGAGCAGGGCGCCGACGTGCTGCGGACGCGGTGGTCCTCGACCGAGGACGACTATGCGATCGAGCGGCGAGGCAAGTTCCTGTGGGGGTGGGTCGACACCCCGGACTGGCTTCTCCTCGGCGGCTCCCTGCGGCCGGCGATCTTGGTCACACAGGTCCCGGACGGGACCGGCGGCACGAACACGTCGACTCAACCAATTCTGATGCAGGCCGATCTTCGAGCAGGCATCCGCACCGGCGGGTGGCGTGCCTCGGCCAGCGCCGGCGTCATTTCGAACAGCTCGTACGCTTCGATCGCCGGCAACCTGGTCTCGCGCGAGCACTGGGTTGGCTACGCTTGGGACAGCGACACGTTCACCGTGCGCGCGGGGCGCATGAACTTGCCGTACGGGCTCCGCATCATCGAGCACGACACCTGGGTGCGGACCGAGACCCGCACCGACATCAACGATCAGCAGCAGCATGGAGTGGCCTTCGCCTTCGACAACCGCCTGATCCGGGCGGAGGTCATGGGGATCCTCGGCAACTATCAGATCAGCCCGGACGCCTTCCGCGAACGTGGTTACAGCGCCTACGCGGAGATGACGCCGCACGCCGGATACCGCGTCGGCGTCAGCAGTCTAGTCACTCACGCGGCCGAGGACATCGTGCTTCACGTCGCGAACACGCGCCAAGCGCACGGCATCTTCGCTCGAGCTGCGCCTTGGACGCCCCTGGTCCTGCTGGGGGAGGCGGACATCACGATCCAGGACCCAAGCGGTGGTCCCCACGCCACCGGATTGGCCACCATGCTTCAGGCCGACGTCGAACCGTTGCTCGGCCTTCATCTCATCGGGACCGGCGAAACCTGGCGCCCGGGCGGACCGGAGACCATGACCTCGTATGGGGCCTGGGGATCGGTCGACTGGTTCATGGGCCGACATACCGATCTCCGGTTCGACTACATCTGGCGATCGATGGCGATGGGCGGGATCCGGCTGGACGGAACCACCTACTTGATACAATTCCATGTGTACCTTTGACGAACGTCGAATGAGCCGCTGGCTGTCACTGTGTCTCGCGACGGCGACCATCCTGGGAGCGCGGATCGCGGAGGCGCGGCCCGAGTTCCCCGCCGTGATCGCGCGCGAGCTCGGCGCGCCGCGGGACCCGGCCTGCAGCATTTGCCACCTGGGCGGTAAGACCAGCGGCGCGACTGTCGAAACGGCGTTTGCCTGGACGATGCGCGCCCACGGCCTAAGCGGGTCGCCCTCCAGCGTGCAGACCGCAATCCTCGAGGTCATGAAAGACGGCGTCGACAGTGATGGCGACGGTGTTCCCGACTGGCAGGAGATCGTCGACGGAACGGATCCCAATGAGCCGGGGACGGCGGCCGACATTCGAGACCCGCAACTGGGATGCCGGGTCGTGGGGGGCCGCCCCGGGCACGGTGTCGCTGTTTCGCTGGCGGTTGCCCTCGTCGTGGCTACTCGACGCCGCCGCCACGTGGCTACGGCAAAATAATCCGGCCGGGAGCTGACATCGTCCCATTCTGGGTGTGGCAGAAGTTGCAATCGCCGGAGGTCTGGCCGGCCACCATCTCCCGCTCGCCGTTCGTGTCTGGCTCGCGATCCGAGGTCACTTACCCGCCGCCCGTCGGCCCGGGGGCACCGTCGAGGATCCAGGTCGAGATCAGGTTGACGACACAGGCTGGCAGCGGCTCCGAGCCAAGCTCGCCTCTCGGCATCTGGAGGCCGGAACAAGGAGAGCTACTCGAGAGCTTTTGAAAGAGATAACTGGCCGCCGGATTACCGGGTACGACGAGTGTCCCTCCACAGGACTCCGCAGGCGGGGCGGGGTGATTCACGAGATTTCCCCACGAAACGTTGTCCTGGAGGATCAAATCTGCGCCCGGACTATGACAGGTAACGCACTGACGATCGAAGATCTGCTGCACGACGGAATAGGACACCTCTCCGCTTGCGTCGACTTGGGCACAGATCGCTGCGCGCGGATCGGAGACCGCTCCGTCGTGAATGCCGCTTCCGGAATCCCGGGGAACGCCTTGTGGGGTTGCTGCCGAGCAAGAGGTTACTGCCACCACCGAGAGAAGGCCGCCGGCGACGGCCAAGCGAGTGAGTGACGCCTGCGCAATCAACGGCCGGATCGTAGCTGGTCCACTCGGAACGTCGCAAATCTTGCGAGAGAGCAGGGGACCCCGTTTTTGCAGGGGGAGCGCAGTGTAGGCGCTCATATCTTGCCGGTGCCTGATTCGTCAGACGTGGGGGTACCTGCCATCCGATGTCCCGCAAGGCAGTCCTGCGGATCGGCGCGTCAGTTCTGGCCGCGGTCGGTGTCGGCATCCAGTTCATTCCGGTTCAGGACATAGGAACGAATCCGCCGAATCGGTTCCAGATCGACGCTCCGCCTGAAGTATCGGCGGTACTGCGACGCGCTTGTTACGACTGCCACTCGAATGAGACGCGCTGGCCGATCTACAGCCGCATCGCGCCCGGTTCGTGGCTGATGGCGCGCGACGTCCACCGCGGGCGAAATCACTTGAACTTCTCCGAGTGGGGCAGCGTCGACCAGGACGAACGTCAAGACGACCTTGAGACCTGCTGGGATCAGGTCGAGTCGGGGCAAATGCCCCCGCGTGTGTACCTGCCGCTGCATCCATCCGCCAGATTGTCGGTCTCCGACAGAGCGTTGCTGAAGTCGTATTTCCTCAACAAACGCGCGACGGCCAACCAGTAGGCCCTAGTAGAGCCACCCTGCAGCTGCCCGAGGAGACGGATGAATAAAATGCGATACACCAGAATGCAGGCGCGACACGTGGTCGTAGGTGCGACCATTTCCGGAATGATTGCCCTGCTCGTCCAGGGTGGTTGCGCTGAGAGCGATCCCACTTCGTTCATTTCGCTCCCCGATTCCGGGACGAACGGGGCCGGCGGATCCGCCACGGGGGGCTCGTCGAATCCCTCGACCGGAGGTTCCTTCGGAGCCGGAGGATCATCGGGCAGCGGCGGTAGCGTCGGCTCCGGCGGCGATTTCGGGACAGGCGGACTGTCTGGGTTCGGCGGTTTCAACGGGACCGGCGGCGCGAGCGCCACCGGCGGCAGCAAAGGAACCGGCGGCTTCGCCAACACCGGCGGATTTACCGGGACGGGCGGCATCTCTCACACTGGCGGGTCTACGGGGTCTGGGGGGCTTTCCGGGACGGGCGGCAGTCACGCGACTGGGGGGACGACGGGCAGTGGTGGCACGACTGGTGCCGGAGGTTCGGCTGCGACGTTTACCCAGGTCTACCAGATGATCTTGAATGTCTCTTGTGCGGGCAGCTCCTGCCACAACCCGGGCTCGCAAAGGGGCGTCAGCTTCGCTTCGCAATCGTCGGCGTACTCGGCTGTCAAGAGCCGGGTGACCCCCGGGAATGCTACCGGATCCAGCTTCTATAGCCTGGTCAATGGGGGCGGTATGCCGCCGGGAGGGAAGCTCTCCTCATCCCAACTGTCGCTGCTCGCTTCCTGGATCAATGCCGGTGCGCTGAACAACTGAGGCGCCTGAGCCTGTCGGGCGGCTCGCACACCCGCGTACCCGTCGCATGTGAGCGCGACTGTGGAAGCGCCGCCGACTAACCGGCCGGCGTCCGAACGCCGGCGGTCTCGCACGCCTGCCACGATTGACGGCACTGCCTGCTACAGCGGGACTGGCGGTACTTCGACTGCGATGGCCAGGAAGACTTCAAGAAGCTGGTGGCCGCGCAGACACAGTAGAGTGTCTCGTCGCGAACGGCGGATAGGCTGGTGCTCACCCGGCTGAGTAATCGCCAGGGCGTATATGGGTGCGGTCAGGGGGGCTTCGTCCCGTGCCTCGCCGCCCATGACTTCGCGGCTCCCCTGCAGTCTTCGGGGATCTGATCCAGCGCGCGGGCCTCGCATTCGACCACGCGGCCTCTACAGTCGACGGAGATCTTGCAGCACTCCTCGAACATCTCGCGGATCTTCTCGCGACCGCGCTGAACGCGAGACTTCATCCCCGAAAGCGACACCCCCAGCATCTCCGCGCCATCCTTCTGGGTGAGACCTTGGAGCTCGGTGAGCGTGATCGCCTCGCGGTACGGTGAAGGAAGTCGCGCCACGAAGAGTGCGACGCATTCACCGAGCTCCAGCTGGAGGTCGTCGTCACCGTCGGCTGCGGGGCCCAGCTCCTCGCCGACGTCCTTGGCGGAGATCACCGCTCGCGCGTTTTTCCGCGTGGCGTCGGCGATGGCCCGCTCAGCGATCCGGTACACCCACCCACCAAAGCTGTCGCCATCGTGGAGTGAGGCGAGACTTTGGTGAATCCTGACGAGAATCTCTTGGACGATGTCGTCGACCTCGGCCGCGGAAGGCACACGGCGCGCGACGTAGGGCTTCAGCCGTGCTTCGATCTCCCGCCAGGCGCCGCGTGCTTCCGCTGGAATCATCTCGGCGCTCCTACGTGCAGCACGAAGGCCCGCAGCAGCTCGAGCCACCAGGCTTCCGCCCCTCAATCCTCGCGGAGGCCAGGTATTCCTCGGCTCCCGGCATGCACTGGCGGATGATGGCCTGGCTGTCGGGACGCGGTTCGATCTTCACGCTTTCGAAGCCAGCTACCGAGAGAAAGGCGCTCATCTCCTCGACCCGAGCGGCGCCCGCCACACAGCCGGTGAGCGCCTCGACGCTGGCCGCCAGCTCTCCCGGGATGGGGCGGGTCGCCACGACGTCGGAGATCGCCATGCGCCCTCCTGGTTTCAGCACGCGGAGCGCCTCCCGGAAGACGGCGCTCTTGTCGGGGGCCAGGTTGATGACGCAGTTCGAGATGATCACGTCGACGGAGGCATCCTCGACCGGGAGGTGCTCGATCTCTCCCAAGCGGAACTCGACGTTCGTCGCCTGGACCCGGCGGGCGTTCCCGCGTGCCTTGGTGACCATCTCCGGTGTCATGTCGACCCCGATGACACGGCCGGTACGGCCCACCCGGCTGGCCGCCAGGAAGCAATCGAAGCCGGCGCCGCTACCCAGGTCGAGCACGGTCTCGCCTGGCCTCAGGTCCGCGATCGCTTGGGGATTCCCGCAGCCGAGGCCCAGGTCCGCTCCTTCGGGAACGCTCGCCAGGTCCTCCGGCGTGTACCCCAGCGTGAGGCTCCCGGCGCCTTCGGTGCCGCAGCAACCCACGCTACAGCCTGCGGCACCGTTCGCGACCTCGGCGTACGCCGCGCGGACCTGGGTTCGCGATCGATCGTTGTCTTGAGTCTCCATTTTCGTCCTCCGCTCCAAGGACGGAGCCCCGTCAAAAAGGACGCGGGAATTCGCGAGCCTGCGGACGAACCCCGGAAGATCCGACGCCTCAGCCTGGCGAATCATCCGCGCGCCCAGCCCTCCTGCCGGAGCAGGGCGATGACGCGCGCGCGGACGTCATCTCGGATTTCGCGGACGCGCGCGAGGGGCTTCCCTTTGGGATCCGCGAGAGGCCAGTCGTCCCGGCGGAGACCCGGCACGATGGGGCACTGCTCGCCGCATCCCATCGTGATCAGCATCTGCGCACCTCGGGCTAGATCGTCCGTCAGCTTCTGGGGCGTCCGATCGCTCAGGTCCACGCCGACCTCGCGCATCGCCTCGAGCACTTCGGGGTGCACTCGCGCTCCGGGATCAGTCCCCGCCGAGACGGCGCGTGCCCTCGCTTGGTCAGCCAGGGCGTTGAACCAGGCAGCCGCCATCTGCGAGCGACCGGCGTTGTGGATGCAGGCGAAGATCACGGTGTTCATGAGAGCTCCTCATCGGACCGGAGCCGATCGACGACGCGATCGGCGACCTGGGGGAGGGCAGGGACCAGCCAGCGAAAGACGGCCGTCGCGGCGGCGGCGCCGGCAAGCTGGGCGACGATGAATCCGGGCGCGTCCGCCGGCCGGATGCCCGCGAACGTGTCACTCGCGGCGCGGGCAAGCGTCATGGCCGGGTTGGCGAACGACGTCGACGAGGTGAACCAATATGCCGCGGTGATGTACGACCCAACGGCGAAGGGAACCAAGCCGGGCCTCCGGCGCGCCGCGCCCCAGATGACGGCCAGCAGGCCGAAGGTGGCCACGAACTCGCTCACCAGCTGGGCGATCCCGTCCCGCCGATGCTGCGACGCGAAGAGGAGCGCCGGCTGCTTGAACATCACGTGAGCGATCGCCACTCCGATGAAGGCGCCTGCGACCTGCGCCGCGATGTAGACCGGCACCTCTCGCCAAGGAAGGCCGCCCTGGCTCGCGTCCGCGAGTGTGACCGC
This sequence comes from uncultured Myxococcales bacterium, assembly GCA_964589215.1. GTDB lineage: Bacteria > Myxococcota_A > Polyangia > Fen-1088 > Fen-1088 > JADGRB01. The sequence goes on along the minus strand of CAZPUH010000324.1, from coordinate 10,256 downwards.
GGGATTGAAGTGCGCGCCCGAGATTGGGCCGAAGGTGATGATCAGGGCGACCAGCGCGGCGCCCGTCGCGACGGTGTTGGCGAGGAGCGCGAGCGCGACGTTGGGGCGCGCGAGCTCATCGGCCATGATCCCCGAGCCGACGACCACGGCCAGCAGGAGCGCCGTTCCCAGCGCCTCGGCGACGGCCTTCTTCAGCAGCATCCCCGCTTCGCGCCCATCTGGACAAGACCGCCCGGGGTTGCGCTTGCCATCGGCATGCAGCTCGCGATGTCGGGGCCGAGGTCGTGTGGCATCGCATCTTCTTCTTCGAAACTAATCGAAATTAAAGACGCGACAAAGGTCAGCAGCACTTTCCACTGCCTTTCCTGCAGCAGTCTTCCCACAGGTAGTCCGTCAACTTGCGGAGAGCGTCGTAGTCGGCGGAGTAGTAGTGGAACGTCCCCTCGCCCCGCGAACGCATCACGCCGGCATCGACCAGGCGCTTGAGGTGGTGACTGAGCGTGGATGCCGGCATGTCCACGTGCGACTGGATGGCGCCCGCGGCTGCCCCTTCAGGCCCTGCCTGCACGACGTAGCGCAGGATGGCCAGGCGAATCGGGTGCCCCAAGGCCCCGAGCTGCTCGGCGTGCCGATCCAACTTTCCTGCCACACGTTATTTCTATAAGATTCGAAATAAGAATGCAAGCAGAAGCAGCGGGGACCCGGGTAGATCTCACTGGCTACGATTACACCCGCACGGTCCGTCCCGGTCGCGAGCGGAAGGCGAACGTTCTCCGAGGACCAGGTGCCGTCGCGGAGTCGGGCGTCCCATGAGCCGACGCCGGCCGAAGCCAGCGCGATGAGGACGTCGCCGGTGCGGGCGTAACAAGTCCCGTTGCGTCCTTGTTTTGCCCCCGTGCGAACGAGGTATTTGGGCCTTCTTGGGACACGGCGCCGGCAGCGTCCCGAGTGGTGAAAGCTGTCGCGGCCGCGAACAACGGCGTGACGAAGTACGCTGGGCGTTCGCTCGCGAACCGGTTATCTTGGCCGGCGATGTCGGGACGACGGTGGGTCTTGCGGGGCGTGCTGCTCGCCGCGGGTTGTGGATCGGGCGGCCCTGCCAAGGACGCCGGGGCGGACGTCGCCAGCGGCCAGCGCGGCGCGCACGATTCCGCCGTCGAGGCGATCGCCGACGGCGGCGGCAATGCGACCGGCGGTGATGCTGCCGTCGAAGTGAGGGACTCGGGGACCGACGTCAGCCCGCCCGACGGCGCTGGCCGGCGCACGGACGGCGGCAGCGACGCGCCTCCCTGGCGGCCGTGCGAGGTCGGCAGCCGCTGGTTCGATTTCTCGTTCCCCGTCGCGGCCGCCGCCTACAGCCGCACCCTGGACTTGATCGTGGTGCTGCCGTCCACGGAACGATCCGTTCACATCGTCGATCCCGAGACCTGTTCCGACAAGAAGGTGAATTTGCACCGGCTCGGGCTCAGCGTCTCCATCGCTCCGTCCGGCCGGACGGCCGCGGTCGGCGAGGACGGCGAGGTGTCGATCGTCGATCTGACGCTCGCCCAGCCGGTGGCGAGCTATCCGGTGACTCACCCTGCTTCGGAAGTGGCGTTCGACGCGAAGGCCCGGGTCCACGTCTACACGCGCGCGACCGGCGGCGTCTCGATCCCGCTGCTTTCGCTCGACTCGACGACCGGCAGGATCACGACGGCAGCCACCAGCGTCGACTCGGGCGGCCACCTCCGCATGACCCCGGACGGCAAGGCGCTGTTCGGTGTCTTCTACGGCTCGTACGGTTCAGGGTTCACCCGCGTCGATCCCGAGACGGACAAACCGGTCAACCCCGTGAGCGGCGTCAGCCTCTGCCAGGACGTCTTCCCGACGGACGACTCCGCGCACCTCGTCACCGGATGCGCAACCGTGCTCGACATAGACAGCTCCGCGACGAGCTCGATCCCCACCGCGCGCGGGGCGATCGACGGCGTGTCATTACTGCAACACCTCGATTCGCTCGTCTCGCACGGCGTGATCGTCTCGATCGGCCGGACCGATCTTTTGGGTTCGCCCAACGGCGCCGACGCGGCGGGCTTCGTGCGGGTGCACACCGCAGACACGTATGACTACGTCAAACGCATCGATCTGCCGCCTCTCGTCACCGGCAACCTGATGGAGACGCCGCTCGGTCGATGGGTCTTCGTCCGCAGCGACGGCAGCCGCTATTACGTGCTGGCGCGCCGCGGAGGGCCCCAGTGGGGCCCGCTGGCGGACGGCATCGCGCGGCTCGATGCCGCCGCGACCGGGCAGCCGGTCACGACGCCGATACCGGTGCCGGAGCCGGTCGACCACGACGTGCTGCCGCCGTCGGCCGTCGCTCCGATCTCCGCCGTGCGGTTGCCCTTCGACGTCGTCGATGTTGGCTACAGCCGCAGCCTCGATCGACTGGTCGTCGCCACGAGCAGCCCGTCGTCTGGCGTGCAGCTCGTCGATCCCACGACGGGCGCGGCCGAGCCGCTCGCGACGCTCGCCGCTCCGTCAAAGGTGTACGTGCGTGCCGATGGAGCCGTCGCGGCCGTCGTCCGAAGCGGCGGCGTGACCTTTCTCGATCTGCAAACGGGTGTCGTGCTCCGTGACTACGCGATGCCCGCGTCTCAGGTGGCGTTCGGTTCGAGCTCCGAAGCGCTCGTGGGGATGACGGGCAGCTCAGCGATCTCGTGGCTCGATTTCGGGACGGGGACGACGCGCGCCGCGTTCAGCGGCGGTTTGGGTGCGCCGGCGTTCGCGACCATGCCGGCGACACAGATCTTCTACACGGCGACGAGCAGCAACCTCTCATATCCCCTCGCCCGCCACGATGACGTGGCGACGACGACCGATCCCTCCACGGATCTCACGATGTTCACCCCCGACAACAACGTGACGCCGAAGTGTGGCAACCGGATCTGGACCAGCGACGACGGCACCAACCTGATCCTCGATTGCGGGCGCGTTTACCGCCTATCGCCCACGCGCGCTCAGGACCTGATGTATGCGGGCGGGCTGGAAGGCGTCGTGGCGGTGACCGACGCGGCTTACGACGGCACATCGGGCCGCTTCTTCGTGCTGCCGGGTTCGTACTACGCCGGCGACACATACTTCTCCGAGCCATCGGTGATCACCGTTCACGACGCCGACTCCTTGGTCACGCGCGCCCTCATCGATCTCGCACCAGCGAGCACCGCAGCGGGTGGCCACATCTACCCGCGTCGCGTCTTCGTAGGAGCGGTGCCGAATCGCGTCCACGTCGTCGCGGCGGCAGGCGACTTGTCGCCGCTCGGTGCGGCCTTGCTGACTATCGACGTCTCGAGCCTGTGAGAGTCAGAAGGTGGTGAGATCGACAGTCGCGATCCCGGAATCGGTCGCCACGAACAGCGTGTGACCGTCAGGGCTCGCCGCCTGGACCTCGCCTCCGGGCGATAGCGTGCCGAGCATGGCGCCGTCGCTGACGCGATAGACATTCGTCGCCGAGACGGCCAACCGCCCGTCGGACGTCACGGTCTCGATCGTATCCGGCATCGCATAGCGGCGGACGCGCAGTGTGGCGCCGTCCAGGAAATAGCCGCCGTAGTAGACCCCGCTGCCGTCCGGCGTGATCACGAGCGAGCGCTTTGGATTGGTGAACTCGTAGTTGCTCGACGCCTGGACCACGAACTGGCCGGTAGAAAGGTCGTAACGCGTGACGCCAGCGATCATCGACTCGCCGGTGAAGAAGGTGCGGCCGTCCGCGGTCGCGGCGATTGCCGCCATGAAGCCGCCCGCGCCGAAATCATTCCGCGCGCCGGTGCCAACGTCGATGATCGATGTCGAGACGAACTGATCCTCGTCGATGGTGACCACTTTCTGCGGACCGGCCGTCGCGATCTCGGCGCCGTCGCGATAGGTGAGGAAGAACTTGGCGAACGAGAACGTGTCGAGGCGGATCTGCGCGACCGCCTGCGTCTCGGCGTGCGAGACGTAGAGGTAAGCGCCGGTCGGATCGACGTCGATGTCCGTCGGGGACGAGCCCACCACCACCTCGGCGATCGCATCGAGCGTGGAGCGATCGATCAAGACCACGACCGCCGCTCCGGGATCGAGGCCGTAGAGGAGCTTACGCACGGGATCGGCGACGAGCCGCGTGAATCGGTACTCCCCGATGGCCCGGGCCGGCTGTTCCCGGACGCCGAGCGTCCTGGTCCCGATTCGCTCGGCCACGTTCTCCCAGTGCAGCGTCTTCGTCGCTGGCTCGTACCACCACAGCTCCCGATCGGCCGCCGCCAGCGTCGCCGCGGCCGCCGGCGTCGGGAACGGGGCCAGCGGACGGAGGAGCTTCGAGTCGATCGGCCCCGCCGCCGAGATCGCGAACGTGCCCGCACGGTCCGCCGCGAACACCTGCCCGGTCACACCCCGGTTGAATTCGAGGTTCTTCGCGTCCAGCTGATGCCCCGCGAAGAAGACGTCGCGCTCCAGCGGATCCAGGTAGAGCCAGCGGGTCGTGTTGTAGAAACCGGAACCACCGTCCCAGGTGCTGCGCTGGCCGAAGGTCAGCCCGCTCGCGCCAACGTCATAGACGACGAGCTCGCCTCCCGTGGTCCCCGACTCGCCCGTGAACAGACGTGTTCCGTCGGCGCTGAGCTGGATGTCCGGCTCGTATCCGATGCTGCCGGTTAGCATCCTGTCGACCGGCGACGTTTGCGTCAGGTCGATCTGGCTCACGGACGCCCATTGGTCCAGCGTCACGTAGTACGCGATCCCGGCGTTGCTGACCTGCACACGCTCCGGATCGAATGCGACGAGCACGGTCTTCGCGGTCCACGTGCTCTTGTCTACGATGGAGAGCGCGTGATGCCCGTCGAGCGCAGCCACGATCCAGCGACCGTCCGGGGAGACGTCGAAGTCGTCGGCGGTGCTACGCAGCGGGACGCGCGACAGCTCTGTCTTGCTGGCCGCGTCCATGACCAGCAGCGACGAGGGCGATCCCGGGAGCAACCCGTAGACCAGACATCCGTTCGGATCCGCGATGAGCTTGCTGATCCCGCTCGCGATCGTGGTCGCGCCCGGGTGCCCGACCGCGACCGGCGCGCACACGCAACCCGCGCCGGTGCACGCGCCGCCGTCGGAAGGTGTACGCGTCTCGGAGCCGGCTTCGCTGGCGGCGTCCGCGACCGCGTCGCCCTTCGGGCCCGTCCCCGCGTCGGAACCGGCGTCGGCCCTCTGGTCGGTGCTGCTGTGCGAAACCGCGTCGCCCTTTCCGCCCGCGCCAACGTCCGCGACGCCACCGTCGGAGGCGGCGTCACGGCTGGCGTCCAGCAAGGCGCCTCCGTCTGCCGCCGCGCCCATCCTCGTGCCGGGCGATCCGCCGCAGCCCACGCTCGCCGCCGCCAGCGCGACTCCCAACCCGCCCCACCTAAGCCGGACCATTCGCGATGTCGACGGTAGGATGAAGGTCCAGGCGCGCCAACAAGAAACGACTCTGCAGGATCTGCGTGACCCGACGGAGGCGGTCTGTGAGCGAAAGGGCGAACCGGCACGCCAGTCCGAACCGTGTCCGTAAGCGTGGGAAGAAGCGGCATTTTAGCGCTGAGGTTCAGACGCGCTCCGGAAGCCGTCCCAACATGTTCGCTGGTGGGGAGCCCGCCGCGAGACCGCCAAGAAACTGACACCGCGCGTCCTTGTCCACGAAGCGACGGCGACACGTACAATCGAAGACGTGCATCGCGCGGCAAGGGCGGCTCTCGTTCCGATGTTCCTCATGACCGCCCTCGGCCGCGGCGCAGTCGCTGGCGACAATCCCAGGCCGCCGCCGCGCTTGTGCGTCCATCCAGCCCAGGGAGTGGACCCAGGCGCGCACCCAATCTCAATCCTCGTGGGGCCAAGTCGCGAGACATTGCGCGCTCACGTCCTGCTGTCGGGTCCCGAGGCCGTGTGCTTCGACCTGGACCCAAAGGACCGGTCTTTCGGACTGCGACAGACCGTAGGGCAGGACGCCGGGGCACCCCCGACGGACCTCTGCGAGCAGCCGTTGCCCGGGACGCCGCGTCCCGGCCGCACGTTCACCGCTGACCTCTACCCGCCGATCGTTCCAGGGAAGTGTCCCTGGCGCGTGCTGTTCGACGTCGACGACCCCAGCGCACCCTCGATGGTCCCGCAGATCGACTTCGTCGTGTTGCCGGCGGTGCCATCCTATCGAGAGGCGCGCGCGCTGGCCGACCTCGCCGCGTCCCGGCTTTCCCTGCGGCGCGATTGGCGCGGCGCGGTCGCGGACGGTCGCGGTGGCCTGACGTTCTCCAGACGCGTTTGCGCCGCAAGTGGGCGCGACTATCCGTGTTTCATCACCAGAGGCAGATCGGACGATGGACAGTACGTCAGCATCGACGACGCATCGATGCTCTTCGAACGACCCACCAAGGGGTACGTCGTCGTGCTCGGCAGTGGACCGGCCGGTGCCCCGGCCCTTCGTGCGCTCGTCGAGAAGGCGCGCGGGCCGTTCCCAGCCGTTTCCCTGGTCACGGAGACCGTGTACCAGGGCTGCATTCACTGACCATTGCGCGGCGCTATTCATTCGCGCGCGCCTGTAATAGGCGCCCTGGACGAGATCGTGTGCTTCCGCGGACGCGCCCGCCGCGAACCTCAGGCCGTATGCCTGAACGGTCGATGTAAGTTCGAGTATATGAGCGACTCTTCGCTGCGCGTTGTGGGGCTGCCGGTCTGTGCGGCGTTCTTGTCGCTCGCCCTGTTTTCTGGCTGTGGGTCCGGAACGGCTGGGACAGGTCTGGGGGGAAGCGGCGGCTTCGCCGGGGCGGTAGGAGCCGCCGGCGGCCGTGCGCCCGGCGGAACGGCGGGGTCGACAAGCGCCGCTGGAAACGATGGAAGGGCCGGCTCCCCGGCGTCGGGCGGTGCCGGTGGTCTGGCCGACGGCGCTGCCGGCGCCTTTGGAACTGCGGCGTCCGGCGGTTCCAGCATGGACGGCTCGGCCGCCGCAGGTGCTGGGGGTGCGGCTGGCGGGGCCGCCGGTGCCGCCGGCGGTATTGCCGGCACTGGCTCAGGCGGTGTGGGTGGTAGCGGAGTGGCGGGATCGCCGGGGTTCGGTGGGCAGGGCGGATTAGGCGGGACAAGTACTCCGACGCTGCGTTGGACATGGTTGCCCGGAGCTCTCGGAGCCGGGGTGAGCTCCGTGGCGCTCGACAGCTCGGGAAACATCTTCGCGGGCGCAAGCAGGACGGGTGGTGGACTCTTCGTTTCGTCCGACGACGGGGCGTCCTGGCGACCCAGCAACGCGGGTATGTATACGCTGACGGTCGGAGCACTCGCCGCCGCTGGAACCACAATCTACGCTGGCGCCGAGAACCTGCTCCGCAGCGGAGACGACGGAGCGTCGTGGATGCAGGTCACGCCGTTGTCGTCGATCAGCTCGGTGAGCTCCATCGCGGTCAGGGGGACCATGGTGGTCGTCGGTACCAGCTATGGTGGTACCGTCTACGTGTCGAACGACAGCGGTAACACGTTTCAACGGTCGGGCGCCGGCATCGCGGCCGCCGTCAATGTCGAAATCGTCGGGGCGGTCATCCTCTGCGCGACCGAACAGGGCATTTACCGCTCTGTGGACTGCGGGGCCACGTTCACCCGGGTGTCCGGTATAAATGCGAATCAGGCGAACATCACCTTGCACTGTGACGGTGTGAGCACGTGCTATGCGAATGCCAGCACCACCGTGCTGGACGGCGGGGCGTTGCTCAAGTCGACCGACGCCGGAGCGACCTGGGCGCCGCTGGGCATGCCGAACACGCGCGTGGTGGCGGTGTCTGACTCGGGAGTCGCTTACGTCAACAACGGCACGTCGGGCGCGCTGGTGCGATCGGACGATGGGGGAGCCAGCTGGATCCCGGTGTCGTGGCCGCCCTCCTCGTGCGGCATCCCATTCACCACCCACGGCGATGAAGTGTTCGCTCCGTGCGAAGACGGCGTCTATCTCTCTCGAGACAAGGCGACGACGTGGAGCGCCGCCACCGGCTCGACAAAGGGTGCCATCAGCGGCTACACCGATGGCCTGGTCGTCGACCGCTCGCCAACCGCGTCGGGTACAGATGGCGACATCTACATGGATGCTGCGGCGGGCCTGCTCCGCTCCAGCGACGACGGAGCCAACTGGCACATCGTGTTTCCTTCGGCCGAGCCCTACTACATACCTTATGGGTGCGTTATCACGGGCCATGGCGCGGTGGAATGCTTGGGCGGAGAGGGCGATGCCCTGTGGCGCAGTCCCGATCACGGCGCGACCTGGACGACCGTCCAGGTCAACCCGCCCAACACCCCCGGACCCATGCGCATTCAGGGAGAGGTGATAGGAAATGCCGGGTCCGTCGTCTATGCCGGTGGTTCCTTGGGGTTGGCGCGATCGGATGACGACGGCCAGACGTTTCAGCTCCTTCCAGGCAGTCCGAGCGCGCCGACTCTGCAGGTGCTTCAGCACAGCGGCCACGTTCTCGTGCAATCGACGAGCGGCACTTTCCGCTCGAGCGACAAAGGGGTTAGTTGGCAGCCCCTGACGTTTTTTCCGATGCCGGTATTCGAGCAGGCGAGCGGCCGTCTCCTCTACATAGAGGTTGGAGGTTCGGCGCGATATTCCGACGATGAAGGGGATACCTGGACGTATTTCCCAACCAACAGCCTCTCGGGTTCGGGCGGCAAGATGGGTGCGGACGGTACCGGCCGGTTGGTTCTCATCATCGCTGCCGCGATCAATCCGTTTACGAACCTCGGCCGACCGGCCGTGACGTACACGAGCACGGATGGAGGGGCCAACTGGGAGGTCATGAACCCGCAAATCCCCAATCCGAATCTGGCGAATTTCGCTGTCGACACTCGGGGGCGCCTTCTGGCGGCGACGGCGGGGGGACTGTACCGGCTCGACGCGTCCGGCACCGGGGCCATCTCACCCTGAATACATTCAGTCCAGCGGCAACCCTGTCCTGAACGTGCTGAGCGAGATCCTGCGGTACGCATTCGAGATCGAGCTTCTCGACCGAGTGCCGGGGATCAAGACGCTGAAGGCTCCGTCGCAGAAATTGGACTTCTTCACCCGGTGGAGTTGCGCGAAACGCGATCGAGCTGCTTGAGGCTGGGCGACAACTGGGCGACCAGCGCCCATAAACTAGCTTAAGTAGTTGAAATTTTGGGTGAGCGACGGGGATTGAACCCGCAACCCTCGGAGCCACAGTCCGATGCTCTACCAATTGAGCTACGCCCACCGTGAGGATGGAAACCCTGGGAGGGTTTCCAAACCTTCCCGCGACGGGCTCGGCCGGGCAAAGCCCGTCCTCCCCCACGCGAGTTATTCAGTTTTCAATTTGCCCGCCCGAAGGGCGGGCGGCGCGCCCGGCAGGAGTCGAACCTGCGACCCGCGGCTTAGAAGGCCGCTGCTCTATCCAGCTGAGCTACGGGCGCATGCTTATGCCCGCGGAGTTTACCCGTCAAGCGGGTTTCGGGGACAGAGGGGGCTCATTCGACTTCCTGAAGCTCGCGGGCCGAGATGCCCAGCAGGTACAAGATGGCGTCCAGGCCGGCGCCCGAGATGCTGGTGTCCGCGCGCTCGCGCAGCTTGGCCTTGGCGTGAAAGGCGATCCCCAGCCCGGCCCGCTCCAGCATCAGCGCGTCGTTGGCCCCGTCGCCGACGGCGATGACCTGGTCCAGCAGCACCCCCTCGGCCTGGGCGATGGTCTCCAGCAGCTCCGCCTTGCGCTGGGCGTTCACGATGGGGCCCACGACCCGTCCCGTCAGCTTGCCGCCCTGCACCTCGAGGTTGTTCGAATAGGCGTAGTCCAGCTCCAGCCGGCGCTTCAGCGCCTCGGCGGCGCGCGAGAAGCCGCCGCTGATGACGGCGATCTTGTAGCCGAGGCGCTTGAGGACGCGCACCATGGTCTCGGCGCCCTCGGTCAGCGGCAGGTCGGCGGCGATCCGGTCCAGCACGCCCACGTCCAGCCCCGCCAGCAAGCCGACGCGCTGGCGCAGCGACTCGTCGTAGTCCATCTCGCCCTGCATCGCGCGCTCGGTGATGCGCGAGACCTCGGTCCCGACGCCGGCGGCGCGCGCCAGCTCGTCGATGACCTCGATGCGAATCAGGGTCGAGTCCATGTCCAGCACGATCAGCCGCTTGGACCGGCGGAACAGGCTCTCGCGCTGCAGCGACACGTCGAAGCCGGCCGCCGTCGCGACCGCCAGCAGCGTGCGCTTCAGCGCCTCGCTGTCGCGCTCGGCCG
>CAZPUH010000323.1:0-6986 GCA_964589215.1 uncultured Myxococcales bacterium | reverse complement strand
GCGCGCAACGCCGCCACGGGCGGCAGGTCGGGCAGCAGCCCCGGCTCCGACGTGCGCCCCAGGTCGCTGCCGGCGGGGCGGTCCAGCAGCGCGACCAGCTTGGCGACGGCCGCCGCGCGGCGGGCCCGCGCCGCCTCCTGGTCGGATTCGACCTTCAGCTCCTCGCTCTGCGCCCGCAAGACCTCGGACTCCTCGCCGCGCGCCCCCGAGACACGGGCGGCCGCGGCGCCCACCAGCGAGCGCAGCGTGGCCGCGATCTCGGCGTCAACCTCGATGATCCGGTCGGCGAGGAACAGGTCGAAGTAGGCCCTGGCGACCTCCGCCTCGACGTCGCGCGCGCGGGTCTCCAGGTCGGCCCGGGAGGTGGCGGCCGTCGCGTTCGCCTCCGCCCGGCGTGCGCCGCGCTTGCCCCCCAGCGGCAGCCACTGGGTCACGTTGACCATCAGCGGCACGGTCGAGAGGTCGACCGGCATGTTCCAGAGCTGGACCATCGCCATCGGATCGTCGAGCGCGCCGGCCACGTCCGCCGTGGCGGCGTCGGCGCGCATCTGGGCCTGGGCGGCGTGAATGCGCGGGTTCTTTCGGCGCGCCTCCTCCAGCAGCTCCGACAGCCGGACTTGCGGCGGGCTCTGGGGCACGGGCGCGAGCGCGAGACAGACGACGAGTGGGACCATTCCTGAACCTCCGGACGCAGACAGAAACCTGGACGGCAGTCAGGCGCGGCCGGCGGTCCTGTCTCCTCGACGGAGAAGGGACGCGCCGCGCGCCACCGGGCGGTCAGGCGGAGGTCAAATCAGGAAGGCGTGCGTCAGCAGAAAGACGGGCGCTGCTCTTCCGGGCGGCCGCAGCACGTCGTGGTGTCGTGTCGCTGGGACGGCCGCGATCGGCGTGACCGGCACGCGGGCGACGGAGATCGCGACGGCGCCGGCCGGCAGCTCGCCGGCGCGATCGCCCGAGACGGCCGGGGCCTTGTCGTTCGTGAGCAGGATCCGCTCGCAGCAGCCAGGGGCTTGTAGGACGGCGGCGGCGGGCGTCTCGGCGCCGTCAGCGACGATGGGGCAGCAGGTCTCCGGGACCAGCAGCCCGGACATCGTGCAGCGCAGGGCGGAAAAGCTGGACGCCGAGACGGCCAACGCCGCCAGCGGCGCCAGAAGAACGGCGCAGAGCCAGCGGTGGCGTCGGGCAGCCCGCATGCCTCCAGCCTGCAGGGCAGCGGCGCAGCCGTCAAGGCCGGGCCGCGGCCCGCGAGCGTCGTTCAGGAGGGGTCGCTGCCCAGGAGCCCGCTCAGCTTGGCGGTCAGCTTGGACATCTCGACGGGCTTGGCCAGGTGCTCGACGAAGCCCGCCTCCAGGGCCAGCTTCCGGTCGGCGTCCTGGGCGTAGCCGGTCAGGGCGATCAGCTTGGGCGTGCGGGCGGCCAGCGTCGCCCGCATCTCGCGCGCCAGCTGGTGGCCATCGATGTCGGGCAGCCCGATGTCGAGGATGGCGGCGTCGGGCAGCACCTCGCGCGAGAGCGACAGCGCGCGCCGCCCATCCGGCGCCACGTAGCAGTCGTAGCCGACCTCGCTGAGGAAGGCCGCCAGCATCTCGGCGTTGTCTTCGTTGTCGTCGACGATCAACACGCGGTGGCGGTTGCCGGCCCGCGCCGACAGCTCCTGCGTCGGCGCGCCGTCCTTCGCCCCGGCCGCCACCTCGGCGGCGGCCGGCAGCCGCACCGTGACGGTCGTTCCGCGGCCGGGGCCCGGACTGTCGATGCCGATCTCCCCCTGGTGCGCGACCGCGATGCTGCGCGCGATCGCCAGCCCCAGCCCCAGGCCACCGTTTCGCCGGTCGGCGGACTGGCGGCCCTGCGAGAACAGCTCGAACACGCGCGGCAGCAGCTCGGGTTCGATCCCCTGGCCCTCGTCGCGGATCGACACGACGGCCTTGCCGCCCTCGACCGCGGCGGTCACGAACACGGCCCGCCCGTTGGGGGTGAACTTGGCTGCGTTGACGAGGATGTTCGACACCACCTGCACCAAGCGCTCGCGGTCTCCGTCGACGACGGCCGTCGGACGCGCGATGTCGATGAACAGCTGCAGCTTCTTTTCTTCGAAGAGGACGCTGGTGCTCTCGACCGCCTGCGCGATCACCTCACCCAGGTCGACACGCCCGCGCTTCAACGTGAGCTTGCCCGACGTGATGCGCGAGATGTCGAGCAGGTCGTCGACCAGCCGCACCAGGTGCCGGGCCTGGCGGTCCAGGATCTCCAGCTCGCGCGTCGTCGCCCGGCCGCGCACGCGCAGCAAAGAGGTGGCGGTGACGATGGGCGCCAGCGGGTTTCGCAGCTCGTGGCCGACCATCGCCAGGAACTCGTCCTTCTTGCGCGTGGCCAGCGTCTCCGCGTCCAGCGCCCGCCGGATCGCCTCCCGCTCTGCCTCGGCCAGGCGCGCGCGGTGCAGAGCCTGGCCCCACAGGCTGGCGACGGCGGTCAAGTACGCGCGCTCGTCGGCGTCGAACGCCCGCTCGTTCTCGAACACCACGCCCAGCACGCCGATGGGCTCGGCGCCGGCGCCCAGCGGAAGCACGACCCGCGCGCCCCCGCCGATGCGCACCGAATCGGCCGGCAGCGACCGGAACCGCGCGTACATCTCGCGGCTGCTGCCGAACCAGAGCGGTTCGCCCGTCCGCGCCACCTCGGTCAGCGGGGTGTCGCCGGTCAGCGGGATCGCCGTCCAGGCCGCCAGGCTGCCCTGGAAAACGTCCGTCGCCGAGAGCAGCTGCAGCTCGTCGCCGGCGCGCAGGTACAGCGACCAGGCCAGCGCGGAGACCGGCGACTTCGGCTCCTCGGAGCGAAAGGCCTGCGCGATCGCGTCGACGCTGTCGGCGCGCACCAGCTGCGACGCCGTAGCTTGCAGGTGCTCCGCGCGCCGCAGGAACAGGTCCTTCGTCCGGTTCGCGAGCCGCAGGTCGCGCACGAAGATCGCGTTCTCGATGGCGTACGTCGCGCGCCGCGCCAGCTCCTGCGCGAACGCCAGGTCCGCCTGGCTGTAGCGGCGCCGGGATTCGGCGGAGACGAACGAGATGGTCCCGATGACCTTGCCGCGAGCCACCAGCGGAACGGTCATCGCGGACCGCAGTCCCAGGCCGCGTATCACCGGGAGCAGGTCGGGGTTGTTCGCCGTTCCCGCCACCAGCATCTCGTCGGTGACCAGCTCGATGAGATCGGGCTTTCCGGTGCGGACGACCGCGCCGACGCCCGTCGGGTCCGCGATCGACGGCCGCTGCCGCTTCCAGACCTGCCAGGCGAGATCGACCTTGGCCGGGTCGACGTGCGCCACGGCCACGCGACGCAGTGACTGGTCGTCCTCGACCAGATCGACGGCCGCCCAGTCGGCGATCTGGGGGACGGCCAGGTTGGCCATCGACGCCAGCGTCTCGTCGTAGTCCAGCGACGCCCCGAGCACCGCGGCCGCTTCGTCCAGGAACTGCTGCGCCTCTTCGGCGCGCTTGCGGTCCTCGATGTCCCGGAAGATCGACAGGTGGATCCCGGGCGACACGTTGGCGACCGCCCCGAACTCGGCGCGCCGCACGGTGCCGTCGGGCAGCAGGATCGATCCCTCGCCCGTCATCGTGCCGGCGGCCCGGAATTCGCCCAGGCGCTCGGGGGTGGCGACGCTTTCGCCGGCGGGCATCAACTCGGCGGTCCGGCAGCCGACGATCGCCTCACGCGGCCGGCCCAGCAGCCGGCAGGCGGCCGGGTTCGCGTCGACGACGTGCAGCGTGTCGTCGGTGAGCACGATGCCGTCCAGCGCGTTCTCGTAGACGGCGCGAAAGCGGTGCTCGAGATCGCGCTCGCGTGCCGTCAGCCGCTCCTGCGCGTCGACGACGTCCTGGACGTCGGTCAGCGCCCCGACCCACTCGACGATCGCGCCGTCGTCGTTGCGCACGGCCACGGCCCGCGTCTGGAACGCGCGCCAGGATTTGTGCCGGGCGCTCCAGACGCGTCCCTGCGTGCTCAGCACCGACGCGGAGGCGCGCAGCGTGTCCGCCCAGTCACGCATGACCCGCTCTCGATCGTCGGGGTGCACGGCCTCGAGCCACCCGGTTCCGCGGACCTGCTCCCAGGACTGGCCCGTGTACTGCTGCCAGGACGGCTGCTGCTCGACGAGCTCGCCGCGGGGGTTGGTCACCCAGATGACCGACGCCGACGCCAGCAGCAAGCTGCGGTACCGGCCGTCGTTGCGGCGCAGGGCATCGATCTCCAGCGCGACCTGGTCGAGGTCGCGCACGACCAGCACGAAGATCAGCCCGCCCGCCGTGGGGACGGAACCGAAGGTCCACGATGTGCTCAGCTCGCGTCCGTCGCAATGCAGCCCGGGGATCTCGACGGTGGTCAGCTCCGGGGCGGCCGGTTGCGGGGGCCCGTTCGGCTGCCGGAACCGGGCGGGGACGATGACGTCGGTGGACTGCCCGTCCAGCGCGTGGCGGCCATGGCCGAAGTAGCTCTCGGCGGCCGAGTTGGCGGCCAGGATGCGCCGCTCGGCCGTGAAGGCGATGAGCGGCGCGTCGCGGGCTTCGAGGAGCCGGGACACCTCGGCGGGACGGACGGCCACCTCGGCCAAAACCGCCTGGAGGACCTGATCCGTCGACCGCGTGGACCCGACTTCTCCTGTCTGCCCCATGAGTGTCCGCCCCGGAGGGACGGTCAGCTTACGCGAACGAATGCGCGCGGTCGACCCCAACCGCAGCCGGTCACCGCCGCCTCAACGGCCGTGGGTGCGCCCGCCGCCCCGCGCCTCGTGAAGTCCCCCTCGCGGGTCACGGGGCGCCTCGTCACGCTTCTGCTTGTCCGCCATCTTCGCTGTCGCCTTGTCGCCCACCCTGGGCAGCACCTTGGCGACCGTGGTGTTGATCTTCGACATCGCGCCCACCTTCACGTCGCGCGAGTGACTCGCGGCCGCCTTCAGGATCGCCTCGGCGACCTCGCTCGGGTCGATGGGGTCGATGGGCAGCTTGGGCTCCCTCGACATGTAGTTGCGCGCATGCTCGGGGTAGGGCGTGTCGACGGCCGTCGGCTGGATCAAGGTGATCGCCACCGGCGCCTGGTCGACCTCCTCGACCTCGACGCGCAGCGCGTCCGTGAACCCCTTCACCGCGTGCTTCGAGGCCGAGTACATCCCCTGCAGCGGCAGCACCGCGTCCGAGACCTCGCTGCCCAGGTTGATGATCGCGCCGCCGTTGGTCCGCAGATGCTTGAGCGCGACCAGCGACCCGTTCACGACGCCCCAGAAGTTCGTTTCGAACAGCCGGCGGCTGTCCTCGTCGCTGACCTCGTCGAGGCGCCCGTAGATCGAGACGCCCGCGTTGTTGACCCAGGTGTCGATCCGCCCGAACCGCTCGATGGCGGCCAGCGCGATCTGCTCGACGTCCGCGCGATTGGCGACGTCGGCGTCGACCGCCATCGCCTCGGCGCCGTTCTGCGACAGCCGCGCCGCGACCTCGTCCAGCGTGTCGCCGCTGCGCGCCGCCAGGACCAGCTTCGCCCCGTGCTCGGCGGCGCTCTCGGCCGTCGCCAACCCGATCCCACTCGAGGCCCCTGTGATGACGATGACCTGCTCGCTCACGGGCTTTAGAGAAATGGCCATGATCCCCTCCGGCTCGTCCATTGACGTCCCGACTTCGGACTGCAGTTCGACCTTTTTGCACCATTGATCCTAGCGACGGCGCGAAGGCCGACCAGACCGGACGGGTATCCAGCGGCCACGGCTCAGTCTAAAATGGGCGTGTGGTTGGACTGCCCGCTTCGGCTGTGCTCGCCTTCGTCGTTTCCGGAGCGCTGGCCATCTTCGCGGCCGAGCGTCACATCCACTGGTTGCAGGCGGTCACGAAGCCGCTGGCGACGGCGCTGCTGTTCGCGGTCGTCGGTTGGCCGCACACGCGCCTCGCGGGGTGGATCCACGCGGGGATCGCGTTTTCCATCGTGGGAGACATCGCGCTTCTCAGTGTCACCGACGGCGCGTTCCTGGTCGGGCTGGGCGCGTTTCTGCTGGCCCACGTCGCCTACGTGATCGGGTTCGCCGGGGTGGCCGCCTGGGGCCCGGCGGTGGCGGTCGTGGCCGTGCTGACGGGCATCCTCAGCGTGATGGTGCTGCGCGCCATCTGGCCGAAGACCACCGGCAAGCACCCCGCCGTGATCGCGTACGGCATCGCCATCACCGCGATGGTCACCGCCGCCTTCGGCACCGTCGCGGGCGGCTGGCCCGCGGGCGCCTACGCGGCGGTCGGGTCGCTGCTGTTCTACGCGTCGGACAGCAGTTTGGCGCTGAACCGCTTTCGCAAGCGCATCCCGCACGCGCCGTTCCTGACCCTGGGCCTCTACTGGCTTGGGCAGATCGGGATCGCGATCGCGGCCCGCTGAACCCGGATCAGCCGGGGCGGACGGCGCCGGGCAGCACCCAGCGGATCACCGTCTCGCAGGTCCGGAAGAACGCGATGCGATCCAGCAGCGGGTTCATCCACCCGACGGTGATGCAGTAGGCCTTGTCCTGGGGCGAGGCGTGGTGAATGGCGTGGTGCTCGGGCGACAGGATGAGCCCGGCCCGCTGCAGGGCGCGAACCCAGCCGGCCGGCCGGTCGGCGTGCGCCCACTTGTGGAACTGGTTGGTGCAGAAGACGAACCAGGACGTGAACGTCACCACGGTGCAAGCGAACAGGAACCAGCCGGACGAGCGCGGCGTCACCAGCAGCAGCAGCGCCAGGACCGGCGTGACCACGATGCAGTTGTTGCCGTTCGTCTCGATGAAGTCGTGGCGCGTGATCTCTTTGGGGTCGACGTGGTGGTAACGGAACGGGGTGACGAAGTTGGGCCCGAAGATGGGCGTCTCGGCGTCGCCGATGGTGTCGCCGGCCCAGTGGACGAACCCCGAGATGAAGTCCGCCAGCAGGTAGCCGGTCAGAGCCGCCGTCCCCAGCCCCCACAGGTTGTGGCTGTCCCAGTAGACCCGG
>CAZPUH010000322.1:0-14540 GCA_964589215.1 uncultured Myxococcales bacterium | reverse complement strand
CCCCATGATCCAAGTCAAGGGACTGACCAAGTACTACGGCGAGCACGCCGCCATCCACGACCTCAACTTCGACATCCAGCGAGGTGAGGTCATCGGGTTCCTCGGCCTGAACGGGGCCGGCAAGACGACCACCCTCAAGATTTTGGGTTGCGTCCTCCTGCCGACCGCCGGCGAGGTGACCGTCGACGGAATCGACATCGCCCGCGATCCTCACGCGGTGCGGCGGCGGATCGGGCTTCTGCCCGACACCCCGCCCGTCTACGGCGAGATGACGGTCGGCCGGTATCTGAAGTTCGCGGCCGAGCTGCGCGGGGTCCCTGCCGCCGGCGCGGCAGCCGCGGTGGTGGAAGCCGAGGAGAAGACCGCCCTGCGCGACAAGCACGACGAGCTGATCTCCAGCCTGTCGCACGGCTACCGCCAGCGCGTGGGCGTGGCCCAGGCGCTGGTGCACAAGCCCAAGCTGCTGATTTTGGATGAGCCGACCAGCGGGCTCGACCCCGTGCAGATCGTCGAGATGCGCTCGATGATCCGCGCCCTGCAGGGCGAGCACACGATCCTGCTGTCCAGCCACATCCTGTCCGAGATCAGCCAGACCTGCGACCGGCTGCTGGTCATTCAAAAGGGCGAGATCGTCGCCCAGGGGACCGAGCAAGAGCTGGCCACCAAGCTGGGCGGCAGCGGCACCATCGAGGTGGAGGTGGCCGGGGCGGCCCAGCGCGCGGTCGACGTCGTCAAGACGGTGACGGGCGTCGGCCCCTGCCGCGTCCTCCGCGAATCCGGCGGCGTCGCCCTGCTCTCCATGGAGGCGTCTCCCGACCTGCGGCCCAAGGTCGCCCGGGCGCTGGTCCAGAACGGCATCGACCTCCTGCGGATCGACCGGGGCGCGGCTCGCCTGGAATCGATCTTCCTCAAGCTGACGAATGCGCCGTCGGACGGGTCGGCCGTCCCCCCGCAGGCCCCGATCGCGGAGACGCTTCCCCAATGAACGCCACCTTCCTGATCGCCCGGCGCGAGCTGGGCGCCTACTTCCGGTCGATGACCGGCTACGTGATCGCCGCGGCGGTGCTGATCGTCGACGGCCTGCTGTTCAACGCCTTCGCGCTGGGCGGCCCCGACAAGCTGTCGGCCGAGGTTCTGAGCCTCTTCTTCTACTTCTCCAGCGGGACGACGATCATCGCCAGCGTCTTCATCTCGATGCGCCTGCTGGCCGAGGAGCGCCAGACCGGCACGCTGGTGCTGCTGACCTCCTCGCCCGTGCAGGACTGGGAGATCGTCCTCGGGAAATTCCTGTCCGCATTCGGGTTCCTGGCCCTGATCACGCTGGCGACCGTCTACATGCCGGCCATGATCTTCGTGAACGGGAAGATCTCCTTCGGCCACATGGCGGCCGGCTATCTGGGGCTGTTGCTGCTGGGCAGCGCGACGGTGGCGCTGGGGACGTTCGGGTCGGCGATCGCGCGCACGCAGGTGCTGGCCGCGATCTTCTCGGGGTGCATCGTGGTCGCGCTGATCGTCTGCTGGTTGCTGACCAAGGTGACCGAGCGGCCGCTCAACGACGTGTTCGTCGCGCTGGCGCTGCACGGCAAGCACTTCCCGCCGTTCCAGGCCGGCGCGGTGCACCTGCGCGACGTCGTCTACTACTTGATGGTCACGTACATCGCCCTCTTCGGCGCGACGCGCGTGATGGAGAGCCGCCGATGGAAATGACGCCACGGCGGAACACCAGCGGCCGCTGGTCGGCGCTGTGGGGCGCCGGCACGCTGGCCGTCTTCGTGGGCGAGCGGCTGATCGGCGCCGGCACCAGCCGCGGCGTGGCGACGGTGCTGGGCCTCCTGATGGTGCTCGCGGCCATGGGCGTTCGCGGCGCGCGGGCCCGGTCCGCGGCGCCCGACCGGGCCCAGGTCGAGCGGACCCTGCTCGGCTTCTACGCGCTGGGCCTGGGGGCGGTGGTCCTCTACTTCGTGCAGTCGGATCTGCCGGTCGTCCTGTGGAGTGGCAAGCCGCTCGAGCATGGCTGGCCGCGCCTGGCGACGGTGCTGAGCGCGCTCTGGCCGCCGATCTGGCTGGCGGCCGCCTCGCCCATCGCGCTCATCGAGCTGGCGTACGCGCAGGTGGCGCGGGCGCCCCGCATCGAGGTCGGGCGCGTGCGCGACGCGATGTACACGGGCCTGGGGCTGGCCGCGGCGCTGGTGTTCGCCTTCTCGATGGCCTACGTCGCCTCCGAGCGCGACAAGAAGATCGACCTCGCCTACTTCCGCACGACCCGCCCGGGCGAGGTCACCCGGCGGATCGTCCGCAACCTGGACCAGCCCATCGAGGTCGCCGGCTTCTTCCCCGCCGGCAGCGAGGTCGCCGAGGAGGCCTACAACTACCTGCAGGATCTGGGGCGCGAGTCGGCGCAGCTGAAGGTCGTCCACTACGACTTCGACATCGACCCCATCAAGGCCAAGGAGTACGACGTCTCGACCAACAGCGTGCTGGTGTTCTCACGCGGGACGCGCCACGAGCAGCTGGGCTTGCCGAAGGAGATCGAGAGCGCCAAGAACGCGCTGCGCACGCTGGACAAGGAGGTCCAGCAGCGGCTGCTCATGATCGTGAAGCCGCCGCGCGTCGCCGCCTTCATCCAGGGGCACGGCGAGCGCACCTGGGACAAGCCGACCAGCGACACGGACAAGCGCGCGCAGATCAAATCCTTCCGCGACATGCTGATCGATCAGACCTACGACGTCCGTTACCTCAGCGCCGCCGAAGGCCTCATGGAGGACGTGCCCAAGGACATCTCGATGGTGGTCATCCTGGGGCCGCAGCAGCCGTACTTGCCCGAGGAGTACGCGGCGCTGAACCGTTACATCGCCCGCGGCGGCCGGCTGCTGATCGCGCTGGACCCCGAGAACCACGTCGACTTTCACGAGGTCCTGAAGCCGCTGTACCTGGAGTACAAGAACGTCCAGCTGGCCAACGACCAGGTGTTCGCGCGGCGCACACACCAGGACATCGACCGCATCAACCTGGTGACCGCGACGTACACCTCGCATCCGTCGGTGACTACGCTGCAGCGGCTCGGCCAGCGCGCGTTCGTCGTGCTGCCCGGAGCGGGCTGGATCAACACCGACCCCAACCGAAAGCCCGACGTCACGGTCGACGCGCCCATCAAGGCGCACCACGCGACGTTCCCGGACAAGAACGGCAACTACCGGCAGGACCCGGGCGAGGACCGGCGCGCGTGGGAAGTGGCCGCCACCGCCGTCAAGAAGGACGCGCGCGTCTTCGTGCTCGCCGATTCGGACGCGTTCGACGACGAGGCGCTGCCCGCCGGCGCCAATCAGCTGCTGGCGCTGGACGTCGCGCACTGGCTGATGGGCGACGAGGCGTACACCGGCCTGACCTCGACGGAGGCTGACGTGCCGATCTCGCACACGCGCAAGCAGGACGTGGTCTGGTTCTACGGAACGATCTTCCTGGCGCCGGTGCTGGTCATCGTGGCCGGCATCGGGGTGACCCGCGGAGGCCGCCGCCGGCGGCGCGGGGCGGCGCCCGCGACCCCCGCCTCGACGGAAGGAGCGGCGTCGTGACCGGCCGTTCGGCAGCCATCCAGGGCGGGCTCGCCGCGCTGGGCCTTCTGGCCGCGCACCTGACCTGGCAGCGCGACCCCGAGCGCGCACCGGGCGCGGCGACGGTCATCGACGCGTCGAAGAGCGACGTCTCGGTCGTTCACTACGCCGACAACAGCACCGTCGTCGACTTCCGGCGCGGCCACGGCGACAACGACGCGCCCGTCTGGATCCGCATCGTCAAGGGTGAAGGCGCGCTCCGGCACAAGGACCCGGCCAAGGACGCCGCGAAAGACAAGAAGAACGACAAGGCCGACACCAAGCCGGACAGCAAGGAAGAACCGGACACGCCGCGCGACCTGCGCGGGTCGGATCAGTCCGCCAAGCTGGTCGACAACTTCGCGCCGTTCGTCTCGCCGCGCGCCTTCGGCGTCCTCGACGCCGCCAAGCTGAAGGAGCTGGGGCTGGACGCGCCGGTCCGCAAGCTGGACGTCACGGTCAAGGGCGACGTCCGGCACTACGAGATCGGTCAGCCGGAGAAGGCCGCCGCCGGCGAGTCGTTCCTGCGCGACACGCGCGACGGGCGCGTCTACCTGATGCCGCGCGGGATGCTGGCCGATCTGCAGAACCCCGGGCACCTCGTCGATCGGCGCCTGCACGCCTTCGACCCGGGCGACTTCGACCGGCTGGTGATCACGTCGAACGGGAAGAGCAAGGAGTACGTCCAGACGGATCGTCAGGTGCGGGCCAAGGCCACCATCGCCTCGGCGAAGTCGCCCGACAAGCCCGACCAGATGGCGAAGAACTGGCACGACAGCCTGTGGCGCGCGTTCGCGTCCGACGTCCTCGGGCGCGGAGAGGATCCGCCCGGCGGCAAGCCGGCGACCGTCCTGCGCGTCGAGTACTTCGACGGGAAGAAGTCGGTCGGCTTCGACGAGTTCGCCCGCGTCGAGTCGTCTTCCGATTCGTCCTCGGCTGTGTCGGAGGAGCCCACCGGCTCCGACGTGTATGTCCGCACGGAGCACTCCGCCGGCTGGCTGAAGGTCGGCAACGGCAACCAGCTGATCACGGACGCCCAGAAGCTGGTCGCCGCCCCGTAGCGCGCGGCGGCCCGTCCTCTGGTCCCGCCGCGGCATCGCGCCGTTGACGCGGGGGCCGGTGCAGGGAAGAATCGAGCGGTGAAGCGCGCGCTCGCGGTGCTGCTGGCAGTCGGATTGCTGGCGGCGGCGTACGCGGTGTCGCGGACGATCGAGGCTGGACGCGCCCGGACCGTGCGTCTCGAGGCGTCCCGCAGCGCGGAGGCGGGCGGGATGCGCGCCGCCGACGCGCTGGCCGCCCACGTCGGCGAGCTGAAGCTGGAGGCGCAGAACGCCGCCCAGAACCCGCGGCTGGTGGCCGCCCTGCGCGGCAACGCCGACGCCGCCACGCTGCACGACCTGTTCCGGACCGAGCAGTGGTGGGAGCCATACCGCAACACCTTCAAGGTCTACGCGGTGGCCTTCGACGGCGACAAGCTGGACGTCATCGAGGGGATGGAGAACGCCGACTTCGCGTCGGACCTCCTCATTCGCGAGGCGCGCGAGCGGCACGAAGCGGTGGCCGAGATCGTCATGGGCAAAGGGTGGCCGTACGCGGCGGCCGCCGCGCGAGTCGACCTGCCGGGCAAGTCGGTGCCGGCCGTCCTGCTGCTGGCCCGCCCCATCGAGGAGGGGGCGATCCGCAAGCTGGCGGAGAAAGCGCGGGGCGCGGTGCTGCTGTCCGACGGGACGCGCGCCGTGCTGGAGGCCGGTCCCGAGACCGAGCGCGAGCTGCTGCGCGCCGCCGTCGGCGCCGAGAAGCGCGGCCCGATCTACCAGCCGCCGGAGGCGAGCGGGCCCATCTGGGCGGCCGCCGTCAGCTCGGTCGTTCCCGGGCTGTGGCTGTGGACGTACGGGGCCGGCGGCGCGCGCGACGCCGACAACGCGGCGGTCGTCACCAGCGCGATCGCCTGGTCGCTGGCGGGGATCCTGGCCATCATCACGCTGGCCGTCGGGCTGCGGCGCCGGGGGCCGGCGGGCTACGCGCCGACGACCACCGGGGCGGCGGCCTTCGGCGGCGGCACGGACACGCTCGTCCGTGCCAGCGACCCCGCGCGCCCCGTGCCTTCGACGCGGCCCGGTCTGGGCCAGCCGGGCGGAGACGCGCCGGGCTCTACCGGCCCCACCGTCGGGCACGCGGCGACGGAGACGTACGACGCCGGGAGCACGCAGCCACGCATCGGCAGCGGCGTCCGGTTCGGGCGCTACCAGCTGATCGATCTGCTGGGCGAGGGCGGGATGGCCCAGGTGTACACCGCGGTGACCTTCGGCGCCGAGGGGTTCCGCCGGGCGTTCGTCGTCAAGCGGCTGCGCGCCGAGCTGTCGCGCGATCCGGCCGTGGTCGCGCAGTTCATCGACGAGGCCAACCTCGGATCGTCGCTGGTGCACTCGAACGTGATCCCGGTGTTCGACTTCGGCAAGGTGGGCGACGAGTACTACCTGGCGCAGGAGTACATCGTGGGGCGCGACCTGGGCCGGATCACGATGCGCTCGCTCGAAAGGCTGCACCACCCCGCGTCGCCGGCCATCGTCCTCTACGTCGCGTCCGAGACGCTGCAGGCGCTGGAGTACGCGCACTCGAAGCTGGGGGACGGCGGGCGCTCGATGGGCATCGTCCATCGCGACGTGTCGCCCAGCAACATCCTCATCTCCGCGCGCGGCGAGGTGAAGCTGTTCGACTTCGGGATCGTCAAAGCCGAAGGCCGCGTGACGAAAACCCAGCACGGCGTGGTCAAAGGGAACGTGAGCTTCATGTCGCCCGAGCAGGCGCGCGGGACGGAGGTCGACGGGAGGGCCGATCTGTTCTCGCTGGGCCTGGTGATCTTCTACTGCCTGACCGGGTCCGTGCTGTATCAGGGCGACACGACGTACGAGCTGCTCGTGAAGGCGGCGACGGGGCCGGGCCCCGCCGAGCTGGCTCGCATCGCTGCGCTGCCGCCCCCCTGCAACACGTTGCTGGCGAAGGCGCTGGCGGTCGACCCCGCGCAACGCTTTCAGACGGCCGCCGACTTCGCGGCCGCGCTGGCGCCGCATGTCGCGGGGGGCGCGGCCGCGGCGGCCAGCCTGATGCGCGCGCTCTTCGGTGACGACTTTCGGGCGGAAGAGGCGCGGTTCGCCGCGGCGATCCCCGCCAGCGACAGCAACCCGCGCAGCCAGGGCGGCGGCGGAAGCGAATGGCAGAACCGGCGGACGTGAGCGGCGGGGCCGCGCGCCCTGCCCTGCTGATCGTGCACGTCGACCCGCCGCAGGCGGCGGAGACGACGGACGCCGTTTACCGGACGGTGCAGCCCTGCCGCGCGCTGGGCGAGCTGCCCGAGATCGCCGTCATCAGCGGTTCGATCCTGTCGCCCGAGCTCTATCGGCCGGTGCCGGGCGCCGCCCCGGGCGTCGACCTGCTGGCCGCCGCGGACATCCTGATCATCCGCGCGACGGCCGTTCCGGATCTGCTCCCCGTCGTCGCGGCCCGCCGCCGCGAAGGGCGGCTCACCGTGTTCGAGCCGGGGGCGCGCCTGTTCGCGCGAGGCTCGGCCAACACGGGCGGCGACCTGGCCGCACGCAGCCTGACGCCACAGCTGGCGCGGCTGGCGGACGGGGTCCAGATCGGCGGCTTCGGTCTGGAAGCGCAGCTGGAGGCGGTCAACGCGCGGAGGACCCGGTTTCCCAGCCAGTTATGGGAGATGCCTGCTCCGGAGACGCGGGAGCGCCGCGCGGACGTCGTCATCGGCTGGACGGGCGAGGCGGCCGAGCGCGAGGACCTGGCGCTCGCGCTGCCTGCGCTGGCGGCCATCCTGGCCCGGCATCCCGAGGTTCGCCTCGCCGTCCGGGGCGGCCGCGAGATCCACGAGGTCGTGGCCACGCTGCCCGGCGAGCGCGTGACGCTGGTGCCGCCCGGCGCCGCGGCGGACGACGCCTCCTTCCTTCGGGGGCTCGACATCGGCCTGGTGCCGCTGTCGACCGCGTCGCGCGAGCGTTTCGTGTCAGACGTCCGCGCGCTGGAGTACGCCGCGCACGGCGTGCTGGTGGTCGCCAGCGACGCCGAGCCGTTCCGCGACTTGATCCGCCCCGGCCAGACGGGGCTCCTGTTTCGCGATCCAGAGGACCTGGAGCAAGTCCTGGAGCAGGCACTGGCCGACGCCGAGCTGCGCGCGAAGATGATGGCGCGCGCCGCGTCCGCTGCCGCCGAGCGGCTGGAGCGCCCGCACGCCGCGCATCGACTGGGCTTCTATCTGAGCCTCGCGGCGCAGTGCGGGATCCGCTGGGGATCGCGCGGCGGCCAAGCGGGTGCCGCGCTGCTGGACGCCGCGGAAGGTGCCGTTCGGTTCCCGGGGTCGCGGTACGCGATGCTGGGCTCGGGCGAAGTCGAGCAGCTGCTGGTCGAGGGGGCGCGACGCCGTGACGCCGGCGACGCGGCCGAGGCGACGCGCGCCTTCGCCGAGGCCGAGCGGCTGGCCCCCGACTCTCACCTGCCGCCGCTGCTTTTGGGAGGCGTGCTGTCCGACCATGTCCGCGCGATCGACGCGCTGGCGCGGGCCGAGGCGCGCCGCCCCGGCGGCTGCCGCGCCCCGTACGAGCGAGGCCTGCGCGAGCTGGCGCGCGGCGATCACGCCGCGGCCACCGCCTCGTTCGAGCGCGCGTGCGCCGCCGCGCCGTCCTTCGGCGCCCCGCAAGAGCGCCTGGGCCGCCTGGCCGAGCTGGCGGGCCGACCGGCCGACGCCGTGCGCCTCTACGAGGAGGCGGCCCTGCAGAACCCCAGCTTCGCGCTGCCCGTGGCGCGGCTGGCCGTGCTGGCCCAGCGTCGTGGCGAGATCGCGCGCGCCGTGGCGCTGCTGGAGCGGGCGCTGGCCGCGGACCCCGACCTGCCTCTGACCCACTTCCTGCTGGGGCGCGCCTACCTGGAGCTGGGGCGGTTGCACCAGGCGCGGGCGCACCTGGAACGCGCGGACGCGGAGGAGTCGTCCGGTTGGGCGGCCCACCTTTCCGACGGCTTTTCGGAGGGCGGCGACCGCGCCGCGACCACGGCCGCACTCGCCCGGGCGGAGAACCGTGGTTAACAAGAGTAGCGACGTGGATCAGCCCAGCCGCGAGCTCCGGCCGTCCCAGGTGACCTTGAAGACCGTCTTCACCGTCAGCCTGGGGGTGCTGCTGGTCGTCGGCCTGGTGGACGCCGTTCTGCACGCCGCCGTCTCGCTCACGCTGATCGGCGCCTCCATCATGATCGCCGTCGCGCTGGACCATGCGGTCGGCATGCTGCAGCGCCGCGGGGTCAACCGATCGCTCGCCATCGCCATCGTGTGCCTGCTGCTGCTGGGGCTGGCGGTCGGCCTCTGCTTCACGTTGATTCCCCCGGTCGTCGATCAGGGGCGCGAGCTGATCAAGGACGCGCCCTCCTTCCTCAAGACGGCCCGCCAGAGCTCGCTGTTCCACACGCTGGACGCCCGGTTTCACCTGGCCGCGCGCATGCAGGAGGGCGAACGCAAGCTGCCCGAGTACCTCTCGGGCGCCGCCTCGCCGCTGCTCAGCGCGCTGGGCGGACTGGTCTCGGCGCTGGGCGCCATCGTCACGATCATCGTGCTGGTCGTGTTCATGATGATCTTCGGCGGGCGCCTCGTGCACGGCCTCCTGGCCGAGGCGCGCCCCGAGCACCGCCCGATCTACGAGGACCTGGTCGGCAAGATCTATCAGTCCATCGGGGGCTATCTGGGCGGGCTGACGCTCATCTGCGGCGTGAACGCCACGCTCACCACCACGTTCCTCGCCATTGACAGCATCCCGTTCTTCTTGCCGCTGGGGATCCTGTCGGGATTCTCGAGCATGGTCCCCTACGCTGGCCCGCTGGTGATGGGGACGACCATCTCGCTGGTCGCGCTTCTCACGAAGGGGCTGTGGCACGGCCTGGCCGCCGTGATCTACTTCCTGGCCTACGGCCAGCTGGAAGGCAACGTGCTGGGGCCGCTGGTCTTCCGGCGCACGGTCCACGTGAACCCGCTGCTGACCACGCTGTCGATCGTGGTGCTGGGCGAGATCGCCGGCGTCTTCGGCGCCATCATCGCGGTCCCGGTCGTCGCGACGCTTCAGATCATCGTGCGCGAGGTTCTGCGCATCCGCCGCGAGCAGCTCCACCGCGGCCGCCCGACGATCCCCGCCTCGACCGAAGTCGAGTAGCTTGCCGCGCTAGCGCTGGCGCCTCAGCGGACCGGCGAAGCTCAGCGTGAAGAGCCAGATCCCCGCGATGGCGGCGCACGAGGCGTTGATCGAGAGCGCCCAGGTCGCGCCCCAGCGGTCCCAGATCCAGCCGGTGCCGAGGCCGGCGGGCAGCGCGGCGGCGCCGGTGAGGCCGTGGTAGAGGCCGAACGCGCGGCCGCGAGCGCCGCGCTCGGCCAGGTCGGCGACGATGGCGCGCTCGGCGCCCTCCGCGAGGCCGTGGTAGAGCGCGTACGCGAGCAGGAGCCCCAGCACCTGCCAGCGGGCGGTGGCGAAACCGAAGCCCACGTAGGTCAGCGCGTAGGCGATCCAGCCGGCGGCGACGACCAGCGCGCGCGAGTGGCGGTCCGACAGCGCGCCGCCCGGCAGCGCGGCGGCGGCCTTGACCAGGTGGTGGAAGGTCCAGAGCAGCGGCAGCGCCGTGGGAGACCAGCCCAGCTCGCGCGCGCGGACCAGCAGGAACGCGTCGGACGAGTTGCCGAGGGCGAAGACGACGCAGGCCGCCAGGTAGGTCCCGAAGCCGGGGCGCAGCATCCCCTCGCCCTTCGGCGCGTCCACGGGGCCGCTCCGCTCGACGATCTGGTCGCTGTCCCGCAGCCGGAAGAACAGCAGCAGGGGCGCGATCACGCCGATGGCCGCCGCGACCGCGAACGTCACCCGCAGGCTGGCGCCCAGCGCGAGCAACGAGAAGGCGATGATCGGGCCCAGGGCGGCGCCCAGGTGATCCATCGACCGGTTCAGGCCGAAGGCGCGTCCGCGCTGCGACGGGACCACCGAGTCCGCGATGAGCGCGTCGCGCGGCCCGGAGCGAATCCCCTTCCCCGTGCGGTCGAAGAGCCGGGCGCCCAGCACCTGCCAGGGGGCCATCGCCGCCGCGATCCCGGCCCGCGCCAGGGCGGGCATGGCGTACCCGGTGGCCACCAGCACCCGCCGCGGCCCGCGGTCCGACAGGCGCCCCGCGGCCATCTTGATGAAGCTCGCCAGCGCGTCGGCGCTCCCCTCGATGAGGCCCAGGTAGCTCATGGGCGCGCCCAGGCTGACCAGGAACGTCGGCAGCAGGGGGAAAATCGCCTCGCTGGACACGTCGTTGACGAGGCTGGCCAACCCCAGAAGCCAAACTACCCGGGGCAGCCGCTTCAGCCCCTCGAGGGTGATCTGGGCGCGCGTGGTCGGGCGCGGGCGGGTCGATTCGCCCTCGGCGCGCGGGTCGACTTTGCTCGTCACCTTGGGACGCAGTATCGCATGGGTACAGGCCTGGCAACGCGCCCGGACAGCGTCTATCTTTCCGCGGCGTGAAGCGGAAGTGTCCGACCTGCGGGCGGTCATTCGAGCAATCCGAAGAGACGCTGCCTTTCCGACCATTCTGTTCGGCCCGCTGCCGCGCCGCCGATCTGGGCAAGTGGCTCGACGGGGGCTATCGCATCGCCACCCCCATCACCGATGACGCCGAGCTGGACGACGGCGGCGGTGGCGAGGGAGAATCCGGCGGCTCCAAGCTGCCGCAATGACCGCGCTGCCCCAGCCCACCCCAGAGACCGAAATTCAGGAGCTGCTCCGCTCGATCGCCGAGGAGCGTCGCGCCGCCAAGGAGAAGGAACGGCGCGAGCAGTGGACCCGCTACGTCTCGCTGATGGTGGTGGTCCTGGCCGTGGCAACGGCCATCGGCAGCCTGAAATCGGGCGGGTTCAGCAGCAAGGTGATGTTGTACCAGGCCCAGGCCTCCGACACGTGGGCGTTCTACCAGGCCAAGAGCGTCAAGCTGCGCATCGCCGAGCTGGAGGCGCGCGGCGCCACCGGCGACGCCGCCGCGCCCGCACTCGGCGACGTGGCCCGCTACCGCGCAGAGGAAAAAGACCTGCTCGACAAGGCGCAGCACCTCGAGAGCATGCGCGACGCCATGGCCAAGCACGGCCCGCCGATGGGGTTCGGAATCGCGTCGCTGCAGATCGCGATCGCGCTCGCGTCGGTCTGCCTGATCACCAAGCGCAGGAGCCTGTGGGCGGCCTCGGCGGTCCTGGGCGCCTTGGGGATCGCCTACGTCGTCTACGGCCTCTACCTCGTCTGAACGACGGCTGCGCCGGCGCGGCGTCAGTACCAGGCGATCGCGAGGGGCGGCAGGCCGTTCTTCGGGTCGGCGGTGAACGTGCTCAGCGGCTGGGGAGCGCCCGTCACGTCGACCAGCTGGACCTTCGGCTGCGCCGACAGGGCCTCGGGAACGAACAGCAGCTGGTTCGCGATTCCGGCCGAGCCTACCGAGGCTGGCGGCGCCGTGATGACCGGCGTGACGGCGCCGGTCGCGAAGTCGAACGCGAACACCGCATCGGGCGCGATGCGCCGCGGGTCGTAGGTCGCGGCGAATGCCCGGTTCGGCGCCGTTGCGGAGGGCGCGCCCACGACCCAGCCCGCGCTCAGCGGGCGGCCGTTGAACGCCACCGACGAGATCACGTGGTCCAGGCGCGGCGGGGTTGCGCCGAGGTCGACCACCGCGATCCCGGACTGCAGCGGCTGGTCCCGCCCGCCGGCGCCACCGCCGCACGCGACCAGCAACATGTGTGAGGCCGGGAAAAAGTCGATCCCCTCGCAGTCGTAGAGGCTGGGCAGCGCCACGCTCCCCAGGACCGCGTCGTTGGCGGGATCGATGATGACGACCGCGCCGTCTCCGAACATGGCGCGCGCGGCGTCGCTCTGGTTCAGCGAGACGACCACTCGCCCGTCGGCGATCAGCGCCCGGTCCGGTCGCGCCTGCACCTGCGCGCCCGCGCTCTTCGATGCGTACGCGTCGAGGCCGATCCGTCCCAGGTAATTGCCGTTCGTGGGATCGATGGCGATCACGTCGTTGCCTGCCGGCGGCTGGCCAGCGGCTGCCGCGGTCGACTGGTTGCGCGTCAAGTACGCCTTGTGAGCGGACACGGTCACCATGTCGTGAGGCGCGGTGCCGGCGCCGCCCGGGATGGCGATCTGCCGCGCGATGAAGCAGCCGGAGGGATCCACGAACGTCAGCTCGCCGTTGCCGCGGTCGACGACGACGATGTCGCCGCCCGGCTGGGGCTGCGAGGGCAGCACCGCATCGCCCGAGATGGTCTTCGAAAATCCGTTGGGCAGCGTCGCGGAATGGACGCAATCGCCCGCGGGCGCCGCGCCGGACTGGGCGAGCAGCGACAGGCTGGTCGTCTGGCCATCGCTGTTCAGCGATACGAGGCCGACGGGCGCCGGCGGTGCGAGGACGGCGGGCGTGCCGCCCATGCCGCCGCCCACTCCACCGCTGCCCGTGGTCTGGCCTGCTTGACCGCCCCAACCCGTCCGTCCGCCGGACGCGGAGCCGCCCAGACCGGCGACCGCGCCACCAGCTGCGCCGCCGGTCGACCCGTTCATGCCGCCGCTCGCGCGGCCACCCGTGCCCTCTCCGGCGCTGCCACGGCTCCCGCCAACCCCACCGCCGCCGGTGGACGCAAAAACGGGCGGACTGCTGCGCGGCGAGTCGGTGCAGCCGGTCACCACACCGGCCAGCGCCAGCGCGCTCAGAACCGCTAGACCTCTCGAAGCAAAGCCAGACATCGTGATCTCGTCATTATCGCGGCCGGCCTGCGCGGAGTCGAAAACAATCTCGGCCGGGGGGCGCGTCACACTTCCCGCTGGGCGTCCGGCTTCGCGGCGGCGACCGTGTCGTAGTAGGCGCGGTAGGCGAGACGCGCGGCGGCAGCCTCGTCGGTGATGATCGTGGCGTGCGGGTGCAGCTGCAGCGCCGAGGCAGGCACCATCGCCGTCAGCGGCCCCTCCACCAGGCGGGCCACGGCGTCGGCCTTGGCCGCCCCCAGCGCGACCAAGACGCAGCGGCGCGCCGACAGAATGGTCGCGATCCCCATCGTCAGCGCGTGGCGCGGCACCGGCTCGGTCCCGAACGACGCCTGATTGGCGGCGCGCGTCTCGTCCGCCAGCGTCTTGACGCGCGTGCGCGAGCCCAGCGACGAGGTCGGCTCGTTGAAGGCGATGTGGCCGTCACGCCCGACACCCAGCAACGCCAGGTCCAGCCCACCCGCGGCGGCGATCCGGTCCTCGTAGCGCTGGCCGGCCTCGGCCAGGTCGGCCGCCGTGGCCTCGGGCGCATGAGCCCGCTCGGCCGGCAGATCGACGTGCTGGATCAGGGCTTCGCGCAGCGCGCGCCGAAAAGAGCCGGGGTGCTCGGGGGGCAGCCCGACGTACTCGTCCAAGTTGAACGCCGTCACGCCCGCAAACGAGAGCCCCTCTTCGCGATGCTGCCGCACCAGCTCGGCGTAGATCCCCCGCGGGGTGGCGCCGGTGGGCAGCGCCAGGACCGCGCGCGGTCGGGCCCTCACCAGACGGGCGACGATGCGGGCCGCCCGCAGGCAGGCGACCTCGGGCGAGGGCGACACCAGGATCTCCATGCGTCCGAGTGTAAACTCTCGCCGTGGGCTCTTCCCCGACGGATCAGGCGGCGGCCGCGGCGCGCGTGCTGCTGGCGGCCGAGTCGGTCGGCGTACTGTCGACCTTGTCGTTGCGGCACGCCGGCGCGCCATACGGCTCGATCACGCCGTACGCGCTGGCCAGCGATGGCGCGCCCCTGCTGCTTCTGTCCGGGCTGGCCGCCCACACCCACAACCTGCGCGCCGACCCGCGCGCCGGCCTGTTCGTGGGCGACCGATCGGCCGCCGCCGATCCGCAGGCGGGTGCCCGCATCTCCCTCATCGGGCGC
>CAZPUH010000321.1:0-20280 GCA_964589215.1 uncultured Myxococcales bacterium | reverse complement strand
GCACCTGCCCGACCTTGGCGCGCGCCTCGGTCACCGCGATCATCGTGCTTTGCTCGAATTTTGCGGCGCCCTTGACCGTTTCGACCAGGTTGGGCACCAGATCGGCGCGGCGCTGGTAGGCGTTCTGGACCTGCGCCCACTGGGCGTCGACGGCCTGACTCAGCTGGACGAGCTTGTTGTAGCTGCCGACGCAGCCGACCCCGCCGGCCAGGGACAGGAGGACCACCAGGAGGCCGAGCTTCTTCGCCGAGGTCTGCATCGTGGGCGGAACATAGACACCACCCCCGATCCGGACAACGTATTCAGCGCATCAATCGGTGCTGCGCGTCGAGGAGAGAGAGGGATTCGAACCCTCGGTACCTTGCGGTACACACGATTTCCAATCGTGCCCCTTCGGCCACTCGGGCATCTCTCCGGTTTTATCAGGAACCCTGAGAGGGTTCCTGCGACCTCCCGCGATGGGCTCGGTCCAGCAAAGCTGGACCTCCCCCGACGCGAGCCCAGGAACCCTTTACTTCTTGCGACCTCCCGCCTGGCGACCTCCTGCGATGGGCGATCCTCAGGAACCTTCAAAGCTTTTTAGTCTAGAGGAGAGGGTGGGAGTCGAACCCACGTTGGACTTGCGCCCAAACCTGATTTCGAATCAGGCGCTTTCGGCCACTCAGCCACCTCTCCGGTCGTTTACGGCGGACGAATGTATGCCGCGCAGACGGCCACCAGGTCAAGCGCCGAGACCGACCGGGGGTCCAGGGGCTAGAGGCGCTCGATCCGGATGCGCCGGATGCCCTTCTGGTTCTCGACCGCCTGCGCCAGCTCGTGGTTCTGCAGGGGCGCCGACGTGCGGACGTCGAAGGAGACCCGAATCTCTCCGTCGGCGAACGAGCGTTCGTACTCTTCCTGGGAGACCTTCGTCCCCGCGCGCGAGAACGCCTCCACGACCTCCGCCACGGTCGCCTGCTTTTCGTCGAGCAGAAGCGTGATCCGCTGGCGAGCGATGGGCTCACCCCGGTCCTCGAACCGACGCAGGAGGGTCAGCGCGAACAGGCCCAGAACGGTCACGAAGACGGCCACCACGTACATGCCCGCGCCCGCCGTCATGCCCAGGGCCGCCACCAGCCACAGGCTGGCCGCCGTGGTCAACCCGCGCACCGTGAGGCCCGTCCGGAGGATGGCGCCGGCCCCCAGAAAGCCGATGCCCGAAACCACGGAGGCCGCGATGCGCGAGGCGTCGACTTCGACGAGATCGCCCGCCGCGTAGTGCTGGTACGACGCGAAACGCGTCGAGACCACCATGAACGTCGCCGAGGCCAGGGCGACGATGGCGTGGGTACGGAGACCCGCCGGCCGCCCGTGCAGGTCGCGCTCGAGGCCGATGGCCGCGCCCAGCGCGGTTCCGAGGACGATCCGGAGCAGAGTCTCGGGGTCCGTCACACCTCCATTATAGGGCCGGCGGTCGGTTCAGTCGCCGCGCCGGAAGAGCGAACGCAGCCAGGCCCGCACGCCCCCCGACCCGGCCGGCCGCTCAGGCCCCTCGACGACGCGCAGGACGGCGGCGGACAGGTTGTCCAGGGTGCCCCGCTGGTTCGCCTCCTCGATCAGCCGCCGGCAGGCCTCGGCGGCGCCCGTCGCGGCCATCAGCCCGGCCATCTCGGTGTCGTCCAGCGTGTTGTACAAACCGTCGCTGCACACCAGCAGGGCGTCGCCGCGGTAGACGCGGTTCGACAGCCGGTCGATGGGCACGATCAGCTCGCGGCCCAGGCTGCGCGTCAAGACCGAGCGGTCGCGGTGCACGCGGGCCTTCTCCTTGCTCAGGAGGCCCAGGCGCGCCCGCTCGCCCGCGACCGTGTGATCCTTGGTCAACTGCAGGAGGCGCCCGTCCCGCAGCAGGTACAGGCGCGAATCGCCCACGTGAACGGCCGCCAGCTCGCCGGCGGTGTCGACGGCGACCGCGGTCAGCGTGGTCGTCATGCCGCGCAGCTCCGGGACCACGGTGGCCAGATCGTAGACCTCCATGTTGGCCTGCTGGGCCGCCCGGTTGAGGCGCTTGGGGGCGGGCGTCCCCGGCGGCTGGTCGGCGAAGGTCCGCAACATCGCGTCCACGGCCGTCTGGGCGGCCGTCTCGCCCGCCTCGGCGCTGCTGACGCCGTCCGCCACGACCAGCAGGCCGCGCGGCCCCGGTTCCAGAAGGTGCCCGCAGCGATCTTCGTTGTTCGCGCGCTCGGTGCCGACGTCGGTCAGCGAGGCGAGCTCCAGCTGCAACGCGGGTCCCGGGGCGGCGTTCATGATAAGGTCCCCCGCACATGCGCGAGCCCGTCGCGGGGGAGCAGCTGGATCAATACCAGCTCGATGACCTCCTGGCGCGCAGCGGGATGGCCTCGATTTTCCGCGCCACGGACACCGCTGACGGCCAGACCGTCGCGCTGAAGATCCCACACCCGCAGCTGGAGAGTGACGTCGTCTTCTTCGAGCGCTTCAAGCGCGAGGAGCAGATGGGGCAACGGCTGAATCATCCGGCGGTGGTCAAGGTGCTGACCCCGCGCGCGAAGAGCCGGATGTACATCGCGATGGAGTACGTCGACGGGCGCTCGCTCCGCAGCATCATCCAGGCCGAGGGGCCGCTGCCGCGCGAGCGGGCCCTGGACATCGCCCGTCAGGTGACCGAGGCGCTGGCCTACCTGCACGAGCAGGGGGTCGTGCACCGCGACATCAAGCCGGAGAACATCCTGCTGACCGCCGACGGGCGCGTGAAGATCCTCGACTTCGGCATCGCGCTGGACGAGAGCAAGCGCCGCCTCACCTGGACCGGGCTGTCGGCGACGCTGGGCACGCCCGACTACATGGCGCCCGAGCAGATCGGTGGCCGCCGGGGCGACGCGCGCACCGACGTCTACGCAGTCGGCACGCTGCTGTACGAGATGCTGACCAAGAACCTCCCGTTCAACAGCACGAACGCGACCGCCCTGCTGCGCGCCAAGGCCAACGAGGATCCGCGCCCCCCGTCCTACTACCAGCCCAAGCTGGATCCGGCGCTGGAGGCGATCGTGATGCGGTCGATCCAGCGCGCGCCGCGCGACCGGTACGAGACCGCGCAGGCGCTGCTGGCGGACCTGCGCGATCCGCAGGCTGCGCTGCTGCGCGCCCCCGAGGCTCCCCGCCCGCGCCGCGGGGCGCGCGCGCTGCGCCGCGCGGCCAAGGTGGGCCTGGTCCTGGGCGTTCTGGGCGGCCTGGGCGCCCTCATCTACCTCAGCAACCGACACGCCGACCCGCCAAGCGCGGCGCCGGCCCGCTGATCCGGGGAGGTCACCATGCCCGAGCATCCAACAGCCATCGCACCCGATTTCGCGCTGAACCTGCTGTGGGTGCTGCTGGCTGGGTTCCTGGTGATGTTCATGCAGGTGGGGTTCGCGATGGTCGAGACCGGCTTCACGCGCGCCAAGAACGCCGTCAACACGATGGCGATGAACATGTTCATCTACCCGCTGGGCGTGCTGGGGTTCTGGCTCGTGGGCTACGGGGTCCTCGCGGGCGGGCACCCGGGGTGGCCGTCGCTGGGGCCGGCGTTCAAGGGCGCGCACGAGATCGGGGTCCACGCGGGCGGACACCTCTACGGCCTGTTCGGCGCCGCGCGGTTCGCGCTGCTGAGCGCGCCGCACGACCCGGCGAACCTGGCGATGTTTCTGTTCACGGCCGTCTTCATGGACACGGCGGCCACGATCCCGACCGGCGCGATGGCCGAGCGGTGGCGGTTCGCCTCGTTCGCCGTCTACGGGCTCTTCATGTCGATGCTGCTCTACCCGCTCTACGCGAACTGGGTGTGGGGCGGCGGCTGGCTGAGCGCGATGGGCGTGAACTGGGGCCTGGGACACGGCCACGTCGACTTCGCGGGCTCGTCGGTCGTGCACATGACGGGCGGGCTGACGGCGCTGGCGGGGACGATCGTGCTGGGCCCGCGCGCGGGCAAGTTCCGCCGCGACGGCACCATCAGCGCCATCCCGGGGCACAACCTGCCGATGATGGTGATTGGAACGCTGATCCTGGCGTTCGGGTGGTTCGGGTTCAACGCCGGGTCCAGCCTGTCCGCGGCCGACCCGCGGCTGGCGACGATCGCGGTCAACACGATGCTCGCCTCCAGCGCCGGCGCGTTCACCGCGCTGATGGTCGTCTGGACCAGTTTGCGCAAACCGGACATCGCGCTGGCGTGCAACGGTCTGCTGGGTGGCCTCGTGGCCATCACCGCGTCGTGTGCCTTCGTGAGCCCCGCCGCCGCGGTGATGATCGGCGTCGTGGCCGGCCTGCTGGTGGCGCGCGCCGTCGCGTGGGTCGAGCTGAGGTTTCGTCTCGACGATCCGGTGGGGGCGTTCGCGGTTCACGGCGTCTGCGGCTGCTGGGGAGCGCTGGCGGTGGGTCTCTTCGCGGACGGCACCTACGGGGTCGGCTGGAACGGCGTGGCGGGACCGGTACGTGGTCTGTTGTTCGGCGACCCCCGCCAGCTGCTCGCGCAGGTGATTGGGGTCGCCGCCAACGTGTTGTTCGTGTTCCCGGCTGCCTATGGTTTCTTCAAGCTGACCGACCGCTTGATCGGCAACCGGGTCTCTGCCGAGGTCGAGTGGTCGGGGCTGGATTCCAGCGAGATGGGCTCCGAGGCCTATCCGCCGGGGTGATCGGTCACCCGGCCAGAGCGGCCGGCTTCTCGACCAGGATCGACTTCGACTTGGCCTTGCTGGTGCGCATGAAGTACAGCGCGCCGTAGCCGCCCCAGACAGCGACGACGCCGAGCGCGATGTACGGCTCTTTCCAGCTCATGCCGGACACCGTGAACGGGCCGATCAAGTAGAACAGCATGCAGATCAGGTTCGCCACGAGCCCGAACAGCGGCACGAACATGTGCTTGAACCCATGGAAGCTGTGGTGCTCGCGGAAGGCCACGATGGCCGTCACGCAGGTCAACATGTAGAGCAGGAACGTCCCGAAGTTGCTGACCAGGGTGACGATGACCAGCGTGTTCGGCAGCTTGGCGTAGGTGGCCGGATCGCTGAACACGCCGAAGCTGTACCAGAAGTTGTGATACTTCGGGTCCAGGGCCGCGGGGGTGGTGCCGCCGAGATAGAACAGCACCGTCACGATGCCGATGAGGGCCGAGATGACCGCCAGCGTCCAGATCGACCGGTGGGGCGTCAGGTTCTTGCCGTGCAGCATGCCGAAGTGGCCGGGGACCTCCTCGTCCTTGCCCATCGCGTAGGTCACGCGGGCGCCGGTGCTGAGGCAGGACAGCGTCGTCCCGATCAGCGCCAGGAACACCGTGAACGCCTGGACCAGCATGAAGGCGCGGCCGGCGGACGCGCTGCCGAACAGCCACGTCCCGACCATCACCATCATGTCGCCGAGCGGCGCGCCCGACCCGGCGGCGCTGGCCAGCGTGTACCCGGAGTTCAAGAAGTAGTTCGCCGCGAAGTACTCGATGAGGTAGCAGACGATCCCCAGGATGCCGAGCGAGAGCAGCACGGCGCGCGGGATGTCGCGCTTGGCGTTGCGGGCCTCCTCACCCATCGAGGTGACGGACTCGAAGCCGACCAGGATCAAGATCGCGATGCAGGCCTGGATGAAGATGTACGAGAAGCCGTGCGTCGAGACGACCGAGCCCGCCGACGGGTGGAACTTGAAGTGCGGCGTCAGGTCCTTGGGGTGGTCGGCGTCGGAGGGCTCCATCGTCGTCGCCTGATCGGCGGCGTACGACAGCGTGAACGGAACGGGCTTGCCGTCCTTCATCTCGGGGACCGGGTTCCCGGCGGCATCCATCTTGTTCTGGGTGACGACGGCGCCGGTGGCGTCCTTCTTGGGCGCGCCGTTCTCCATCACGGGTTCCTGCGCGACCTGGAAGTCGACGGGCGCGCCGTTGACCAGCTGCAGCCCCTGCGAGCCCTCCGGGTGCTTCACGCGGTACGAGATCGCCATCACCGAGAACACCAGCAACGCGGTGATCTGCACGATGTTGATCAGCATGTTGACGCCCGTCGTGCCGGTCACGCCGCGGAAGGCGATGTAGGCGACGCCCAGCGCAAACGCGACGCAGAAGAGGATCATGAACGGCAGGCTGTTGTAGCTGCCGCTGAACGTGTCGGGGAAGAACTGGTTCAGCAGGTAGCCGCTGAGCAGCGCGGTCACGCCGACCATGCAGCCCGGGTACACCCAGTAATAAAGGTGGCTCGCCCAGCCGGTGATGAACTTGGCGAGGCGCGCGAACTTGTACGCGTGCGTCTTGCTGAGGAAGGCCTGCTCGGCGAAGAAGTACGACGAGCCCGCGCCCGGGTACAGCTTGGACAGCTCCGCGTAGCTGATGGCCGTCGCGAAGCAGAGCAAGAGCGCGGCGACGATGCCGAACCACATGGCCGACCCGGCCATGGGCGCGCCGTAGAGCGCTTGAATCTGGTACGTCAGCCAGAGAAAGGCGCCAGGCGCAATCAACGCCATCGCGTTGATCGTCAGCCCGGTGAGTCCGAGCGTGGCGCGGCTGGTCGGCTGGCCGGACGTCGGACTACCGGCGTTCGCTGCTCCTTCGGTCATGGTGTGCTCCTCGCATGGTGGTGGTGTTGGGGTAGGAGCAACCTATCAATGAGCGGTTAACGGGTTGTTTCGCGGAGCGGAAATGTATGTAACTTGCGAATTCTTTTTTGCACGATGCAAAGGCCGCCAGTGACGGCGGGCCCATGTTTCCGCCACTTAGCGGGTCTTAGGGGACGTGCCGCGCGATGCAAATGCGGTAACGGATTAGGGAGACAAGCACTGGACGGCCTCCGGCAGCGGCTGTCCATAGGAGCACGATCCCTGCACGCACATCACCGTCAAGTTGAGACCAGCCGGCAAGATCCCCTGCTCGCACCGAGAAGAGGCGTCGCAGCTCTGACCGAAGCCGACGGGCGGCGCGCACGCGCCGTTCGCGCAGACCAGGAAGGGGCCACACGTCGCGGTGTTCGCGCAAGTGTCCCCCGGCTCATGCGCCGCCGCGCACATGCCCGCGGCGGTGCAGGTGCCGTCACCGTCGCAGAGGTTGCCGAGGCAGGAGCCACCGACGGGCGCCGGCGCGACACAGGTGGACGAGGTGTTGCTGCACACCAGGCCCCACTGGCAGAACGCATGCGCGCAGGAGGCGCCCTTCGCCACGCGCGCGCGACAGACACCGTCGGTGGTGTCGCAATACTCCCCCTCGCCGCAGCCGCTGCCGGCGCACGGACCGCCGACCGGGACGTGGCGCGCCTCGACGCCCGCCGTGCAGCTACCCGGCGGGCAGCAGCCGCTGGTGCAGCCGGGCATCGCGCAGCTGCCGCTCGCGCACTCCGCGTTCAGGCTGCAGGCCGCCCCACTCGACAGAGTTCCCGTGAAGGCATAGTGGCAGGACTGGAGGTCGGCGCCGCCGTTGCACGGCGCCGCGAGAATCAGCTGGATGCAGCGGTAGGCCAGGTGAGGATCGTAGTTGATGACGCCCGCCTGCACGTCCTGCGCGACCCGAGGCGCCACCGGCGGCAAGCTGGCCGCCACGCACCCCTCCACCGTCGCGCTGCGATGGCAACGAACGTTCGTCGCGCATTCGGCTGCCAGCTTGTCGGCCGCGAAGGACTCGATCGGCTCCACGCCGTCCGGCACTACCGGCACGCCGTACGCTGCGCCGCTCCCGCCCCCGGTCGCGTCGCCGCCGCCGGACGAACCCCCGCCGCACCCGGCCAGCACGAGCACGACAGCCGCGGCGCGCAAGCCAGCATTCAGGACGGCACGATCGCTGGCCGTTGCCGACTTCGGCGATCGAGTGTCAGGACCTTCGGATGTTCCAGGCGACGATCGCACACAGGCACGCGATGCAGTACACGACGACGACCCAGAAGACCTTCGACACCACCGGGGCATTGCCGCTCAAAATACCTCTGATGAGAATGACCAGATAGCTGGTCCCGGCAATCGCATGAAGTGTCCCGCCTTGTCGAGCTTGATTTGAGTGTCTCGCTGCCCGCCGAGCATCTCCTTGCCCTCGCCGGCCAAATGCAGGAACGGCCCTGTCTGTCGGCCTCCGCTGGTCTCGAAGCCATTCAAGAACACCGAGTTGCCGGCGGTATCCTGAACGAACAGCTCCGAGTTCGGGAAATCGTTGCCATGCAGCAAGGTCGTGACCGTCAGCGTGTCTCCAGATTCGTGCAGAGCGGCAATCACGCCCGCGCGCCGGCAATGCATTGCACGGCACGCCGCGCGCGTGACGCTCATTAGATGACGGGCGCCGCTGGCGCGGCCGCTCAGCGCGCCGGCACGAGCACGGAGACCGAGAGCGGGGGCATCGTGTAGTTGAAGGCGTTCGTGGCCACGGCGGTGATGGCCGGGGCGGACATCAACGTCGGTCCCGCCGCGGTCAGCGTGTACACGGCCGCCGTGTGGAACTCGGTCGGGTGCGCCAGCTTGATGGCGGCGGTGGCAGCGGTGGTCTTCTTGTTGATCGCGACCAGGACCACGCGGCCGGGATCGGCGCTGGTGACGCTCGCATAGACCGACGACGCGCTGTCGTCGGTGGTCACCGCGTGAATCGACGTGTCGCCGAACGTGCCGCCCTGTCCGTCGAAGTTGCG
Organism: uncultured Myxococcales bacterium; assembly: GCA_964589215.1. Taxonomy (GTDB): domain Bacteria; phylum Myxococcota_A; class Polyangia; order Fen-1088; family Fen-1088; genus JADGRB01. The sequence continues at coordinate 11,677 of CAZPUH010000321.1, read as the reverse complement.
AAACACCTGCAGCCCCGCGATCTCGTAGACGTTCCCCATCTGCGAATCGCGCCAGTTCCAGGCGGTGGCCATGTCGACGCCTTCACGGCCGAAGATGCCCAGGACGTCGGCCTCGGCAACGCCGCCGCTGATGTCGTGACCACCGCCGAAGGTGTACTCCGAGAAGGACAGCTTGGTCCCCGGGTAGTGAGCGGCAATCTTCTCCTTCAGTCGCGGGATCAACTTGATCGGCCCGCCCAGCCCTTGCGCGATCCAGTTGTTCTCGTTGTAGCTGGGATCCCACAGCGAGCGGGGCGCTTGCAGGCGCGCCGCCTGGATCTGCGGCGACGGGTCCTGCTGGTCGGTGATGCGCGTCGGGCTGGTCGAGCCCATGTAGCCGTCGGTGGCGTACGTCTCGGGGTACCAGTGCAGGTCCAGATAGTCGACGAGCCGCTTGCCGGCGGTCTGCTCGGCGGCCTTCATCTGATCCAGGTAGTAGGTCAGGAACTCGCCGTTGGCCTTGCTGTCGGGCGCGTTCTGCAGCGTTTCGTAGCCGTACCACCCCTAGCTGACGAAGCCCGCCACTTCGGCCGCCGGCCAGACCGCCTTCACGGCCGCGCCGTACTGCGTGTTGCGCATGATCAGCTCGGCGTAGGTGACGGGGTCGGGGTGAACCTCCGCGTGGGTGCCCGACCAGAGGTCCGGCTCGTTGTCCAACGAGAAGATCACCTGCTGGGCGCCGTAGCTGGTCTTCACCCAGTTGACGAACTCGTCCTGGTACACGGCGGCGTCCGTCGCGTCCGGCGTCAGCGAGAACGCGCTCCCCTTCGTGGGCTTGTTCTGCTTGAAGCGCGTCGTCAGATAGTCACCACCCTTGTGCATGTGGGTGGGGTCCACGTCGCCGCCCGGCGACGTATCCGCCGCGACGTAGTCGACGATCGGCACCGTGATGAGCGCCGCGACGCTGTTCGTCTTCGCTGGATCCAGCGTCGACTTCACCGCGTCGCCCGGCGCGGTCGACTTGTCCAGGTAGTTGTCGTTCTGGAACATGTAGTCCGAACCCGCGTTGGACGCATTGTTCTCCCAGTTGTAGGCGGTCCAGCGGTTGCCGCCGGCGCGAACCACCGTCTGCCCGTCGGTCGGCAGCGCCTCGGCGCCGTTCCACCCGTAGATGAGCGGCGAGATCGGGTGCACGTCCATGTCGGTCCGGATCGTGAACGTCACGTCCGCCGGCCCCGGGTCTCCGGGCTCGATCGGCGTCCCGATCGGGGTGCTGCCGCCCGCCCCCGGCGATCCCCCCGCCCCGCCGGTCGTCCCCGGGCTGGAGGAGCCGCAGCCCACGAAGACGGGCAGCAAGGAAGTGACGATCGAGGCACACGACAAGCTCGGAAAGCGGCGCATGAGGCGCCGACTGTAACAATTCCGGCCTAGGCTCGAAACGCGAGATCGACTGTCGTAAAGCCCAGCTCGGCCCGAAGGTCGGGGTAGCCGGCGCTGACGCTGAACACCATCAGATCGCGCACGACGTCGGCGGGGTCGATGGCGGCCGTCGTCGCGAACGCCTGTCCCAGCCGGGACGCCACCTCCAGGTCGCCCGCGACCAACCATCCGGCGCGGATCGCCGTGAACACCGCGCCGCGGGCCCAGCGCGCGACGACCGCGGCCACGTCCTGCGACGCGGCCGCCGAGGCCTTGTAGCGCCGCACGGCCGCCGAGAGCCGCTCGCGGTCTTGCGGCGACAGCTGGCCCACCAGCACGTCATACGGAGCCGCTGCCGCGGCCAGCTCCGTTCCGACGGGAAACGCCGGATCGATCGCGCGCAGCGCCGCCGCGACCACCACGGCCAGCTCGCCGACCGTGGGGACGAACGCCGCGCCGCGCAGCAGGAGATCCGGCCGCAGCCAGGCGACGGTCCGCGCGGCCACGAACGCCGTCTCCAGCTCGGGCCGCGCGTCCCCCATGCCGCGACCGATCAGGATGACCGGCGCCGCCGCCGCGGTGCCGCGCGCGTTGACGACCTCCAGGTCGAACGGCTGCTCGTCGGCGAGGTACGCCTCGGGCAGCGGAACGCCCAGCATGTGCGAGGCGCGGGCCAACATCCGGCAGGCGCGCGACGGATCCTTGCCGAGATCCCGGCGCATCTTCTTCTTCAGGCCCAGATCCTTGGCCGGCCGCGCGCGGGTCAGCGCCACGACCGGCGCGACCGCCGACAGCAGCAGCGACAGCACCGGCTCCTGATCGGGGTGTCGCACGTAGGTCTGCCAGCTCGCCTCGGTCAGCTGCCCGGGCGCGCGCAGCGGCTGGCGCGGCCGGTACTGCTCGTAAAGCGCGCGCTCTTGCGGGTCCGCGCGCCCCGCGATCACCAGCGCGCCCGCCGCCGCGTGCGCGTCGTCCAGCGCTCCGGTCTCGACGAACAGGCGCACCAGCACCCGAACCTCCGCCTCGATCTCCGCGACCGTGCGCGCGCGCGCCAGCACCGCGCGGTGCTGAGCGATAGCGTCGGCGTACCGCCCCGGCCCGGCGTCCCGGTAGAGGCCCGCCAGGAAGCGGCGCCGCTCGGGGTCGTCCGGGTCCAGCGCCAGCGCCGATTCGTACGCGGCGATGGCGGCCGCGGGATCGTTCAGCCGCGCGCGGGCGAGGTCGCCGACGGTGTCCCAGAGGCCCCGCAGCATCGCGGCGTCGCCGGGGCCCGCGTCCCTGGCCAGCCGCCGGATCTGGCGGCGGTAGACGGCGTCCTGCAGCTTCGCGTCGCCCAGCTGGGACGCGAGACGCTGAATGCGCTGCCACAGCGCGGGATCGCGGGGCGTCAGGTCCAGCGCCTCTTCGAGCACCTCGACCGCCTCCCCGGGCGCGGCCATCTCGTCGGCCAGGATGGCGCCCGCCGCCGCCAGATACGGCACCCGATCCTCGGGGGCGGTCAGCTCGGCCAGCTTGCGCAGGATCTGGACGGCCTGCTTCCACTGCTTGGTCTCGGACAGCAGCTCCAGCAGCCGGTGCAGGATCGGCCGCTCGTCCGGCCAGATCTCCAGCGCCTCGAAGTACGCGGCGATCGCGCGGTGCGGATCGTTGCGGCGCTGGTGATGGATCGTGGCCACCAGCTCCAGCAGATCCCGCTTGGTCGCGGCGTCCCCGGTAACCGCCAGCAGGGCCGGCGTGTGGCGGACCACCACGTCGTCGTCGTCGACGGCGCGCGCGGCGGCGACGATCGCTTGCAGCGCCTCGGGGCGGCGCGGCTCCAGGGCCAGCGCCTGCTCCAGCGGCGCGATCGCCCCCGCGGCGTCACCGGCGCGCAACCGCGACACGCCGAGCCGCTCCAGGACCAGCAGGCGCGTCTCGCGCGGCTGCGCCTCGCCGGCCGGAGCCGCCGCAAGGCGCCCGTAGGCCTCCGCCGCGTCAGCCCACTCTTCGCGGCGGAAGCAGAGCGCGGCCAGGTCAGCCAGCGCCAGCCGCCCCGCGTCCAAGTCGTCTGAGCCGTCCGGGCTGGCCGCCTGGCGGAAGGCCTCGCGGGCCCCCGCCTCGTCGCCGGCGGCTTCGCGGGCCCGCCCCAGTCGATGGTAGAGACGGGCCTGCTCCGCGGCGGGTTTTCCTTCCGCGCGCGCCGCCAGCCGTTCGGCCAGCGGCAGCAGGCCGACGAGATCGCCCCGCCGCAGGCGAAACTCGACCAACCTCTCGGCCAGGTCGTCGCGCGTGTCGTCCAGCGCCACGACGGCGCCCCACAGCTCCGCCGCGTGCGCCTCGTCGTCCAGGTGGCTGGCCGAGATCTCCGCCGCGTCCGCCAGCAGGCGCGCCCGCTGCAGCGGATCGGCCGCCGCCTCCGCCGCCCGGGCCAGCATCTGCCGCGCCTTCAGCCATTCGCTGCGGCGGCGATAGATCGCCGCCAGCAGCAGCAAGCTGGGCAGGTGCGCCGCGCCCGCGGGCGAGGTCAGCCCCAGCAGCAGCTGCTCCTCTGCCGCCCGTGGATCGCCCAGCCCCTCCGCCAGCACCGCCGCCAGTCGATGGCGCGCCTCGACCTGCGCGGTGCTGCCCTCCGGGAGCAGCTCGACCAGCCGGCGCAGCACCTCGCCCGCCTCGCGCCACTCGCCCGTCTCCTCCAGGGCGCGGGCCAGGCCGTCCAGGGCCCCCGCGTGGCGCGGCTCGAACCGCAGCACCTCGCGGTAGCTCTCGACCAGCCGCCCGGGCTCCAGCGCCGAGAGGTCACGCCTCCGATCGAGGACCGCCACGTAGGCGTCCCAGTGCCGCAGCCGCCGGTGCAGGTTGCCGAGCAGCGCCAGCGCGCCGCCGTGCGCCGGCTCCAGCGCCAGCGCCGCCTCGGCCGCCACGATCGCCTCGTCCAGCCGGGCGCGCCCCGTCTCGTTCCAGAACGCGATCTGCACCCACAGATCGGCCGCCAGCTTGGGGTCGTCCAGCGTCTCGGCGACCTCCCCCGCGACCTGGACCACCTCGCTCCACATGCCGTTGTTGCGGGCGATCCGCTCGAGACCCTCGATCACGCGGCCGCTCGCCGGCGCGTTGCTCAGCGCCGCCTGCAGCACGCTCAGCGCGGCGCCCGGCTCGGCGAGACGGCGCTCTTGAATCTCGGCGATCTGGCAGAGGACGACTGCCCGCTCGGTGCCCGGCGGTGCGGCTTCGGCTTCCTCGAACAGCGCCGCCATCTGACCTGCCCAGTCGGAGGTCATGGGGGCGCCCATTTGACCCGCAAAACGCCCCCGGCGCCAGCGCCGGTTTCGAGAGACGCCCCGCGCCCGCGTTCAGGGCAAAAGCGCGAGCCGCAGCTGGTCGATCCAGACGTCGGTGCCGGGCGCGCCGGCCACGCTGGCGTCGAAGCGCAACAGGCCGCCGCCGTGAGTGAGGCGCGCCCGCGCCTCGACCGGATGCTCGGGCGCGACGTCGGCCGCGATGCCCGCCAGCGTCGCGCGGGCGCCCCCACCCTTCTGAGCGGCGATTCGCGCCGTCAGGTCGTACGTCCCCGCCGGCAGCGCGCCCCCGGCCAGCTGCAACTGTGCGCGCGCCGTCCCGCCGGCGCCGGCCCGCAGGTGGACCCCCTCGGGCGCGCCCGCCAGCGGCGACGTCGCCGCCAGCGGGGGCGCGGCGCGCCAGAGCAACAACCGAGGCCGCGGCTCGGTAATGAGCGCGACCTCCGTCGCCGCCCACCGGTGGCGTGCCCGCAACGTCAGCCCCGCCTCGACGAGGCGCGGCCACCCGATCCACCACACCAGCACCGTGGCCGCGCCGGCCACCAGCGCGGGCCGGGCGCGCGCGATCTCGCCCGCCGGCCGGCGCGCGATCGCCGCGCCGAGACCGATCAGCTCTGCCAGCGCCAGGGCGACGAACGGGAACGCCAGCATCTCGATCGGCAGCCGGTAGCGCGGCTCGGCGAAGAAGATCGTGTACGTGGCGGTCAGCGACAGCTGGAACGGCAGCAGCGCCAGCAGTCCCCAGCGGCGCCGGGCGGCCGCCGCCGCCACGCCGAACAGGCCCAGCGCCAGCACCGCCAGCCCGAAGCCGTGGCCCAGCGCGGCCAGCGCGTCGTGATGCGACGCCACCCGCGTGGCCGCCGCGCCCACCAGCACGCCGGGCCGGAACATCGGCCAGTAGAACAGCCGGTCCTCGGGGTCGAACAGGCGCTCCGCTTTGGTGACCGCCAGCCCCAGCGCGTAGCCGGGCTCATAGCGCCACCATTCGCGGACGATGCCGTAGGCGATCTGGTCCGTCTCGTGGTGCGGCTCGGCCAGCACGCTGCGCCCGGTGACGTCGTTGAACATGCGGTTCAGCGCCCGCGTGTACGTCCCCTCCGAGTTGGGGTTCGCGCCGATCAGCGCCGTCACGCCGCCGTGGTCATCGGTGAAATACAGCGCGCCGCTCTCGCGCAGGTGGCGAATCCCCCACGGCGCCAGCACGACCAGCGTCGCGGCGACGGAGGCGCCGGCCAGCAGCAGCGCGCGCCGGAGCCGTTCGCGCCGCGCCAGCCAGACCCCGACGGACAGCGCCGTCAGCGGCAGGGCCACGGCGCGGATCCAGGCTGCCAGCCCCATCGTGACGCCGAAGATCACGGCCGCCGTCCAGGGGCGGCGCGGCGCGAGCACCACCAGCAGCGCCAGGGCCGCGACGACCAGCGCGGCCGCCGGGACGTCTGTGCCCACGACCGAGGCCATCGCGATGCCGGCCGGCCACAGCGCGTAGATCCCGGTCGCGACCGCCGCGTGCGGGCACGGACACAGGCGCCCGCGCGAAGGCGCCGCCGCGTCGCGGTCCAGCAACGCCCAGGTCAGCCCGAACACGCCGGCGGCGCCGATCCCGCCGAACAGCACGCCCAGCAGCTTCTGCGCCAGCAGATCCCCGCCGGCGTCCTTCACCAGGGCCAGCAACGCCACGAACCCCGGCATGTAGATGAAGCCGGGGTCCAGGCGGCGAAACTCGGACAGATAGTTGGCCGACTCGCGGTACATCGCGAAGTCGCTGACGGGAACGGTCGGAACCGCCAGGACCCAGACGAGCCGCGCCAGCGTCGTCAGCGCGACCAGCGCGCCGCCCCACAGCCAGACCGCGCGCGCCGACCGCGTGGCCGCCCGAGGGATCAACCGGCCATCTGCAGGAGCTTCGACAGCTTCGTCGCCAGCACGGGGTCGCCCGTCACCTTCAGCTTGCCGCTGAAGAACAGCGACATCGCCGCCTGCATCCCGCCGTCGATCATGCCGCGGAAGTCGGCGTCGCTCGCCTCGATCGTGCACTGGGGCGCTCCCTTCTCACCCGGGACACAGGTGGGCGGGTTGGACACCAGATCGACCGTCCAGGTCCCGCCGTCGGGGCCGCTGATCTTGAACAGGTAGACAGCGGCCACGTCCTTGGCCTTTTCGGGGCTGGTGGCCAGCACCGCGGGAACCTTCTGATCGAAGAACGCCTTGACCGACGTCGGCATCGGGACCTCCGAGAGCAATCCTACCCGGACTTACGTGCAGCGGTGTACTTCTTCGCGACCGGCGGCGCATAACCGTCGTCGCCCATCGGGGGCGCCCCGGTCCCCGGCTGCAACCAGGCGAATGGCCCGACGGTGGCGCGCGGCGCGATCACCGAGCCGGTGGCCAGCGTGTAGGGCTCGATCACGGCGCCCGCCCCGACCTCGACGTCGGTCAGGATCACGCCGTCGCCGATGCGCGCGCCGTGGCCGATGGTCGTGCGCCCGCGCAACGCGACGAACCGGCCCAGCTCGACGTCGACGTCGATGGTGACGTCCGGCTGCACCTCGGTCGTGGCCGGATCGCGGAACGTCACATGGGCCATGTGCGCGCGGTTGATCCGGTCGCGCATGACGGCCTCGGCCTCCGCCAGCTGGTGGCGGTCGTTGACGCCGGACACGTCGCGGAAGTCGGCCTCGACGGCGGTGACGCCGATGCTGTCCGCCGCCCGCGCGATGATGTCGGTCAGATAGTACTCGCCCTGCGCGTTGCGCGCCGTCAGCTTGGACGTCGCCTCCCTGAAGAAGTCGGCAGGGCCGCAGTAGATGCCGGCGTTGACCTCGGTGATGGCGCGCTCCTCGGTGGAGGCGTCCTTTTCCTCGACGACGCCGATGACGTTGCCACGCTGGTCGCGCAAGATTCGGCCGTAGCCCGTCGGGTTCGGCGGCGTCGCCGTGACGATGGCCAGGCACTTGTAGCGGCGGGCGGTGCCCACCAGCTCTTGCAGCGTCTCGCGCCGCAGCAACGGGACGTCGCCGTACAGAACCAGCACCAGGCCCCCGCTGAACGACCGCAAGGCCGGCATCGCCAGGCGGACGGCGTGGCCGGTGCCGCGCTGCTCGGTCTGCTCGACGACGTCCACGACGCCCGGGCCAAACCGGGCGATCAGCGCCGCCTCGACGGCTTCCCGCTGGTGCCCCAGGACCGCGACGACGGGGTCTGCGCCCAGCTCGCGCGCGAGCTCGATCGGGTAGGCCCCCATGGGACGCCCAAGGATTTCGTGCAGCACCTTGGCGCGGCTCGATCGCATGCGCGTCCCTTTGCCGGCCGCCAGGACCACGGCCGCCAGACCCCCACGCGCCGCGCCGCCGCCCGAACGAGAGGTCGCCGACTTGATCTTCGATTTCGCGCGCGCCGCCATGGGGTGGCTGTGCGGGTACTTAACCACGGCCGAGCCGTTTGTCCACGCTCGTCATCCGGATGACGGCCGCCTGCAGCGACAACGGCGCATTCGGCAGCCGGACTGAATTCCGGGTCGATTCTGCTGTTAAGCTCTCGGCCTGCGTGCCCGCCTACGTCCTCATCGTGGAGTCCGACGCCGATCTCCAGCAGCGCATCGGGGCGGCGCTGCGGGACGCCGGGTACGAGCTGGCGTCCGAGACGGATCTGCAATGGGCCCGTCGGAGCATCACCGTGCGGCGACCCGACGCCGTGGTTCTGGACACGCAGCTGGGCGACGACGACGGCTTCCGGCTGGCTGACGAGCTGCGCGGCAGCGACGAGACGCGCAGCGTGCCGATCCTGTTCCTGGCGACCCGGGCGCACCGGGGTCCGGCACACCGCGCGGAGGCCCGGCGGAGATTCGCGCCGGCCGACTACGTCGTCGGGAAAGTGGACGCCCGGGCCCTGGTCCCGCGAATCACGGACCTGCTGCGGGTGCCGCTGCCCGGAATGACTCCGCCGCCGGCGACGCCCCTGCCGGCCGCGCGCGCTTCCGAGCCTGCGCCCGACGATCCCGCCCAGCAGAGCGAGGGGCACGAGGTCGAGCGCAGCGCCCAGACCATGACCGCCGAGCCCGGCGCGGCGACGTTCACGGGGACGCTGAAGCGCACGCCCTTCGCGCAGGTCCTGCAGCGCCTCTACGTGACGCGCGCGACCGGCCAGCTTCTGCTGCTGCACGAACCCACGAAGAAGATCGTCGACGTCGCCGACGGATACCCGGTGTCGGTGCGGTCGAACGTCGTGGCGGAGTGTCTGGGGCAGCTGCTGCTGGAAAAGAAGCTGATCACGCGGGACGCGCTCACGGCGTCCATCGCCCGCATGCAGAAGGAGAAACGCCAGCAGGGGCAGATCCTGGTCGAGATGGGCGTGCTGTCGCCCTACAACCTGCGGCGCGCCCTGGTCGAGCAGCTGGAGGCGAAGCTGCTGGAGGTGTTCGCGTGGGCGGACGGCAAGTTCCTGTTCAAGCCGGGGATCAGGCCGGGGGACAAATCGGGGCCCGGCGCGCGACTGGAGCGGTCGCCGGCGGGGCTGATTCTCGAGGGCATCCGCCGCCACTACGACGGCGCGCGGCAGGCGGCCGTGCTGGATCGCTACGCCGGCCGGTTCATCGTGCTGGCCGCGGACCCGATGCTGCGGCTGCAGGAGATCAGCGACGACCCGACGGAGCTGGACTTCATCGGGGCGCTGGACGGGACGCGGCTGCTGGAGGCCATCCTCGACGAGGCGCCCATCCCGGCGGCGCGGGCCCGACTGCTGCTGGTGGCCCTGGCCGAGTCGGGCATGATCCAGCCGCACGAGACGACGTCCAAGACCCCGGTGGCGCCGCCCACCCCGGCCCCGGTGCCGGTGCCCATCGCGGCGCAGAGCTCGAAGCCGATGGAGCCGCCCCTCGGCAGCGGTGAGCTGAGCATGATGTTGCAGATGGCGCGGACCCAGGACCATTTCTGGGCGCTGGGGGTCGACCGCGACGCCTCGCCAGCCGACATCGACCGGGCGTACGAGGCGCTGGCGCGCAGCTTCCACGCCGACCGGTATCGCCTGTCGTCCGAGGAGGACCGGCGGATGGCGCACGAGATGTTCGAGCGGCTGGCCGAGGCGCGGGCCGTGCTGCAGGACCCGGCGCGGCGCCAGGCCTATCTCGCGACGCTGGACGGCGGCGAGCTGGTCACGCCGGCGGCGGCGCGCGCCAGCGACGTGTCACCCCTGACGCCGGCGCCGGAGAACGCGCAGTCGGCGGCCGCAGCCCTGTACCAGGCCGGGCTCGAGCACCTGCGCCGCCGGCGCCACCACGAGGCGGTCGAGGCGCTGCGTCAGGCGGCGCGGGTCGTCCCGAACCACGCGGACTACCGCGCGGCGCTGGGGTGGGCCCTGTTCCGGCAGGCGCCCGCCGACGCGCGCGCCGCGCGTGCGGCGATCGCGGAGCTGCGGCGGGCCACCCAGATCGACGAACGGCACCGGGCCGCCGCCCAACACCTTGCCGAGATTTACGCCCAGACGGGGCGATCGGACGCCGCGATCGCGGAGCTGGAACGGTTGCTGGCGGTCGATCCGACGGCAATCGAGCTGGCAGAAGAGCTGCGCCGGTTGCGCGGACAGTAACGCCGCCGCCACGGCGCACGACATCGGTGTCACGGTCGGCAACGGATTTTTCAGGCGACGCCCGACAGCGGGGCCCGGCGGGCGCCGAGTTCGCGGATCCGGGCGCGGGGCACGCCGATTGCTGATGTGGAGGGCATGCGCTCCCCCAGCTTCGAACGTTCCCGCTACGCCCCGGAGCTTCTGGCGCGGGTCGGCGCCGGCTGGCGCCGGATGGCGGAGGACGAGCGCCGGTCGGTCCAGAGGGCCGCGCACCTCGCCGCCGACCTGGCCGCGTTGCAGGCGCCGCCGGCCCTGCTGGCGGCGGCGGCGCGCATCATCGCCGACGAAGTGCGCCACCTGGACGTCTGCACCGCCGTCGCCGAAGGCATCGACCCGGCCGTTTCGATCCGCGGGCGGTCGACCCTGGCGCGCCGGCTGGATCTGATCCCGCGCGCCCCGGTCGGTGAGCCGGGGGTCGCCCGCACCCTGCTGACCGACTACGCCATCGCCAAGCCGTCGTCGGCGGCCGCGCTGGCGGACGCGCGGGCTGCCTGTCGCGAGCCCCTGATCGCCTGGGGCTACAGCGAGCTGCTGCGCGACGAGGCCCGGCACGCCACCTTCGGCGCCAACGCGGCGAGCTGGATCATCCGCCGCTGGCCCGCGCACCTGCGCCGCGCGCTGTGGACCGAGTGCCTGGCCGACTCGGGCCGCGCCTGGGCCCGCCCGCGCGACGGCGAGGCGGAGGCCCTGGGCCTGCTCCCGGCGCCGGTCGGCTGCACCTTGCCGGCGTGGATCCTGCCGCACTTGCAGCCGCTGGGGGTGACTGCGGGGCCGGCGAACGACCCGGCAGTCGTTCACTAAAGGAAGACGCGGACGTCCACGGCTACGTCCACGTCCACGGCTACGTCCACGAACACGTCTACGTCTACGTCTACGTCTACGATCGGCCGTGGAAGTGTACGTCGGCGTTTACGTCACGTCTGACGTAGACGTAGACGTGTTCGTGGACGTAAACGTCCGCCTCTTCTCAGTCGTAGTATTCCGCTCCCAGGTGCGTGATCAGCTCTTCGCCACGCAGATGCCGTAACGTGTTCTTCAGCTTCATGAGCTGAATGAACAGATCGTGCTCCGGATACAGCTCGGGCGCGGTCTGCGGGCTCTTCCAGTAGAAGGACAGCCACTCCTGGATGCCGCTCATGTTGCAGCGCTGCGCGAGGTCCATGAACAGCGCCAGGTCCAGCACGATCGGCGCCGCCAGGATCGAGTCCCGGCACAGGAAGTCGATCTTGATCTGCATCGGGTAGCCCATCCACCCGAAGATGTCGATGTTGTCCCAGCCCTCTTTGTTGTCGCCGCGCGGCGGGTAGTAGTTGATGCGCACGACGTGGCACATGTTGCCGTAGAGGTCGGGATACAGGTGCGGCTGCAGCACGTGCTCCAGCGAG
>CAZPUH010000320.1:0-1120 GCA_964589215.1 uncultured Myxococcales bacterium | reverse complement strand
CGGGCCCGGGCTGCTGAACCTCATCAACACGGCCCTGGTCTACGCGACGACCGTGTGGCTGCTGCTGCACCTGTCGCCCCGGCTGACGTTGTGGGCGCTGCTCCCCTACCCGTTCCTGCTGGTCACCGCGCGCCTGTCGTCACGGCGCGTTTACCACTGGAGCCGCGCCATCCAGGAGCAGCTGGGCGTCATGTCCGCGTCGATCCAGGAGGATCTGGCCGGCGTCGCCGTCATCAAGCACTACACGCTGGAGCCGGTCCGGGACGCCCGGTTTCGGGCGCTGAACGACACCTACCTCGACCGGGCTCTGGCGCTGGTACGGGTGCGCGGCACGCTGTCGCCGCTCTTCGCGGTCATGGGCGGCGCCGGCACCCTCATCGTGCTCTGGGCCGGCGGGCACGAGGTCATCGCGGGCCGGTTGACGGTCGGCGGGCTCGTGGCGTTCAACGCCTATCTGGTCCTGCTGTCGTGGCCGACGATCGCGCTGGCCTGGATCATCGGCATCTGGCAGCGGGGGATCGCGGGGTGGGTGCGCGTGCGCGTCCTGCTGGAGACCGCGCCCCGCATCCAATCCCCGCCGGAACAGGGGGCTGCCGCTGATCTGCCGTCGCCCTCGATCGAGGTCCGCGACCTGACCATCGAGGTCGGGGGGCGCCGCCTGCTGGACCGCGTGTCGTTCAGCTTGCCGGCGGGCGGCACGCTGGCGATCGTCGGGCCGACCGGCGCCGGCAAGACGACGCTGGTCGACGCGCTGGTGCGGATGCAGGACGTGGCGCCCGGGCAGATCTTCATCGGCGGGCGCGACATCACGGAGATCCCGCTGCCCGTGCTGCGGGGCCAGATCGGGTACGCGCCGCAGGACGCGTTTTTGTTCTCGGCGACCGTCGCCGACAACATCGGCTTCGTGCCCGCCGAGCGCGCCCGGATCGAGGCAGCGGCAGAGGCGGCCGGCCTGCTCCCCGACCTGGCCGTGCTGCCCGACGGCTACGAAACGCTGGTCGGCGAGCGCGGGTTGACCCTGTCCGGCGGGCAGCGCCAGCGGGTCGCGCTGGCCCGCGCGCTGGCGGCCGACCCGCGGATCCTGATCCTGGACGACTCGCTGTCGTCCGTCGACGCCCAG
>CAZPUH010000319.1:0-3297 GCA_964589215.1 uncultured Myxococcales bacterium | reverse complement strand
GCGCAACAAGATCCAGGGGACGCTGGTGACGGCGCTGGAGACGGCGATGCGCCTCCTGCACCCGTTCATGCCGTTCATCACCGAGGAGATCTGGCAGAAGCTGCCCAAGCCCAGCGGCGCGCCCCAGAGCATCATGATCACCCTGTACCCGGTGCGCGACGTGCGGTTCCACGACGACGCTTCCGAGGCGTCGATGGCGCTGGTGCAGAAGATCATCGTCGCCGTGCGCGGCATCCGCGCCGAGCGGAACATCCCGTCGTCGACGCGCCTGCAGCTGGTGCTGGCGGTGGGCGACGACTACAAGAAGACGATCCTCGAGGGTTACCAGTCGATCATCGCCGAGCACGCCCGCTGCGCCGAGGTGCGCGTGCGCCGCTCGGGCGGGTCCGGCGAGTACACGGTCGGCCAGACGGCCATGGCGATGGCGGGGGACGTGGAGGTGATCGTCCCGCTGGAAGGGCTCATCGACAACGCCGCCGAGAAGGTGAAGCTGGAGAAGCAGCGGGACAAGCTGGCCAAGGACCGCGACCACCTGCGCCGCAAGCTGGACGACCCCAACTTCACCAGTCGCGCGCCCCTGGAGGTCCTCGACAAGGACCGCGCGCGCCTCGCCGAGCTGGAGGCGGGCATCACCCGCATCGAGCTGGCGCTGGCGCGCCTCAACCCGTAGGCGCTTCTCAGGGAGGCGGCTCGTCGGACGGGGCGGCGACCGCGGGGGTGTCGCCGGCGGCCTTCTTCTCGTCGGCGCCCTTTTTCTTGGGCTTGGAGGCGTGCTTCTTGGGCGCGGCCGGCTTCGGCGCGGCGGCAACGGGCGGCGGCGCCTGGTTCACCGTCGGGGGCGGGGGCACGGGTGCGGGGGGCGGAGGCGAGGCCAGCAGCTCCGGCAGGTACCGCTTCGCGGCCCAGGCGCCGGCGCCGACGACCCCCAGCGCCAGCACGGCGATGAGGACCGCGCGGGCGCGCTCGCCGAAGCGGCGCCGGGCGAGGCGGCCCCGCTCGGCCCGCATGACGCGCTCGAGCCGCTGGGCGCCCGAGTCGGAGACCCGCGCGATCGGGATCGGCGGCTCCGGCGTCTGTCCCGAGACGTGCGCGGCTGCCGTCGGAGTGGCCCCCGACATCGTTCCCCGGGACCCCGACCCCGACGCCGACCCCGTCGTGGTACGAGTCGCGGTCTGTCCGCTGGTGGTCTGGGTCGACGTGTTGTGCGAGGACGTCGTCGCCACCGTATGGCCGTCGGCCGTGTCGACGACGACCAGCGGATCCTCGTCGGGCAAGAACAGCCCGTGCAGCAGCTTGGACAGCTCGCGGCTCGAGTAGCGGGCGGCGATCAGCGTCCGTTCGAGATCGCTCGCCATGTCGGCGGCCGACTGATAGCGGGCGTTGACGTCGATCTCCAGCGCGCGCATCGCGATGCGGTCCAGCTCGCGCGGGATGGCGGCGTTGATGGCCGACGGGGTCGGGATGGGCTGGGCCAGCAGCTGCCGCATGCGGCCGATGTCGTTCTTGGCCTGGAACAGCCGCCGCCCGGTCAGCATCTCGTGGAACACGACGCCCAGCGCGAAGATGTCGGCGCGCGCGTCGAACGGGCGGACGTGGATCTGCTCGGGCGACAGGTAGCTCACCTTGCCCTTGATGAGCCCCTTTTTGGCTTCTTCCTCGGCGAACGACGCGGCCCGCGCGATGCCGAAATCCAGGATCTTCACCGTGCCGGTGTAGGCCAGCATGATGTTGGTGGGCGAGATGTCCTGATGGACGATCTCCAGCGGCAGCCCGTCCGAGCCGTGCAGCGCGTGCGCGTAGTCGAGCCCGATGCAGATTTGCCGGGCGATGTCGGCGGCCACCAGGTGCGGCATCATCCGCTGCTCGCGCCGCAGCGTCGTCAGCGCCTCGCGCAGGGTCACCCCCTGCACGCTCTCCATCGCGATGAAGTAGGCCCCGTCGGCCTCGCCGAACTCGTAGATCTGGACGATGTTCGGGTGCAGCAGCAGCGCCGAGATCTTCGCCTCGCGGATGAACATCGTCTTGAAGTCACCCGTGTCCGACAGGCGCGGCAGGATCCTCTTCAGGACCAGCTCGCGCTCGAAGCCTTCGGGGCCGGTCATCATGGCGCGATAGACCTCGGCCATCCCGCCTTCGCCGATCCGCCCCAGCAGGCGGTAGCGCCCGAACGTGGTCACGGGCCCGGCGGCCTTCGACCGGGGCTCGGTGGTCTCACGCGAGGACATTGGCCGCTTTCATCGTCGGTTTCGGGACGTGACGTGAAGGGCGCGTCACGGATCCGTCTCCCTGAGGTTCGCCGATCTCAGGGGATCGCGCCACCGTCGATCCAGTCGGAGATGGCCCGGAGCTGGTCGTCCGACAGGGGCTGGTCGGGCGGCTCGCGCTGGCCGAACGTGCCGGGGAGGGGGCCGCCCCCGGGGGTGCCCGGGATCAGCTTGCGCATCAGGTAGCTGCGGGCGGCGCTGAAGGGGCTCACCAGGACCAGCTTGGCCACCTGGCGCGACGGGACGTTCACCAGCGCCTGGCGGGCCTCGGCGAGGCACAGCGAGACCCCCGCCGCCGGGGCGGGCAGGCAGCCGCCGTCGGGGTCGGCGTGACAGTTGCCGGCGCAACGGGCCGCCAAGATGGGGGCGATGTCGGCAAATGTCGGTGCCGGCGGCGGGGCGGGTCCGGCGGGGCCGCTGCCGGTCGTGAACTCCTCGTGGGCACGCGCGACCGAGCAGCCGGACAGCGACTTCAGGACAGGCGAGACGCTGACCGAATACCCCAGCTCGGGCGACAGCTGGGAGATGGGCGCCATCCACACCGAACGGGTGAGGAGGTCGACCCGGTAGGCGAGCGGGATCCGGAACGGACCCGAGGTCATGACCAGGCTCGCCAGCGAGACGCTGTCGGGGTCCGGGTAGTCCGAGAACGTGAGGACGATCGGGGTGTCCGTCGGCACGCTCTCCGCCTGGGAGGGCGGCGACCAGGCGACGATGTCCATCGGCGCGCAGGTCCCCACGTAGGGGGTCTCCGCCGTCGTGTTGCTGCAGGCGGCAGCCCCGAAACAGACCAGGGCGACGGCCAGAGCGGCCGCCAGGACCCTCTCAGCTCTCGCTGTAGAGGCGAATCTGCTCGCGAACGACGTCCTCGTTGACGCCGGTCCGCAGGTAATCCTGCAAGCAATCGGCCAGGGTGACGACCATGTCGTCGACGCCGCGGTCCTCGACCAGCTTGCCGAGCAGCTTTCGTCCTTCGGGGCTGTCGTCGTCACGCAGGAAATCCCGAACCATGTCCAGGGTGAGATCGCCGGAG
>CAZPUH010000318.1:0-9734 GCA_964589215.1 uncultured Myxococcales bacterium | reverse complement strand
CAGGCGAGCCGCCGTCGGGTTGTCGGCCCCGATCACCACCAGTCCATAAAAAGGCACCTTCTCGGCAAAGTCTAAAAACGCGCTCTCCAGCGCCTCCAGCGAGCCGAAGTGGTCCAGGTGCTCCCGGTCGATGTTCGTGATCACCGCGACCGTGGGGAACAGGTGACGGAACGAGCCGTCGGACTCGTCCGCCTCGGCGACCAGCACTTCCCCCTGCCCGAGCCGGGCGTTCGACCCGAAGGCGCGCGCCTTGCCGCCGATGACGGCGGTGGGGTCCAGACCGGCGTCGGCCAGCACGGTGGCGATCATCGTGGTGGTGGTGGTCTTGCCGTGGCTGCCGGCCACCGCCACGCCGTCCTTCACGCGCATGAGCTCGCCCAGCATCTCGGCCCGCGGGATCACGGGGATGTCACGCGCGCGGGCCGCCGTGACCTCGGGGTTGTCGGCGCGCACGGCGCTGGAGACCACCACCACGTCCGCGCTGGCGACGTTCTCGGGGCGGTGGCCGATGGTGATGGCCGCTCCCAGCGCGGCCAGCCGCCGGGTCACGTCGCCGTCGCGCAGGTCCGACCCCGAGACGCGGTAGCCCAGGTTCACGAGAACCTCGGCGATCCCCGACATGCCGATCCCGCCAATCCCCACGAAGTGAATGGCGACGTCCTGCTTGCGGAACACGGGGCTTTCTAACGCGAGACCGACCGGAAATCAGCAGCGCCGACCGGCGCCGGCGCGCCGGCCGTCACTTTTGCGTGAGGCTGACGTTGTCCAGGCAGAACGTCGACGAGCCATTCATGGCCGTGACCAGGAACGCCAGCCCAGCCTGGGAATCCGTGCGCATCGCGCTCACGTCGTCGTGCATGAAGGTCTGCAAGCTGCTGGTTGGTTTGTCTCCGCTGATCTCCGCGGCATCCAGATCGTAGTTGGGTTGCGTCGAGCCGAGGTGGATCGCCAGGTTCACCGGGTTCGTCGCGGACGCCTGATAGGACAAGCTGTACGTCTTTCCCGAAGTGACGTTGATCGACGCCGTCGCGTCACCCCACCCGATGATGGCCTGAGAGCCGTTCACCTGGACGCACAGCTGGCCGTTCGTCACCTGCGACGATCCGTTCTGGATGTTCCAGCCGGTGGTGTTCTGCGAGAAGTCGCCGTTCATGATCAGGTTGGGCCCCGCCGGGCCGCCGCCCGTGCCCATCGAGCCGCCGGTCGCCGATGAACCACCGGTGCCGGTCGCGCCGCCGCTCGCGGAGCTGCCGCCGGTGGCGTTCGTTCCACCGGAGCCGACGACCCCACCCGAGCCTGTCGAGCCGCCGCTGCCGGGCGACCCGCCCGTGGCGGTCGTCGTGCCGCCCGACCCGCTGCCGTTCACGGTGACGCACTTGTTGATGTCATCGGCGCACGCGAGGCCCGGGTTGCAGGCGTTGCCCGACATGCACGAGCACAGCTCTTCGCCCGGCGTGCAGTTGGACGCGCCGCCGGTGCCGGTCGACCCACCGCTGCCGCCGCTACTGGGGTGGCCGCAGGAGACCGTCACCAGACCGCAGGCGGCTGCCGCCAAAAGCGAAATCCGCAAGAAACGCGAAGAGATGCTCATGGTAAGGGCGGCAGTTTGGCAAAGACCCGGAACGACCGCAATGATCCGAAACGCTCGGATCCGAAAACGCAGTCTCAGGCTGCGGTCGGTGCGGGCGCGTTCGTTGTCAGCGTGCGCAAATCATATTTCCGGGATTTCCAGATCATGCCGTCCAGGTAGTAGTGGCCCAGCGTGAACCCGGTCCAGAACGTGAGCGCAATGTTTTCGAACGGGCGGTGCACGAAGAACGAGACGCCGAACGCGAACGTGTAGACGACCGCCGCGCACGCGGCGATGAGGCCCATGTAGGCCAGCGCCCGACCGCGCTGGGAGACCCATGACACCAGGCGCGCGGTCGGCTCCACGCCGCGCGCGTAGCGCCGTCCGTTGAACAGCCAGACGATGGCGATGTACTGGACCGCGTGCCACAGCGCGGCCGCCGCGAACGCCGCGTCGCCGTCGCGAATGACCAGGAACGGCATCGCGAACCCGACGAAGTTGAACAGCAGGTAGGCGGGGCGAATCCACTCGTGCGCCGCCCGCCCGCGGCTTCCCTGCAGCCACACCCAGAGGTACACGGCGGCGATCGCCACGATCAGAGCGCCCAGCCCGTTGACCAGCAACGCCGGCGGACGGACGTGAATCACCTCGATCCCGAACAGCGTCCAGGGTCCGGTGTAGAGCCGGTGCAACGCGCAGAAGAACGCGGGCAGGAAGATCAGCGCCCGCTCCAGCCGCGCCTCGGTCCGCTCGGCGGCGCCGTGCTTGCGCTGGTAGATGCGCAGGACGCCCCAGCTCTGGGCGACGAAATGCCAGGTCGCCCAGTAGAAGATCGTCGAGCGAATCAGGCGCAGCCACATGCCGCCCTGCGCGTCCGCGGTGATGGCGAACGCCAGCGCGAGCCCCGGAATGACCCAGTAACGCACCGGGCGCTTGAAACGTTCGCCCGGCAACAGGTAGACGCGCGTCCAGGTCGAGATGAGGTGCGGCCCGTTCACGACCCCGACACCGAGGATGACGTACCAGCCCGGGTAGTGAAGGACGTCCGCGACGAACCAGGGGATGATCGTCAGAAGCGTCACGCCCAGGAACAGCACCAGGTCCAGCCCCGGCGCGATCATCCAGGGCCGTTCGGCGGGACGCGACGCCGGCACGGCGAGCACGGCAGGCGAGACTGTGGCCAGGCTCATGTCGCTCATCGCCGGGGAACTATAACAAGCAATCGGGCCGGGCGAGCCCCGGATTGCGGCGCGTCAAGCGGCCGGCGCGCGCATCGGCGCCAGGGCCTGCGCCCACTTGTGCAGCTCGTCGAGCATCGCAACCGCCGCCTTTGCCTGACTTTCGTCGCCCGTGAACCGGTCATCCTTGATGAACTTGGACACAAAGGGGATCGCGACCGCCTCCGGCAACGGCATGATCTTCAGCGTCGTCAGAACGGGTTTGGCGCTCTGGACGGACCGCATGCCGCCCGACTGCCCGCCGTAGCTGACGAAGGCGGCCGGCTTGTACGCCCACTCGCGAAACAGGTAGTCCAGCGCGTTCAGCAGCGCGGGCGGCATCGCGTAATTGTACTCGGGGGTGACGAACAGGAACGCGTCGGCGGCCGTCACCGTGGCGCTCCAGGCCTTGGTGTGGGCGTGCTTGTACTGACCCAGGCGCGGGTGCTTGGGTTCGTCCAGCACGGGGAGGCCGATGGCCTTCAGGTCCGCCAGCTCCGGCTGGAACTTGCCATGGGCTCGCACCTGCTCCATCGCCCAGTCGGCGACCAGATGCCCAACCCGCTCTTCGCGCGTGCTCGCGACGACGACCAGCAATTTCGACATGTCCCCTCCGCCGGCTGTTCTAGCACCTGATACCCGACTTGCGTCGCCGAGGAAGGAACGTATTCTTCGCGCGCGCATGTCGACCGCCGCCGTCGAGACCGTCGACCTCCGCAAGTCCTACACGAACGTCGAGGCGCTGCGGGGCCTGTCGCTGCGCATCGAGGCGGGCGAGATCTTCGCGTTGCTGGGGCCGAACGGCGCCGGCAAGACCACCTGGATCTCGATCGTATGCGGGCTGGTCCGCCCGACGGCGGGGCGCGCGCTGATCCTGGGGCACGACGTCGTGCGCGACTCGCTGCCCGCGCGCCGGCAGGTGGGCCTGGTGCCGCAAGAGGTGAACTTCGATCCGTTCTTCACGCCGCGCGAAGTGCTGCGCTTCCAGATGGGGTACTACGGCGTGCCGCCCGACGACGGCCGCATCGAAGAGGTGCTGCGCGCGCTGGACCTGCTCGGCAAGGCCGACACCAACACGCGCGCGCTGTCCGGCGGCATGAAGCGCCGGCTGCTGATCGCCAAGGCGCTGGTGCACCGGCCACGCGTCGCCTTCCTGGACGAGCCGACCGCGGGCGTCGACGTGGCGCTGCGCCACGATCTCTGGTCGTACGTGCGGACGTTGCGGGCCGCCGGGACGACGATCGTGCTGACGACGCACTATCTGGAAGAGGCGGAAGCGCTGGCCGACCGCGTGGCGGTCATCGACAAGGGGACGCTGGTCGGGCTCGACACGCCGGCCGGGCTGATTCGCCAGCTGGGGCGGCGGCAGGTGCGCTTCAAGCTGTCGGCGCCCCTGGGCGGGGGCGAGGCCGCGCTGCCCGAGTCGCTGCGCCGCCGCGGGGCCACGCTGGACGGCAGCGGCCAGACCGTGGTCTGTCCCGTCGACGGCTCGCCCATCGGCGAGCTGCTGGCGCTGGCAGGCGCCCTGTCGCCGGGCGTGGCGGACGTGGAGATCGTGCAGCCCACGCTGGAAGACGTGTTCCTTCAACTGACCAAACGCCCCGACGCGGCGGCCTTCACCAGGAAGACGTCGTGAACACGATCGGTTTTCGCACGCTGCTGTCCAAGGAGACACGGCGCTTTCTGAAGGTGCCCGGTCAGACGCTGGCCCAGCCCGTCGTCACGACGACGCTCTACTTTCTGGTTTTCGGCTACGCGCTGGGCGGGCGTGTTCGCGAGGTGGACGGTGTGTCCTACATTCGTTTCATCATCCCCGGCCTGGTGCTGCTGACCGTCACGCAGAACGCGTTCCTGAACACGTCGTCGTCGATGTTCATCGCCAAGCTGCAGGGGACCATCGTCGATCTGCTGGTCGCGCCGCTGGGCGTCGTCGACCTGCTGGCGGCGTTCCTGTCGGCGGCCGTCGTGCGCGGTTTCATGACGGGCGCGCTGGTCTGGATCATCTCCGGTTTTTTCGCCGGCTTCGGGGTCGCGCACCCCGTGTGGGTGTTGCTGTACACGGCGCTCATCGCGACGGCCTTCGCCGCCATCGGCCTGGCGGTCGCCATCTGGAGCGAGAAGTTCGAGCAGCTGAACGTGGTCCCCACGTTCGTGCTGACGCCGCTGACGTTCCTGGGCGGCATCTTCTACAGCGCGCGCATGCTGCCCCGGCCGTGGGACACGATCACCCGGGTGAACCCGATCCTCTACATGGTCGAAGGGTTGCGCTTCGGGTTCCTGGGCACGTCGACCAGCTCGCCGTGGCTGGGCCTGGGCATCACCGCCACCGTCGCGGCCGTCGCCACGAGTCTGTCCGTCTGGATGCTGGCCACCGGCTACAAGCTGCGCAGCTAGGGCAATGCCGTTGACTCGAGTGCCAGGACGCCGGGATGCCAACCCGGGGCGCGGAATAATCCGAGTGCACCTCCATGGCAGCGCCACCAATCCGAGACGTAACCATCGATCTCCTTCGTCGGCTCCGCGAGCCTTTTGGCGTCCCCGGCGTCCTGGCGTTTCACACACCGGTTCGGCCGTGTTCCTGCCACGTTGCGCCCTCAGTGAATGGCATCGGAGCTAGGCGCGATTTGAGATATTCTGAAGGCGGATGGCCCGTGGCCGCTGGTCTCGCCTCTTCCGCCTGACCCGCGCCGCCGCGCTGTCCTGGGCCCTGCTGGGGGGAGCCGCGGGCAGCGTGGCGGCCGCCGCGACCAAGCACGCGCCGCCCCGCGCGAAGAAGCCCCCCAAGGGGTGTCCGGCGCCGAAGGTCGAGCCGCCCGTGGCGGTCGTGCCCGTGGCGGGCGCGAAGGTCGCCGTGCTGGCGTTCAGCGGCGACGACGCGGAAGCGGTCCGGCGTCAGGTGATGCACGCGCTGCGTGCGAAAGGGATCAAGATGATGACCTCGTTGCGCCCGGTCGACAGCCCCGAGCAGTTCCGTGAGATGTCGGCCACGCTGAACCTGGTCGCGTACGTCGACGGTGAGGTGGCCGTCGACGGCGCCGCCGCCAGCGCGACGGTGTTCGTGCGCAACGGGTCGACCGGGATGCGGACCGCGTCCGCCACGTTCACGGGCGATCGCCGCGCGCTGGGCGCCGTCATCGCCAAGGAGCTGTGGGATCGCATCGGCCCCGCCATGAGCGACGCCGTCGTCGAGGCCGCCAAGCCCCACGAGGCGCGCGAACCGATGCGCATCAACGCCGGCGCGCCGCTGACGAACGCGGAAGCGGCGGAACCGGTCGAATGAAACCGCCGCGCGGCGGCGATGGGTGCGACTGCTACTGCTGC
Source organism: uncultured Myxococcales bacterium (assembly GCA_964589215.1). Lineage (GTDB taxonomy): Bacteria > Myxococcota_A > Polyangia > Fen-1088 > Fen-1088 > JADGRB01. The sequence continues at coordinate 3,626 of CAZPUH010000318.1, read as the reverse complement.
GGCGGCTGGCCCGCAGGCGGCGGGTAGCCGGCCGGCGGCGGCGGATAACCGGCGGGCCCCGGCGGGTAGCCACCCTGCTGCGGCTGCCCCTGCGGCGGCGGGTAACCACCCTGCGGCGGCGGGTAACCGCCCTGCGGCGGCGGGTAGCCCTCCGGCGCGCCCCAGCCTCCCGGCGCGCCCATTCCCGGCATGGCCGGCTGCAGCTGATAGAAGTGGCTCGGGTTGTACTTCAGCACCCACAGGAACGGCACCAGCAGGAACAGGCCGCCGATCAGCGCCAGCGCGTCCAGCTCCTCGTTGCGCACGATGTAGGTGTTGAGCGGCTGATAGCCGGGGTACTCGAGCCGCACGGCCGTCGCCGTCCCGACGATGTTGCTGTCGGTCATCGTGTACGGCGTCGTTCCGACCGGCACGTTGTTCAGGAACACGCGCGCGCCCGGTGGCTGACTCTGCAGGACCGTCGAGCTCGCGCAGCCGGTGACGGCCGCGGCGGTGATCAACGCGGCGATCGGGAACAGCTGCGCCAGGCGGAAGCGGATCAGGCTCATGGTGGCCGAAGACTGTAGTGGGGCAGGCGCTGCCCGTAAAGTAACCTGGATCTCGCGGGCGATCAGCGGGCCGGCGCGCGGTGGAGCACGACGTGGCTCTGGCCGAACACGCCGCTGGCGGCCGACAGCGTGAGGCGCCCGCGGACTTCGCCGTTTTCGCCGTCCTTGCCGTTTTCGCCGCGCTCGCTGCGAAGGCTGGCCCGCACGGAGAAGGCCTGGCCGACCGGGCAGTCGCAGGCCAGCGTGAAAACGCCCGGCCCCTCGGCGCGCCCCGTGAGCCGGTAGCTCTGGGCGACGTTCGCGTTCGAGAACCAACCGACGGCGCCGCCGCCGGGGCTGACCTGCAAGAACAGGCGACCGTGCTGGTGGTGCTCGGCGTCTGTCCAGGCGCCCTCCCACGCGCCGGTGACGTCGGCGGAAGCGCTGTCGCCGCTCACCGGCGGCGGTGTGGTCGTCGCCGCGGGCGCGACCGGCGTGGCAGCTGCCCGCGCCGGCGCTGCCGCGGCCAGCGTCCGATGCGCGGCGGCGGCGTGCTTTCCCGACGGCCCCTTGGCCGTGTGACGCGTCCGGCTCTCCGGGTCTTCCGCGGCGCCGGGCGTCGTCGCAGGGGCGACGGCACTGGCGGCCAGCGGCGGTGCCTGCGTGCCGGTCCATGCGACCGCCACCTTGGCGTGCGGCGGCGCGGGCGCGTTCCCGCGGCGCGCGATGAAGCCGCCGATCCCCAGGCCCACGACGATCGCGGCGGCGATGGCCCAGGCCAGCGGCCGGCGCTTCGCTGCCGGTTCCGCCTCGTCGACGATCTCGGAGGCCGCCTCCCCGAAGGTCGTCTGCGTCGGCGGCTTCGGCGGCGACCGGATCTCCGGGGCCGGCTCGGGCACCGTGGTGAGCCCACTCAGGAACGCGGCCAGCCGGTCGGCGACGGCGCGCATGCTCGTCGGCCGCGCCGCCGGCTCTTTGCGCAACAGCTCCCCGATCAGCTCGGCCACCGCGGCCGGCACCGCGGGGTTCAGCGCGCGCACGTCCGCCGGCGTCTCCGTCATGTGCGCGACGACCAGGTCGCCCAGCGTCGTGTGCGTGAAAGGCGGGCGCGCCGTGACCATCTCGTACAACACGCAGCCGAGCGAGTAGAGGTCGGTGCGGAAATCCAGATTGGCCGAGTCGCGGCACTGTTCGGGCGACATGTAGAGCGGCGTCCCCATCAGCGCCCCGCTCCGCGTCTGGTGCACCTGCCCGGCGCGAAAATCGCCTTCCAGCTTGGCGATGCCGAAGTCGACGATCTTCACCGCTTCGGCGGGGTGAGCCAGGATGAACACGTTCTCGGGCTTCAGATCGCGGTGAACGATCCCGGTCTCGTGAGCGGCCGCCAGCGCGTCGGCCATCGCGCGCGCGTAACGGGCAGCCGTGGCCGGCGGCAGCGCGCCCCGCCGCGCCAGCGCCGCGGCCAGCGTCTCGCCGTCCAGGTACTCCATGACGATGTACGGCCGCCCCGTCGGATCGATCTCGCAGTCGAACACCTGAACGATCCCGGCGTGCGCGATCGCGGAGGTCGCGCGCGCTTCCAGGAAGAATCGTTCGAGCAGGTCGGGGCGGCCGACCAGCTCGCGCGCCAGCAGCTTGACGGCCGCCTTGCGCCTCAGGTGGCGGTGCTCGGCCAGGTACACCTCGCCCATCGCGCCGCTGCCCAGCTGCCGCAAGACCTGGTAGCTGCCGATGGCCTGGCCAATCAGGTCCGCTTGCACGCGCGTGATCCTCGCCCGTCCGGCAAAAATGCGAAAGTGCCTTGGATCGCGTCTCCGGTCCGCGCGCCCCTCGTTTTTTTCTGGAGCTGACGCAAAATAGGGCCGACATGCGGCGAGGACCGAACCCTTTCGAAAAGCGTCAGAAAGAGAACGCGCGCAAGGAAAAGCAGCGCAAGAAGGCCGAACGTCGAGACCTGCGCGATCGCCAGAAGGCCGATCGCCCGGCGGGCGAGGCCGAGGAAGACCCGGACATCGCCGGCATCGTCCCGGGGCCCCAGCCGCCCGCCGAGGAGTGAGGTCGAGATCACGGCACGTTGAACCGATTTAGGTCACGCAGTCCTGACAACCGGCCCGCCGGTGAGCGGTCGTTGCCACTGCGCCGCCACCCATCCCGCCCGCGCGCCTGACCACAGCGCGCGAGCGGGAACCCCCGCCCCCAGATCCGATTGCGTCGCTACGACGAGCAGACCGCGTCCAAGCAGGACCGACCGCCGCCGCAGTCGCTCTGCAGCTGGCACTGCGGAGCCGCCTCGCCGGGCGTCTCGCAGAACCCACCGGGGCCGCACACCGTCGCCGTCGTGCACGTGCAGCAGTCGGCGTTGGTGTGGCACCCGGCGCGGCAGAACCCGTCGACGCAGGTCTTGCCGGCCGCACAGTCGGTGTTGGCACGGCAGCTGGGGTGCGGCCGAACGTCCGGCTGACAAAGCCCCGCCGAGCACATGTCGTGCGCCGGGCAGTCCGCGTCCGTCGAGCAGGCGCCGTGGCAGAAGCCGTTCACGCAGGTGTGGTTCGCCGGGCAGTCGAAGTTGAACACGCAGGTTGCTCCGCCCGTCGCCGGCGGCTGGCAATAGCCGCCCGTACACACGTTGCCGGTTCCGCAATCGGCCGACGACGTACATCCCGGCTGACACGCGCCGTCGAGGCAGCGTCCGCCGGGTCCGCACTCACTGCTGAACCGACAGAGCGGCGGCGCGGGCGGCAGCGGCTGGCACGAGCCGGAGACGCAGCACGCTCCGGCGCCGCAGTCGCTGGTGACCGTGCACGCGCCGCCGACGGTTCCGCCGGTGCCGCTGATGGCGCCCGTTCCGCCGGTGCCGCTGATGGCGCCCGTCCCGCCGGTGCCGCTGATGGCGCCGGTCCCGCCGGTGCCGCTGATGGCGCCCGTCCCGCCGGTGCCGCCCGATCCTTCGCCCTCGCCGACATTGCCCGTGCCGTTGATGCCGCCCGTCGCGACGTGTCCGCCGGTGCCACCGGTCGCGGCGCGTCCGCCCGCGCCGGTCACGGCGCCGGCGCCGCCGGTCGCTCCGTGTCCGCCGACGCCACCCGAGCCGACGCCCCC
>CAZPUH010000317.1:0-3556 GCA_964589215.1 uncultured Myxococcales bacterium | reverse complement strand
CCCAGTGAAAGACGAGCGGACGCCCAAGCGAAAGCTGCGCATCCTGATCGCCAAGGTCGGGCTGGACGGTCACGATCGCGGCGCCAAGGTCGTGGCGCGCGGCCTGGCCGACGCGGGTTACGAGGTCATCTACAGCGGCCTGCACCAGACGCCCGAGATGGTCGCTGCCGCAGCGCTGCAAGAGTCGGTCGACGCCGTCGGGCTTTCCATCATGTCGGGAGCGCACATGACCCATTTCCCTGCGGTACGCGCGGCGCTGGACGCGCGCGGCGCCCGCGAGGTCGTCCTGTTCGGCGGGGGCATCGTCCCCGACGAGGACGCCACGGCGCTGAAGGCCGGCGGCGTGGCCGAGATCTTCACGCCCGGGACGCCCACCCAGGCGATCGTCGACTGGATCGAACGCGACCTGCGGGCCCGGGTCGAGGGGGCCGCGGCGTGATGCGCCTCGTCGCAGGTCTGCTGGCGACCGCTCTGGTCGGCGCGCCGGCCGGGGGCGCCAGCGCGGGCGTCGACAACAGCGAGGAGGCGCGCGTCGCCGACGTGCTGCAGTCGGCGCTGGTCGCGCACGGCGCCGACGTCAACCGCTGCTTCGAGCGCGCGCTGGCCGACACACTGGACGTGTCGGGCAAGATCGACCTCTCGGTCGACGTGGGGGCCGGCGGCAAGGTGACGCACGCCGAGCCGGCCCGCGACGACGTGAAGTCCCCGGTGTTGCTGGCCTGCCTGGAGGCGTCCGCGCTGACCTGGACGCTGGCGGGCATCGATCCGGGCAGCACCGTGGTCGTGCCGCTGGCGTTCGAGGGGCAGGCTGCGCAGTTCTCGATCAAGGTGGCCGACGCGCCCGAGCACGGGCCGCCGGCGCCCGCTGGCAAGCATCGACCCGGCTCGCCCGCGCCCAGCCCGCCGTTCTCGGTCAAGCTGCTGGTCGACGAGGCGACGATGCACGCGCGAAAGGCGGCGCTCGCCCAGCTGACGATCGCGCCCGCCAACCGGATCGCGCTGCACCGCCACCCCGGCGCCGAGGTGCTGTACGTGCTGCGCGGCCACGCGCGCGTGCTGGGCGCCGCCGGGATCGCCCCCGAGAAGCTGGACGAGGGCATGGCCGTCTTCATCCCGTCGCAGATGCCGCACGCGATCGAGAACATGGGCCGCAGCGCGCCCGCCGTGCTGCTGCAGGTGTTCGTGCCGCCCGGGCCGGATCGCGTCTACCGCGATCCCAAGGATCCCGACGGGCGGGCGGCGTTCGAGGTGATCCACGACCCCCGCAAGGCGATCAACCCGCCTGGCGCCAAGCTGGTCGTGGCCGGCCCGGGCAGCGCGCAGTCGCTTCCGGGCGGCAAGCTCAAGGTCACGCCGCTGCTGGGCCCCGCCCAGACGGGCCCGGTCGAGGGCGGCGGCTTCTACCTGGGGAGGATGGAGGCCGAGCCGGGCGCGCAGGTGCCGCGCAACAGCCACGCCACCAGCGAGGAGATCATCTTCGTGACGTCGGGCGCGGGCGAGCTCACGGTCGGCAGCGAGAAGATCCCCTTCGCCGCCGACGAGGCGCTGTTCCTGCCCGCGGGGCAGCCGCACTCTGCCAAGTTCACCGGCAACGAGAAGACCGAGATGGTGCAGATCTTCGCGCCGGCCGGTCCTGAAGATCGCACCAAGGACGGAAGCAAGAGCAAACCATGATCGACTTCGAGCTGACCGACGAACAACGCGTGCTGCAAAACTCCGTACGCGAGCTGTGCGAGCGCGTGATCGTCCCCAACGGGCGCCGCTGGGACGAGGAAGAGCGCTTCCCCCACGAGGTCATCCCCCAGCTGGGCGAGATGGGCCTGCTGGGCATGCAGGTGCCCGAGACCTACGGCGGCGCCGGCATGAAGTGCCACGACTTCGTGATCGCGCTGGAAGAGGTCGCGCGCGCCGACGCGTCGGTCGGCCTGACGGTGGCCTCGCACAACTCGCTCTGCACGGGGCACATCCTGCTGGCCGGCAACGAGGCGCAGAAGCGCAAGTACGTCCCCGGGCTGGCCAGCGGCAAGGTGTTGGGCGGCTGGGGGCTGACGGAGCCGGGCTCGGGCTCGGACGCGGGCGCCGCCCGCACGCGCGCCGTCCGCCAGGGCGACAAGTGGGTGATCAACGGGTCGAAGACCTTCATCACGCAGGGGTCGGTGGGCGGCGTGTTCGTCGTGATGGCGTCGACGTCGCCCGAGAAGAAGGCCAAGGGGCTGACCGCCTTCATCATCGAGCGCGGCATGCCCGGGTTCCGGACCGGCAAGATCATCCACAAGATGGGGCTGCGCGCGTCGGACACGACCGAGTTGGTGTTCGAGGACGTGACCGTCGGCGACGAGCAGCGCCTGGGCGACGTCGACAACGGATTCTTCGACACGCTGAAGGTGCTGGAGAAGGGGCGCATCGGCATCGGGGCCTGGGCGGTCGGGATCGGCCGCGCCGCGTTCGAGGCCTCGCGCCGCTACGCGAAGGAGCGCGTGCAGTTCGGCAAGGCGCTGGGCGAGTTCCAGGCCATCCAGCACATGCTGGCCGACATGGCGACCGAGCTGGACGCCGCGCGCCTGCTTGTCTGGCGCGCCGCCTGGATGACCGATCAGGGGATGAGCACCACGACGGAGTCGTCGATCGCGAAGTACTTCGCGGCCAAGGCGACGGTGAAGGCCTGCAACGCCGCCGTGCAGATTCACGGCGGCTACGGCTACACGCGCGAGTTCGACGTCGAACGCTACCTGCGCGACGCGCGGCTGGCGGAGATCGGCGAGGGGACCAACGAGGTCCAGAAGATGGTCATCGCCCGCGAGCTGCTGCGCACCGCCGCCGATCAGATGGCGACCCAGGGCTGACGGCCGGCGTGGGCGCCACGGCCGGCTGGGACGTCGACCGCATCTGCGCCGGCGATCTGCGCGCGGCTGCGGGGCTGATGCGCGCGCTGGACGACGACCTGCCAGGCGCGCGCGCGGCGTTGCGCGCGATCTACCCGCGCGGCGGGCAGGCGTTCCTGGTCGGCGTGACGGGCAGCCCGGGCGTCGGCAAGTCGACGCTGGTCTCGGCGCTGGTGACCGCGGTGCGCGCGCGCGGCGAGCGCGTCGCGGTCGTGGCGGTCGATCCGTCCAGCCCCTTCTCGGGCGGCGCGCTGCTGGGCGACCGCGTGCGGATGCAGCGGCACGTGCTGGACGAGGGGGTGTTCATCCGGTCGCTCGCCACGCGCGGCCAGCAGGGGGGCCTCTCGCGTTCGACGGCCGCCGCGGCCGCCGTGCTGGACGCCGCCGGGTTCCCCGTCATCTTCGTCGAGACAGTGGGCGCCGGGCAGGCGGAGCTGGACGTGGCGGACGCCACCGACGCCGTGCTGGTCGTGACGGCGCCCGGACTGGGCGACGACGTGCAGGCGCTGAAGGTCGGCCTCCTCGAGATCGCCGACCTGCTGATCGTCAACAAGGGCGATCGCGAGGGCGCCGACCGCGCCATCGCCGATCTGACCGCCATGCTGGCCCTCGGCGCGCGGCCGGTGCCGCCCATCTTGAAGACCACCGCCACCACGGACGGGGGGATCGAGGAT
>CAZPUH010000316.1:0-7572 GCA_964589215.1 uncultured Myxococcales bacterium | reverse complement strand
AGCCCGGCCTGGACAGGAGACGCGGATGAGCCTGAAGCGAAGCCACTCGAGCAGCAAGAGCAGTTTCGGCGGCAGTGATGCTGGCGCCAAGGTGGACCGCCAGGAGCTCTACGACGAGCTGAAACGGCTGGCCGCCACCGGCGAGGCATTCACCCCGGTGGACGTCGCGCTGGCGATCGGCGCCGGCGAGCCGCAGGTCTCGAAGGCGCTGCTGGGTCTGGCGGCCGAGGGCTACATCGAGAAGGCGGAGGTCGGCAAGTACCGCGCCTCGGGCATGGTCGACCTGGGCCAGGCCGAGTTCTTGAAGGCGTTCGCGCGCGCGTCGAAGGTCGATTCGACCCGGCAGCGCGACCTTTCGGAGATCACCCGCCTCAAGCAGAACAACGACATCATGAGGCAGCGGCTTCTGACCGCCATCGCCGAGCGTGACCACTACCTGGCGGCTCTGAAGAAAGCCGGGATCGACCCCGGTCCCGCCCCGACGCCGGTGGCCAGCGCCCCGGCCCCTGCCGCCGCGTCATCGCCCCCGCCGCCCGCCGCGACGGACGAGGACGACGACGACGAGAGCGCGCCCGGCCCCGACGCCGTCGCGGTGCCGTCGCCCCCGTCCGAATCGGCGCCCTCGGGCCCCGGCGACACGGGCGCGCGCTAGCGGGCGGACCGCGCGATGCGGGTCACGCTGATCCGACACGCCGAGGCCGGCGACGACGCGCCCCGGGACGAGTCCCGGGCGCTGACCACCCGCGGGCGCCAGGACGTGCGGCGGGTTGGGCGGGCGCTCGCGCGGCGGGGCGTGACGTTCTCGGTCATCGTCACCAGCCCGCTGGTGCGCGCCGTCCAGACCGCCGAGATCGTGGCGGCCATGGTCGATTACCGAGAGCGCATCCTGGTGACGGACGCCCTGGTCCCCGAGGCGGCCGTGTCCCAGGCCGTCGGGTTCCTGACGTCGCTGGCCCGCGATCCGGAGGCGGTCTCGTCGGTGGCGCTGGTCGCGCACGAGCCGATCCTGTCCGCGCTGGCTGCCGAGCTGACCGGTCGGCCCCGACACCCCCCCCTCAAGAAGGCGGAGGCGCTGCGCATCCGCCTGGAGCACGGGCCGCAAGGCACCGGGACCGCCAGGTGGCGCATCGACGCCCGGGGCCGACGCGAGAGGTTATGAAAATCGGCCCCTTCGTTCTAGGATGAACGGGGGGCGATGAGCGCCAAGTCCAGGGGCTCGAAAGACCAGACTCAGACGAAACCGGCGATCCCGCCGGAGGGCGGCGAGCAAAAGCGCAACCTGGCGTACCTCGTCGTGCTGGCCGGCGTGAGCGCGGGCGAGATGTTCAAGCTGCAAGACGAGCGCACGGTGGTCGGGCGCGGCACGAAGGTGAAGGTGCGGCTGAACGACGAGGGCGTCTCGCGCGAGCACTGCGCGTTCGTGCGCGAGGGCGAGAAGATCATCGTGGTCGACCTGGGCTCGACCAACGGCACCTACTGCAACGGCATCAAGATCGATCGCAAGGAGCTGACCGACGGCGACAAGGTGATGGTGGGCTCGACGAGCATCCTGAAGTTCACCTACCACGACCACCTGGACGAGGTGTTCCAGCGCCAGATGTACGAGTCGGCGCTGCGCGATGGGCTCACGAAGGTCTTCAACAAGAAGTACTTCACCGACTACCTCGAGAAAGAGTTCGCGTTCGCCGTGCGCCATGGCGGCCCGCTGGCGCTGATCTTCCTGGACATCGATCACTTCAAGAAGATCAACGATGGCCACGGCCACCCGGCCGGCGACTTCGTGCTGGCCGAGCTGTCGCAGATGATGACCGAGCTGCTGCGGACCGAGGACGTGCTGGCCCGCTTCGGCGGCGAGGAGTTCACGATTCTCTGCCGAGGATCCGACCTGCAGGGGGCTTTGATCGTCGCCGAGCGGCTGCGCGCGGCGGTCCAGCAGCGCAAGTTCACGTTCGGCGGCAAGGACATCCCCGTGACCATCAGCCTGGGCGTGGCGGCGGTCCCGGAGAGCGGCGTCAACGACCATGCCGCGTTCCTGGCGGCCGCCGACAAGGCGCTTTACGAAGCCAAGCGCACCGGCCGCAACCGGGTCTGCGTGCACGGCTCGGAGTCGACGCCCAAGCCCGACAAGCGCAAAACCGGCCCGCAGCGCACGCCCTGAACAGGGTTGCGGGCCGGGCGTCAGCGCAGGCGCGCGAAGGCCAGAACGGCGGCCAGCGCGAATCCGGCGGCGCCGACCAGGTAGGGAGCGCGCGGGTTGAACCCGGCGTAGAGCGCGCCGCCGACCATCGGGCCCAGCGCGCGGGCCAGCGCGCTGGCCGACTGCAACGCGCCCAGCGTGGTCCCCTGCCCGGTCTCGGCCGCCCGCCGCGAGACGTAAGCGGGCATGCACGGGCTCTGCAACCCGCTGCCGAGCGCGATCAGCGCGGCCGCCGTCCACAGCCCGGCCCGCGCCGCCCCGCCCATCAGCGGCGACATCCCGAGCAGCGCGAACGCGATCCCCTGCGTGATGAGCCCCGAGCGGACCAGCCGCGCCTCCCCGGCGCGCGGCACCAGGCGCGGGACGATCGCCCCCTGCACGGTGGCGCTGACGATGCCGACGACGCCGAAGATGCGCCCCGTGCCCGCGTCGGACATGCCGAACGCGTCGGCCGTGAACAGCCGGAACGTCTGCTCCATCCCCGCGAACCAGAGGTACGACACGAAGTTGATCGCCACGGCCGCGCCGATGCCCGGCACGGCGACGGCTGCCCGGAAGGCCTTCAGGTCGATCGGCGACGCCCGCCGGACCGAGACGCCCCGCCGTTCGGGCGGCAGTGACTCGGGCAGCGTGCGGAACGCCAGCACCAGGTTGACGAGCGAGAGGCCCGCCGCCACGAGCGGCGGCAGCATGCCGGGACGGCCGTGGATCGGAAAGCGCGCCAGCTCACCGCCGATGAACGGCCCGAAGATGAACCCCAGGCCGAACGCGATGCCGATGATGGCCATCCCGCGGGCGCGCCGCTCGGGCGCGGTGACGTCGGCGATGTAGGCCTGGGCGACGGCGATGTTGCCGGTGGCGATGCCGCTCCAGACGCGGGCGATGAACAGCCAGGTCAGGTCGGGCGCGAACCCCAGCACGGCCATCCCGATCGCCGAGGCCGCGATGCTCCACAGCAGCACGGGGCGCCGGCCGATCCGGTCCGAGAGACGCCCCCAGATCGGGATGAACAGGAACTGCATCACGGAGAAGACGGCGCCCGGCAGCGTCGCCACGAAGTCGCCCGCGCCCAGGCTGCGCGCCAGTCCGGGCAGGAAGGGGATCACCAGCCCGAAGCCCAGCAGGTCCAGGAAGATCGTCAGGAACAGCGTCCCCAGAGACGCGCGCCGCAGCGTCCCCGTCGGCGGCGCCGCGGCTGGGGCCGGACCGGTCACGGGCGCAACCCGCTGCATGGAATGGCGCGGCTCTCGGCGGCGCGCGCCCGCCGCCACCAGGTTCCCTGGCTGCGTTCAGTGGCGCTGGCGAACTGGTACTGCCAGTAGACGATGCGCACGGCGGTGGGGTGCGGCGAGAGCGGATCGCGAAAGAGCGGCTGCACGGACGCGGCATCGTTGCACAGTTTCTCGACCAGCGCCGTCACATATGGGGGCTCACGTCGCTGAAAGGAGAGGCCGTAGAACCACAGCTGGAAGTCGACGCGTGGCTGGTGCGGCGCGACGAACCCGGGCGCGCGGCGCGGATCGCCGGCCTTCCAGCGCAGGTCGCGCTCCGTCCAGGCTCCGTCATCTTCCACGTCCGTCAGCGGCGCGTCGCGCGTCTCGAACTGCGGCTCGATGCGCTCGCGCGTGACGGACGCGAAGAGGTGGTAGCTGTTCACCAGGCGAAAGCGCTGGTTGAGATCGAAGAGCGTCCCCACCAGCGGCAGCGCGGGACCGGACTCCGTGAACAGCGCCAGCGCCTCCGCCAGCGACATCAGCAGGAACAGCCCCGCGCCGGCGCGCCCGGCCCAGACGGCCGCCGCGCGGGGCGGCGTCCCGGCGCGGGTCCGCGCGCGCAGGACCTTCCAGCGCGCCGGCATCAGCCGCGCGAGGCGCTCGGCGGACCGCTGGACGTCGGCGTCGTCCAGCAGGAACACGCCGAGCGCCGCCGACAGGTAGCAGAAGATGCCGTAGTTGGCGGTGGCGGCGTTGCCGATTTGGAACAGCCAGAACGTGACGGCCGCCGCCAGCCGCAGCGGGCGCGGGCTGAAGATGAAAAACGGCACGATCAGCTCCAGCACCAGGACAGCGCGGCTCTCGAGGTGGTGCCACCAGGCCGGCAGGTGATGCGCGGCCACGGCCAGCCAGGTCGGCAGCGGCGCGGTCTCGTAATAGAACGTCATCGCGCTGCCGTCCCGCCAGTCGTGGATCGGCGACTGCCACTTCGCGACGCCCGACTCGAAGTACAGCTTGAACAGCACGACCCGGAATAGGAAGTGGACCAGCGGCGCGGCGCGATCGCGCGGCAGGAACGCGGCCAGCAGCCCGCACTCGAGCAGCAGGTTGTCCCACTGGAACGAGAGGAAGTCGCGGCTGACCGTGGCGTACGACAGGTACAGCGCCGTCGAGATCGCAAAGCAGATCCGCGGCCGCCAGCCGAGCAGCGCCGCGATCGACAGCGCCGCCCCGACGAAGGTCCCGCCCACCAGCACGGCGTCCCCATGGACGAAGCGGAACAGCGTCGGGACGTCGAAGATCGACACGCCGGCCGCGCGCACCGCGTCCATGAAGTCCGCGGCCGGCAGCAGGCCGCGGCTCCCGATGAGCACGCGCACCTGGCTGCCCAGCGACCACCACGCGGCCAGCGAGATCAGCCCGAACAGACGGTGGAAGAGCGAGGCGACCGCCGGCCCGGACCCCGGGGCCCACTGCCGCCACCCGGTCATGTCTTCGGGACGAGCCGCCCCGCGGCGCGCAAGGCGTCACGCGCCGCCGCGATCGCGTCGACCGTCTCGGGCCCGACGCCGCGCGGGAAGTCCTCACGCCGGCCCGCCATGACCTCCAGCGAGGCGCGCACCGACGCGGCCAGCGCGCCCAGGTCGTAGCCGCCCTCCAGCAGCAGCGCCAGCTTGCCGCCGCACGTGCTGGCCGCCAGCTCGCTGAGCGCCGACGCCATCGCCGCGAACCCGCGCTCGGTCACCTGCATCTCGCCCAGCGGATCGTGCGCGTGGGCGTCATACCCGGCCGAAACCAGGATCAGGTCGGGCGCGAACGCCCGCCCCATCGGCAGGAACAGATCGTGAAAGACCGCGCCGTAGTCGGCGTCGGTCTGCCCCCCCGGCAGCGGGCAGTTGACCGTCGCGCCCACCCCCGTGCCGACGCCGATCTCCTGGGCGGCGCCCGTGCCCGGGTAGAACGGGAACTGGTGCACGGACATGTAAAGCACGTCGTCGCGCGCCGCGAAGACCTCCTGCGTCCCGTTGCCGTGTTGGACGTCCCAGTCGACGATCAGCACGCGCCGCGCGCCGTTGCGCAGCGCCGCCTCGGCGGCGATGGCGGCGTTGTTCAGCAGGCAGAAGCCCATCGCCTCGCCCGGCCGCGCGTGATGGCCCGGCGGGCGAGCCAGCGCGAACGCGTTCTGCGCCCGCCCCTTCAGGACCGCCTCGACGGCCCCCACCGCGGCGCCGGCGGCCAGCTTGGCGGCCTCCCAGCTGCCGGGCGACACGCCCGTGTCCGGGTCCAGCGCCGCGTACTCGCCGGCCAGCGCCGCCAGCCGCCCGCGGTAACCGGGCAGGTGAACCGCTTCGATCTCGGCGTCCGTCGCCGGGCGCGGCGTCTCGATCACCAGTCCGTCCAGCGGCGCGCGCCCCAGCTCGCCCATGATGGCGTCCAGCCGCGCCGGCGACTCGACGTGCCCGGGGCCCGGGTCGTGGTCGAGGAATTTGGGATCGGTGAAGAGGATTGTCGTCATCGCGCCACGCCCGGCACATCGCCGCCCGGCAAGTCGAAGCTAAACACGCTCCCCCCTCCGTCAGCATCCCGAACCGTGACCTCCCCCCCGTGATCGCGCACGATCTCGCGCACGAAGGCCAGCCCCAGGCCAGTCCCTTTCTCGCGGGTCGTGAAAAATGGGGTGAAGATCCGGTCCCGCAGCTCGGGGGGGACCCCGGCCCCGTCGTCCCGCACCTGGACCCGGATTCGCCCGGCCTCCGCGCGGGCGGCCAGCTGGACCCGGCTGCGGGCCGCGGCGACGGCGTTGCGGGCCAGATTCAGCAACACGCGCCGCAGCTGGGCCCGGTCGGCTTGCGCCCAGGTGCCCGGGGCGACGTCGACCTCGACCCGGGCGGACGCGCCGGCGCCCGCCAGTTCCGCGACCTCCCGGCAGAGCGCGTCCAGCTGAACCGGCTCGAGCCGGGGCTGGGTCGGGCGCGCGAACTCCAGAAAGTCGCTGACCACCGCCTTCAGATGGCCGACCTCGCGCTCGATGCGGCCGACCTCTTCCAGGCGGTCCGCCTGGCCGCCCAGAGCCTCGCGCAGCAGCCCCGCGTAGAGCTCGAGGCCGCCCAGCGGGTTCCGCACCTCGTGCGCGATCCCCGCCAGCATCATGTGCATTCTCTCGTCGCGGGCCTTCAGCGCCTGGCGCGTCTCCTCGAAGGTCCGCGCCAGCACGCCAATCTCGTCGCGCGTCTCGATCGGGAACGGGGCCTCCAGGTCTCCTCGCCCCAGCCGTGCCGCCGCCTCCGCCAGCCGCGTCACCGGACCCGAGATCCGGCCCGCCAGCCACAGCGTGACCAGCAGGACGCCCAGCGCCGCCACCGCGCCCGCCAGCAGCATCGACCGCCGGAAGGCCGCCAGCGCCGCCGGATATTCGGCGTTGCCCTCGACCGCGATCAGGCCCGCGACGTCGCCCGCCTCGCCCACCGGCGCGTAGGCGCGCTCGTACGAGACGCCGTCGTGCCCGACGAACAGCGGCGAGGCCGCCGGCATCCCCGCCAGGGCCCGCGCGATCTCGACGCGGTCGGCGTCCAGCTCGTAGGCGTGCGCCCCCAGCGCCAGCGCGCCGGCGGTGTCGCCGCGCGCCTCCAGCTGCGGGGTCACGGCGACGACGCGACGCACCCCCAGGCGCGCCCGCGCGGCGTCCAGGCGGCGCCGGACGTTCGCGTAGGTCAGCGAGGCCTCGTCGCCGGCCCGCAGCGCCCGCAGCTGCTCGGGGAGCACGGTCGCCGCCGCGCCCGCGGCCGCCGTCTGCAGCCGGCGCCCCAGCTCTTTTTCCAGCGCCCGGCGCGCGACCTCGTGGGCCAAAAAAGCGAATAAGAGAAGGACACCGACGGTCGGTGCCATTGTCCCGACGAGCAGCCGCGCCCTCAGGCGACTGGTGGGAGGGACAGCGGCCGTCCCCATGCGCGTCATAGTGCCAGAAATCCAGCTGCGGCGGCTTGACTTGCGGGCACCTTACGCTAAAAGATGCGCGCCTTCCGGTGCGGCGGATATTTTTGTGCCTTTAGTCCCCAGGGAGAAGATCGACGACGTAAGGGAACGCACCAACATCGTCGACATCGTCAAGCGGCATGTGGAGCTCAAACGGGCGGGAACGGGGAGCTGGAAAGGACTTTGTCC
>CAZPUH010000315.1:0-7845 GCA_964589215.1 uncultured Myxococcales bacterium | reverse complement strand
GTCAGCTCGAAGAAGTCGGGCTCGGACAAGGAAGCCGACGACGTTCTCACCGTCGACGGCAAGGACGTGCTGGTGGTCAGCGCGAAGTCGCCGGCCGAGCTCCCCTGGAAGCAGCTGGGCGTCGACTACGTCATCGAGTCGACCGGCCTCTTCACCGACGCCGAGAAGGCCAAGGGTCACCTGGCCGCCGGCGCGAAGAAGGTCATCATCTCGGCGCCGGCCAAGGGTGAGGACATCACCGTCGTCATGGGCGTCAACCACGAGAAGTACGACGCCGGCAAGCACAACATCGTGTCGAACGCGAGCTGCACGACCAACTGTCTCGCGCCCGTCGTGCACGTCGTTTTGAAGGAAGGATTCGGCCTCACCGAGGGGCTGATGACGACGGTGCACAGCTACACCGCGACCCAGAAGACGGTCGACGGCCCGTCGCGCAAGGATTGGAAAGGTGGCCGCAGCGCCGCCATCAACATCATCCCGTCGTCGACGGGCGCCGCCAAGGCGGTCGCGCTGGTGCTGCCCGAGGTGAAGGGCAAGCTGACCGGCATGGCGTTCCGCGTCCCGACCCCGACGGTGTCGGTCGTCGACCTGACCTTCAAGACGGCGAAGACGACGTCGATCAAAGAGATCAACGCGGCCATGAAGGCGGCCAGCGAAGGCTACCTGAAGGGCATCCTCGGCTACACCGAGGACGAGGTCGTCTCGTCCGACTTCATCCACGACGAGCGGTCGTCGATCTCCGACGCGGGCAGCTCGACCGAGCTGAACGGAAACTTCTTCAAGCTGGTCAGCTGGTACGACAACGAGTGGGGCTACAGCCACCGCTGCGTCGACCTCCTGACCTACATGATCAAGAAGAGCTCGTAACGCACGCACGCGGCCGCGAGCTCGCGCCGTCAGGCGAGCTCGCGCCCCTTCGTCTCGATCACGATCGGCGACAGCGCCACCACCGCGCCCGCCAGCGGCACGACGCCGACCCAGAACAGCGCGGCCAGCGCCGTCTGCAGGGAGTTGGCGCCGCGCGCGGCGACGGTGCCGACCAGGAACGGCCCGGCCGCGGCGATGAAGCGGCCGACGTTGTAGCAGAACCCGGCGCCCGTCCCGCGGAGGCGCGTGGGGAACAGCTCCGGCAGGTAGTACGTGAAGCTGCCGAACACGCCGAACACCGTCAGCCCGATCAGGAAGTACATCCACAGGCGGGCGAGCGGGGACAGGTCCAGGCCGAAGGTGGCCAGGATCGCGACCCCGGACAGCAGGTAGTAGAGCGCGAACATCTTGCGCCGCCCCATCACCTTGGCGGCGGGGATCGTCAGCAGGGTCCCGATGAGGCCGCCCAGGTTGAAGACGTTGGTGGCCAGCGCCTTCCAGCGCTCCACCAGCGCCAGCGTCGCGGCCCGGTCGAAGCCGCCCGCCTTGGCGGTGGCCTGCGCCAGCCCCGTCGAGACGATCGGGATGAACGCGTTGATGCTCCACCAGGCGATGAGCGCGACGACCGCCATGGCGAACCCCGACAGCGTCAGCGCGCGGGCGTTGCCCTGGAACAGCTCGCGGAAGCGCGGGCGCGCGGCCGACGCCGCGGCGCTGGTCCACTTCTCCGGCTCCTTGACGAACAGGCGGACGACCGACGCGACCGCCGCCGGGATGAGGCCGCACAGGAACACGTAGCGCCACGACGTCTCGGGCGACCCCTTCATCGCGACGCCCGCGATCTGGAAGTTGGCGAACGTCGCCAGGAACAGGCCGGCGGGCGCGGACGTGTAGAGGAGCGCGCCGGCCTCGACGCGCCGACGCTCGGGCACGACCTCGGCCACCATCGCGGCGCCGGCCGCCCACTCCCCGCCGATCCCGAGGCTGGCGACCGCGCGGAAGGCGATCAGCGCCCAGATGTTCGGCGCGGCGGCGCAGCAGGCTGTTCCCAGCGCGTACAGCAGCATCGTCAGCATCAGCGTCCGCGCGCGACCGATGCGGTCGGCGATCTGCCCGAACAGGATGCCGCCGACCGCCCACCCCACCAGCAGGATCGAGGTCAGGATGCCGCCCCAGCGCAGCGTCGCCGCCTTGGCGGCGGGCGAGCCGATCGCCAGCCCCAGCAGCGTCGGC
Organism: uncultured Myxococcales bacterium; assembly: GCA_964589215.1. Lineage (GTDB taxonomy): Bacteria > Myxococcota_A > Polyangia > Fen-1088 > Fen-1088 > JADGRB01. Next base: position 5,745 of record CAZPUH010000315.1, on the reverse strand, counting down.
ACGCAGTTCGGCGCCACGTAGTTGAACAGCAGGCCGTCGAAGCAGTCGAACCCCCACCCCAGCCAGGCGGCGAAGAGCACGGTCCACTGGTAGCCGTTCATGTCCAGGACGGTCCGGCCGCCGCCGGCCGCGCGCGCAGTCGTGCTCATCGGGTCACTGGACTGACGGCTGCGTGTGGCTGTTGTTCGTCCGTCCGGGCGGCGTGTCCGTCGTGGCGGTCACGTTGGGCATGTTGCAGAAGTCGACCTTGCGGATCACGGGCGGAGGGCTCTGGCGCTCTCGCGCCGACGCCGCCCGCCGCGTGTTGAGCGTGCGCTGCAGGTGCTCGGGCGCCTTGGCCAGCTCCGCCTGCAGCTTCTTCCAGGCCGCCGCGGAGGTGGCGTCGGTGCTCGCCGGCTCCGGCACCAGCGCCAGCAGCCCCACGAGATCCTCGATGATCGCGGGGGGCGTCTTCGGGTTGGCCATCGCCGACTCGAGCCCCGGCACGATCACGCCGTCACGAAAGCGCGCGACGTCGTCGTCGTCGAGCTGGCACCACAGAAGCCGCGCGTGGAGGTGCGCGTAGGCGGGCGCGGCCTCCGTGCGCGATTCCAGCAGCAGCCGCCGGAAGGCCTCGTCGTAGTCGCCGTTGGCCTGCCCGTAAGAGCTGAGCATCACGTCGGCCAGCTTGCCGCGGCACTCGGCCTCGCAGGACCCGCCCAGCAGGTACTGCGCCAGCCAGTGGCGGTGGTCGGCGTGAAACTTGTCGAGCTGCGTCGCCTCCGTCGAGCTGACGAGCTCGCCGGTGCGCGCCGTCGCGAGCACCAGCGCCGCCACCAGCCGCGCCCCCTGCGAGAAGCTCTCGAACTTCGCGATGTCCTGCCACTGCCGCCGTTCGTAGAGGTCTTGCAGGTAAGGCGCGAACAGCCACGACATCTTGGCCGGGTGGTTCTGGACGTCGCGCTCTTCCCGCAGCACGACCAGCGGCCCGGCCGCCGCCGGCGCGTGGACGGCCGCGGTCGCTTCCATCTCGTCCTGGACGACCTGCGCGATGGCGTCCGACCGCTGGGCGAGCGCGTCGTCCTTGCAGACGTCGGTCGCCTTCTGCACGCCGTAGCGCTGCTGGCAGGTCAGCTTGAACCCCTGCGACAGCTGCTCGTAGTTCTTCTGCGAGGTCGCCTCCAGCACCGTCCGCATGTAGGTCGGGTTGTCCTTGCCCAGCTCCATCGCGTACGACACGGCCAGCTCGGGATCGATGATCGCGCCGCGCGTGAGCGACAGCAGCACGCCGAACTTCTGGTCGGCGCTGCCGGGCCCCTGCCCGGACAAGACGCTCAGGTTCTTGGACAGGATCTCGGCGCGGGCGATGCGCCAGTCGTTTTCGGCCTTCGTCTGGGCGATGACCTGCTCGGAACGGGCCTGCTGGGCGGCGATCTGCGACTGCCGGTATTGCCAGATCGACGTCGCGACCAGCCCGGCGACCCCGATCACGAAGGTCGACAGGAACGTGTGGTAAGTCTGGATGAACTTACCGAGCCGGGTCGGCTTGTCGCCGGTCGATTTTTCGTTGCCGCCATCCTCGTCGTCAGCGCTCACGCGGCGAATATATTATTGTTTCGCGCTTCCGGAACATGCGATGGCTCGAGCTGCCCGCCGTGAAGTGGGCGATCCCCCTTCCGCTGCTGGTGCTCATCGCGCCGGTGATCTGGCGCGTGTTCCGCGGAACGTGGCGCCAGCTGGACACGGAAGCGTTCGCGTGGCGGCGCGAGCTGGCCGACCGGGGCGAGGTCGACTACCGCCCGCTGGTCGCGCTGACCATGGCCGCGCTGGTGCTCGTCTGGCAGGAGTACTACGGGCGCGGCGACTTCTATCAGGACACGATCCGTCCCGCGCTCGACCGCTGGGCGGTCGGCCACGCGCGCGCGCGGCAGCTGCTCTCGACGTATGACGAGATGGGGCTGCGCCTCTGGTGGGGCGTGACGCGCATCGGCGGCTATCTGATGCCGGTGCTGCTGTGGCGGGCCTTCTTCCGCCACGATCAGCTGGCCGACTTCGGGCTGCGCGCCCGCGGGTTTCGCGAGCACGCCTGGATCTACGCCTTCTGCGTGGCGGTCATGGTCCCCATCATTCTGATCGTCAGCCGCCAGCCCGACTTCAGCGCGTACTACCCGATGTACAAGCAGGCCGGCCGCTCCTGGGCCGACTTCGCGGTCTGGGAGCTCGTCTACCTGGGGCAGTTCTTCGCGCTGGAGATCTTCTTTCGCGGCTTCTGGCTGCGCGCGATGCGCGGGTTCGGCGCCGGGGCCATCTGGTCGATGGTGGTCCCCTACTGCATGATCCACTTCGGCAAGCCGTACCTGGAAGCGTGCGGCGCGATGGTCGCCGGCGTCGTGCTGGGGTCGCTGGCGATGTACACGCGCAGCATCTACGCCGGCTTCCTGGTCCACGCGACGGTGGCCGTCATGAACGACGGCGTGTCGCTGTACCGCGCGCACAACCTGCCGACCGCCGTGACGCCGCTCAGCTCACACCACGTCACGTTCCTCTACTGGTCGGCGCTGATCTGGATCGCCTGGGGCCTGGCCCTGACCGTGGTCGGCCTCAAGGCCTGGCACGTGTGGCGAGAGCGCGCTGGCGGAGCTCGTCTTCGCCCGGCGGAGCCGTCGCGGGAGGGCTCGGGGACCCTCTGAGGGTCCCGAAACGCCGAGTGGCCGGCGCTGCTTCTGCGCCGGCCACGGTTGCTTCGGATAGTTGAGGCGAATTACTTCGCGTTCATCTCCTTGGCGCCCTCGGTCTTGGTGGCGTCGCCCTTCGCCTTCTTGCTCTTCTTGGCCTTCTTGGCGGGCTTGGCGGCGTCGCCCGCGGGGGCGGCGGTGTCGGCCTGCGCGACGACCGGGGTCTTCGCGACCGGGTGCTTCACCGGCGCGGCGAACGCCGAGCCAGCCGACAGAGCCAGAACCGAAATCCCAAACAGCGTATTACGAATCATTGTTTCTCCTCCGGGTTGATGTCGGCCTCTTGTGCCGACGTCCCCAGAGAGTGCACCTGTGATGCCAACCCCGCGGCGACCGGAAAGCCGCGCGCGGCGGGCACGCCCGCATCGGGTCAGGCCAGCCGTGAGGCGGTTTCGCTGTGACACCCGTGCAGAGACGTCTCGGGGTTGGTCCCGTCCGCCCCGTTTCACCCCAGCCAGTAGGCCAGCTTCGCCATCAGCACGTCGTCCGAGGCGCGGCCGCGCCAGATGGGCGCCAGCTCCAGCTGCCCCGTGCCGCCCCCCGGCACCGCCAGCGCCGGCGTCTGTGCGCGCGTGTAGACGAGGAACAGGGTCGAGCCGAGCCGGTACTCCCACCTCAGCACCAGGTTGACGTTCAGCGTCGCTTGCTCGCTGTCGGGGCTGGCGGCGGGCGGCGCCGCCGGGATCAGCGCGGCCAGGTCGACCCGCTCGCGGAAGGACTGCTTGGGATAAACGTAGAAGCCGTCGTAGTTCACCTTGGCCAGGAACAGCTGCGTGTAGAACTGCAACGACAGCTGCGGCGTGAAGGTGTACGCCGCCCGGACGGTCGCGCCCGCGCTGACCGCCGTCTGGACGCCGAACCGGTAATCGGCCACGTCGCCGACGATGAGCGGCGTCGCGTCGGTGCCCACGTACCGGGGCGCACCGCTGTCCGTGCCAACCGTCGGCAGGAGGTCGATCTGCAGCTGAGGCAGCAGCCGCAGCGTCAGCTGGCCATGCAGGTCCGTGTGGTACCCGCCGCTCCGCCGATCGACGGTGCCGCTCAGCGAGCCGATCACCCGCTTGCGCGGATCCGTCGCGAGGCTCACGAGCGCGCCGACGTTGCCCGGACGCTGCAACGCCGACCCGTCGCCCATCTCGCGATCGTCGTAGTAGTCGGCGCGCCCGTGGACCTCGAACGTCACGCTCCAGAAGCTGGCCAGCGTGACGGTCGTGTTCGCGAGCAGCTCGCGCCACAGGTTGAGCCCGTCCAGCGTCTCCCGCAGGTTGAGCTGCAGGTTCGTGCGCGTCTCGATCGTGCGCCACCAGGCGTGCAGTGTCCGGTAGCTCAGCGTGTACGAGCCGTTCACGTCGTTCTTGCGTTCCAGGTAGCCGAGGTCGTTGAACTCGAGCTGGCGCCCCGTGACGTGCTGCCAGACGCTCCACAGCCAGTGGGGTCCCCCCTCCTTGGCGACGTAAGCCGACGCGCCGCCAGCGGGCTGCCCCGGCTGGATCGGGATGCCGTCCGGCTCCGCGCGCGGGGCGCCGCCCGACAGCGCGCTGCCGATCGCCTGCCAGGCCAGCGCGTAGTCGCCCGACCTCGAACGCCAGCGCCCGTCCAGGCTCAGCACGTAGGCGTCGTTCGTGCAGCGGCCGCCCGTCGGCGCGGCCAGCGTGGCGGGGCACACCGTGCCGGCCGGCACCACGGGATCGAAGCGGTTCGTGGCCGTCGCCAGCAGGCCCACGTCGGCGTTCGCCGCCACCAGCCGCTTGAGCCGCAGCACGTTGTAGGTCGTGACCGGCTCGGCCAGGCGCGCGCGGCGCACGCCGTCGGGCCTCTGCACGTCCACGTCGTTCTCGCCCGTCAGCGCCGACAGCACGCCGACGGTCGTGCGCCCGCCGACGGTGCCCGACATCTTCACCGCGCCCCAGATGCGCGTCGGATCCGGCAGCGCGACCAGCGCCTCTCCCGTCGACAGCGTGGGCGTCGCCGGCTGCCGGCCGATGCGCCGCGTGTAGAAAACCGGACGCAGCGTCGCGAAGACGTCGAGCCCCTCCAGGAAGAACGGCCGCTTTTCCGGGAAGAACGTCTCGAACGTCGACAGGTTCAAGATGACCGTGTCCGCCTCGACCTGCCCGAAGTCCGGGTTGACGGCCAGGTCCAGCGTGAGCTCGTTCGTGAGGTGCGCCAGCGCGCCCAGGCCGGCCGAGCCGCCGGCGAACCAGCCGTGCGACAGGACGTTCTGGGCCCCGGCCGCGCGGTGTTCGAGCTTTCCCAGCACGAACGGCGTGGCTTCGAAGAGACTGGGCGGCGGCAGGCCGGACAGATCGTCGAGGCGGCCGAAGAAGTGGACGAAGCTGGCGCCGTGGCGCGGGAAGAACGCCCAGTCGTCCGTCTCTTGCCGCGCGTCGATCGCGCGCCGCACCTGGAAGCCCCACGACTGCACGGGCCGCGCCGTGAACCGCAGCGAGGTCAGCGGGATGCGGAACTCGACGCTGTAGCCGTGCCCGGTGTCGGCGACCTTCGCCTCCCAGATGGCGTCCCAGTCGGCGGAGAAGTTGGTGTCGTTGTAGTGGATGCCGTCCAGCAGGACGCCGGCCGCGTTCACCGAGAAGTGGTAGGCGCTGACGCCGTCGTCGCGGCTGTCGATGTCGATCCAGACGCCGTCCGAGGGCAGGAATCCGTCGCGCCGCTGCAGCCGCCGCACGATCGGTGAATGCGTCTGCCAGCAGTCGATCCCGACGTACAGGTTGCGGTCGTCGTACAGCACGCGCACGAAGGTCCGCTCCGTCGGGGGCGCCCCTTCGTCGGGGTAGTGCTGCGTGAAGGCGTCCGACACGGGCGCCGCCGGCCAGGCCGGATCGTCGAGCCGCCCGTCGATCTTGGGCGGCTTCACGGCGCGCCTGGCGCGGATCTGCGGAAGAGCCACGACCGGCGGCTTCGGCGGCTCGGGCGGCGCAACCCACGCGAGCGCCGGCGCGAGCACGGCCAGGCTGGGAACCAGGACGGCGAAGCTCAACACGGACGCCGGCCATTGTATAACCCCCAGCCA
>CAZPUH010000314.1:0-2724 GCA_964589215.1 uncultured Myxococcales bacterium | reverse complement strand
TAGATGTGGAACGTGAACGCCGTGCGGCCGGAGCCGGCGCCGTGAGTGCCCCGCGTGTCCGTATCCGTGGCTTCCCACCGCGCGAAACCCGCCGGGGTTCCGTCGCCCAGGGCCGCCGTCACCTGCCACTGGGCGTCGACCTGCCCGCACATCGAGAAGGCATCGACGCGCACGACGTAGTCGCCCGCCGGCGGGCCCTCCGTGAAGACCACGTTCTCCTGGCGGTGCCCGTCGATGACGCAGTTCGCGTTCGAATCGAAGTCCAGCTTGCCGGCGGCCGCGACGGCCGCGGTCAGCTCCGGGCCCACCAGCGGCGGCGCGCCCGGAACCCGCGGCGGCAGCCCGACGGGCGCCTTCGACCAGATCTCGATGGGCGTCGACGGGTCGCTCGGGTTCGGCGCCACCACGTGCAGATCCAGGTCCGCGTTCGTGTCCCAGGCCAAGCTGATCACCAGCGCGCCCGTAGGGACGGGAGCCGTGACATTCAGGTTGACCTGCAGCGACGGTCCAATGGAGCCGTCCGGGGAGACCCCGCGGAACAGCAGGGCGTGCTGGCCGGTCGGCGTCAGAGGCGAGAACGACAGCTTGCTCTGGAAGATGAAGTTGTCTGACTGCAGGAAGTCGGCCGTCGGCGCCGGCAGGATCCAGTGGCCGGAGTCGCCGGCCAACCCCACCAGCACGCTGGTCCCGTTCTCGACGTCGCCCGAGAGCGGCAAGCTCTGCAACCCGGGTGAGACGGTGCTGGTCTGCAGGTTGATTCCGTTGACGACGGGCGTACGCGCGCCGCCGTCGACGACCGCAGTAGTGGTCACGGGCGCGGCCGGCTCCAGTGCCCCGGCCACGAACTGGGCGCCGGAGAGGCGAAGGTAGGCCGTCAGCCCGGGATCGTCCGTGGCGCCGGCGCAACCGCTGGCGACGGTGACAACCAACAGAGCGGCCTGGCCGGCACGCATCAGAAGCTGACCTCGCCGCGCAGCACGAAGGCGTTCGACGCCAGGTTGCTGGGATTGCCCTGTAGATTGCGTCCGTTGTGGTTCCGGTTCAGATCGAACTCGGCGATCAACCGGCCCGCCGGCGCGCGCAGCGCCGCTGCGAACGCCACCGTCTGATACGCCATCCCGGTCGGCGTGGTCGAACCCATGACCGTGTTCACCGAGTCCGCGTCCGGGTTGTAGAAGTCGTAGCGAACCCCGACGATCGCGTGCGGCCCGAGATCCTGGGTCACACCCAGGTAGAGCCCCAGCTCGCGATAGTCGCGGCCGAAAGCCACCGGATCCGCGGGCACGACGTTTCGGTCCAGGTTCTTCGCCCAGTAAATCTCGCTGTACAAGATCGTCGACCCGAGGCGAGGCGCGTCGACCCCCAGACGAAAGTCGGCGCCGTACCCGAACCGGGAGAAGTTCTGGGACGGAACGGCCGCGACGCCCGGGATGACGACCACTTCGCCCTGGTCCAGGACGCCGTTGCCGTTGAGGTCGTTCCACTGCACGACCGACTTGGTGGCCGACGTCCCCGGGTGAAAGCCCTTGCCCGACAGCCCCGAAAATCCCCCCGCCACCCACACACGCGAGGAGACCGGCGTCTCGATGCCGACGCGCCCCATGAAGTCCTTGGCCTTGTTGGGGTCGCGCAGCGGGAAGGTCCGCTCGCCAATGGGTTCGCCGTCCATGACCGCGAACGCGTAGCGGGTGAACCGCCAGGCGCCCATCAGCCGGGCGCCCGCGTCGTACTCGCCGGGAAACAGGGCTCGCTCCGCGGTCGATCGCTCGAGGAACAGCCGCTCGCGATCGCTCTGGCCGATCTCGTAGCCGAAGGGCATCTTGAACAGGCCGATGGTCGCCATCAGCAGCGGCACCGTGCCCCGTTCGGGAGGCCATTTCAGCGACGCCTCCGCGCCGATGAGGCGCGCTTGCGTCCCGTTGACGGTGTTGCCGTCGAGCTCGATCAAACCGGCGACCCACCACCGATCGATGGCCGCGCGCAGGCGCGCGCGCCGGATGTAGAACTCGCTCTGATTCAGCGGCACGCCGGTCGGGCTCAGCTGGTCTTGCGAAAGCTGATTCCACACGGCCCAATCGGCCTGTAGATATCCGGTGAAGCTCAGTCCAAGGCGGGCCGTCAGCGGCACCGGCGGCGCGTCTTGCGCCTGCCGCGACAGCTGGTCGACCTTGGCGGTCAGCGCGTTCCGCGTCGCCGCGTCGGCCTGGCGCTCGCTGTCGAGGGCCGTCGTGAGGGCGTCGACGCGCCGGCGCAGCTCGGCCAGCTCCTTCGCCTGCTGCTCGCGCTCTGCTCGGTCGGCCGCGGCCCGGGCTTCCGCCTCGGCCGCTGCATCGGCGGTCGCCTGCGCGACGGGCCCTTCAGGCTGGTCGGCGGGGCGACCTGCTGTCTCGGCGGCCAGAGCCGGCCCCGACGTCGACAGCGACAGAATGAACCAGACAGTGTTTCGAACGCGGGCTGATTTTCGATACGCGGACATAAGTGAGCTGCTGACCTCCAAAGTCCCTCGCTCGCCCGGATCGGCGAGCGAGGGAATGTTGCCTGCTGTTACGGGCAGGTCGTCGGCCCGAAGGCCGGCGCCGTCCGGGTCGGGGTGATCCCGCCCGTCGTCGGCGCATTGATGATGGCCGCGTTGATCGCGGGCGCTCCGCCCGCGTTGCCGCTGCCGCCAGCCCCGCCCGTTCCAGCCCCGCCCGCGCCAGCCACGCCGCCGCCCGCTGCGCCGCC
>CAZPUH010000313.1:0-8133 GCA_964589215.1 uncultured Myxococcales bacterium | reverse complement strand
AATGAAACGAGCTCTCTCATCGACTTCTCCCGCGACGCGGGGACTACTCGACGAGAGGGAGATCGAGGAGATCGAGCGCGCGTGGCCGAACGGCCTCACGTCGCGCCAGATCGTCGACCTGTTCGAGACGCGTGGAATCCGATTCTCCGAGGCGACGCTGCGCAAGTACGTGCAGCTCGGCTTGCTGCCCCGCTCGATTCGCGTCGGCCGCAAGGGGAAGCACCGCGGCTCGTGCGGGCTCTACCCGGCGCACGTCATTCGCCGCGTGAACGTCGTCAAGGGGATGATGGCGGCCGACCGCACGATCGAGGAGATCCAGCGATCGTTCGCGCGGTTCAAGGACGAGATCGAGACGGTCGAAAAGGACCTGCGCGATCTGATCGCCGGCTTCGAACGCGAAGCGCGCGGCCGCGCGGGCGACCCCGAGCGCCGGCGCGAGCTGGAACGCGAGATCGTCGAAGCCAAGCGCGCCGCGGGCGAGCTGGTGCGACGAATCAGCTCACTGGAACGACGAATTTCGGCCCAAGCCGCCGAGCCGCCATCCGGCGGCGCGGCGACCGGCAGCGACCTTTATTGATGGCGGCCACGCCCACCGACGGAGGAGGAGCCCATGGACGAACTGGATGAGACGCAGGACCCAAACGCGCACAGTACCGGGGTCACGGAGGACGAGGACGCGCCGCAGCCGGAGGTTGCGCGCATCCGCCGCAAGGTGCACTCGGCGGGACGCGACGGGCGCGTGCGCTCGAAGACGATCGCCCCCAAGCGGCTGACGCGCGACGAGAAGCGCGTCGCCGAGTTGCTCGTCTACCCGGGCGACGTCGAGCGGCCTACCACGCGCGAGTCGTGCGCGTCGATGCCGCGGCCGTGCCCCTTCGTGAGCTGCTCGCACCACCTGTACCTGGACGTCAATCCGGAGACGGGCGCGATCAAGCTGAACTTCCCGCACCTCGAGGTGTGGGAGATGGCCGAGACCTGCTCGCTGGACGTCGCCGATCGGGGCGGCATCACGCTGGAAGAGGTCGGCGCGATCCTGAACCTGACCCGCGAACGCATCCGGCAGGTCGAGGTGCGGGGACTGGCGAAGATCAAGGACGACTCCGACGGCGAGCTGGGCGTTCCGCCCGACCACGCGTAAGCCGCGCATCGACGGCCGGGGCGGCTGGAGCGAGCTCGCCGTCCCGAGATCGAGATAGACTGCGTCGATGGAGCTGCGCGCCCTCACGTTCATCGACGTCCTTCAGCCTCAGGTGGCGGGGTTCCTGCAGACGGTCGCACAAGGGATCCTGCCTCTCGGCGGCCAGGCCGCGCTGGTCGTGGAGATCGCGCCGGGCATCGCCGTCAACAGCTTGACGGACGTCGCGCTGAAGACGGCGCGGGTGACCCCGGGCATGCAGATCGTCGAGCGCGCCTTCGGCCTCCTGGAGCTCCACGCGTTCGACCAGGGCGAGGTTCGGGCTGCGGCGGCGGCCATCCTGGCCAAGCTCGGCGTCGCCGAGGCCGATCGGCTGGCGCCCCGCGTGCTGTCGCGGGAAATCATCACTGGCATCGACGGTCACCAGTCGGCCATGATCAACCGGATGCGACACGGACAGATGCTGCTCGAGGGAGAGACCCTTTACACGCTCGAGGTCCAGCCGGCCGGCTACGCGGCGCTTGCCGCCAACGAAGCGGAGAAGCGGGCGGGGATCGGGCTTCTGGAGATGGTCACGTTCGGCGCCGTCGGGCGGGTGTGGCTGGGCGGCCGGGAAGAGGACATTCGCCAGGCCGCCGACGCGGTCGAGGCGTCTCTGAAAACGCTGAACGGCCGCGGCGCGGCGGGGGCCCGCTCGTGAGCGCGGCCGGCGCGGCTGATCCGACGGCAGACCGCTCGCCGCTGGACGCGATCGACGCGGCCCTGGCCGAGCGGCTGCTGGCCGCGGCGCTGGGTTCGGGCGGCGACTACGCCGACCTCTACTTCGAGCACCGCAGCGGCGCGGACTTCGTCCTCGAGGACGGCCGCATCCGCACCGTCGGGCGCGGCGTGACGCTGGGGCTGGGCGTGCGCGTGTTGCGCGGCGACGCCACCGGCTACGCCTACACAGAAGAGCTGGCCGAGGACCGCATGCTGGAGGCGGCGCGGACCGCCGCGCAGATCGCGTCCAGCGGCGCGGCGCCGGGGCCCATCGACATCCGGCCCGTCACGCTGGCCCATCGCTATCCGGTCAGCGAGCCGTCGCTGGCCCGCCCGGGCGTCGACAAGGTGGCGCTGCTGCGGCGCGCGGACGCGGCGGCGCGCGCGTACCACCCGCGCATCGTGCGGGTCGAGGCCTCGCTGGCCGAGGAGCAGCGCGAGGTCCTGGTCGTCACGTCGGACGGCCACATGGCGCGCGACAGCCAGCCGATGATGCGGTTCGGGGTCAGCGCCGTCGCCGAAGAAGGCGAGGGGGCCGGCCGGCAGCGGCAGGTCGGCCGGTCGGGCGGCGCCGCGCGCTTCGGCATGGAGTTCTTCGCGCGCCCGGGGCAGAGCCCCGAGGAGCACGGGCGTGAGGCGGCGCGCCTGGCGATCGGCATGCTGCACGCCGTGGAGGCGCCGGCTGGTCCGATGGAGGTCGTGCTGGGCGCGGGCGAGTCCGGCATCCTGCTGCACGAGGCCGTGGGTCACGGGCTGGAGGCCGACTTCAACCGCAAGCGCACGTCCAACTACGCGGATCGCATCGGCCAGAGCGTGGCGTCGCCGCTGTGCACGGTCGTCGACGACGGCACGGTCGACAACGCGCGCGGCACCATCAACGTCGACGACGAAGGGAACCCGGGGCAGCGCAACGTGCTGATCGAAAACGGCGTGCTGGTCGGGTACATGCAGGATCGGCTGTCGTCGAAGCACTTCGCGACCAAGCCGTCCGGCAACGGCCGCCGCCAGAGCTTCCGGCACGAGCCGCTGCCGCGCATGACCAACACCTTCCTGGCGCCCGGGCAGGACGATCCCGAGGAGATCATCAAGTCCGTCAAGCGCGGGGTCTACGCCAAGCGGTTCGCGGGCGGACAGGTGAACATCTCGAACGGCGACTTCGTGTTCGCGCTGACCGAGAGCTATCTGATCGAGGACGGCAAGCTGACGGCGCCGCTGAAAGGGACGAACTTGATCGGGAACGGACCGGACGTGCTGCGCAAGGTGACGATGCTGGGGGCCGACTTCGAGCTGTCCCAGGGGACCTGGACGTGCGGCAAGGACGGCCAGTCGGTGCCGGTGGGCATCGGCACCCCGACGATGAAGATCGCCGAGATCACCGTGGGCGGGACCAAGACCCGATGAGCGCGACCGAGGGCACGAAGACGTCGACCAAGGTGAACGCGGCGACGACGGCCAAGCTCGGCGGCCGGCGCCTGCCCGATCCGAAGGAGTGCCAGCACCTGGCCGAGCAGATGCTGTCGCTGGCGCTGAAGGCCGGCGCGGACGGCGCCGAGGTGCTGGTCCGCGACGGGACCGAGCTGGAGGTGAAGGTTCGCCTCGGCGAGACGGAGCTGATCAAGGAAGCGGGCAGCCGGGCGCTGGGGCTGCGCGTCCTCAAGGACGACCGCGCGGCCGTCACCTACACGTCGGACTTCACGCCGGCGGCGCTCGAGCGGTTCGCGCGCGAGAGCGTCGAGCTGGCGTCGCTGTCCGAGCCGGACCCGGCAGGCGCGCTGCCGGCGCGCGAGGACATGGCCCGCGAGCTGCCCGACCTGGACCTGTGGGACGACGCCGTGCTGTCGGTGGACGTCGCCGAGGGGCTGCGGCGCGCGCGCCTGGGCGAGGCCGCCGCGTTGAAGCTGGACAAGCGGGTCACGAACTCGGACGGCGCTGTCTTCGGCCGGACGGTCGGAGCGTCGGCCTTCGCGACCTCCGCCGGATTTTCGGGGTCGGTGCGCGGCACGCACGTGTCGTTCGCCGTCGAGCCGATCTGCGACGACGCCGACGGGAAAAAGCGGAACGGGGTCTACTGGTCGGCCTCTCGCTTCGCGGACGGCCTGGCCGATCCCGAGCAGATCGGGCTCGAGGCGGCGCGCCGCACCTTGGCCAAGCTCGGGGCCCGCAAGATCCCGACGGGCGCGGCCCCGGTTGTCTTCTCGCCCGACGCGGGGCGCGGCCTGGTCGGCCAGCTGGCGGGCGTGCTGTCGGGCGGCGCGCTGTGGCGGCGCAGCACGTACCTGGCCGGACGCGAGGGCACGCCGGTCGCGTCGCCGCTGATCGAGCTGCTGGACGATCCGCTCATCAAGCGCGGCCCCGGCTCGCGCGCCTACGACGGCGAGGGGCTGCCGAGCCGGACGAACGTGCTCATCTCCGAGGGCGTGCTGCGCACGTTCCTGTGCGACACCTATGCCGCCCGCAAGCTGGGACGGCGCTCGACGGGGTCGGCCAGTCGCGCGGTCGGCGGCGGGGCGCACGTCGGCATCTCGAACCTGATCCTGCGCCCGGGGCGCACGCCGGCCCGGGACATCGAGAAGCTCGAACGCGGCCTCTACGTCACGGACCTGATGGGGTTCGGCTTCAACGCGGTGACGGGCGACTACTCGCAGGGGGCTGGCGGCTTCTGGATCGAGCGCGGCGAGCGGGCCTTCCCGGTCACGGAGATCACCGTCTCGCTGGGGTTCGACGACCTGTGGAAGCGCGTCGACGCTGTCGGCGACGACCTCGACACGCGGTCGTCGGTGCAGTGCCCGACGTTCCGCGTCTCCGAGATGATGATCGCCGGCAGCTGAGCGCGGTCAGTCGGTCGTTCGCACGAACGGCGTGAGCGTCTTGATGACGAACGGGTGCAGCGGCCCGTTAGACGCCACGATGCCGCGCCGGTTGTAGAGGTCCGGCTTGTCGTAGCTCAGCGGCGCGCCGTCGACGTCGGTCATGACGCCGCCGGCGCCGCGCAGGATCGCCTCGGGACCGCAGGTGTCCCAGATCTTCGTGCGCCCGCCCGTGTAGATGTAGAGGTCCCGCTCGGCGCGGCTGACGAGGCCGATCTTGAGGCCCACGCTGCCGACGTTGATCTCGTCCTGGATCTGCAGCGCCTGCTTGATGCGATCGATGCGGTTCGTGCGGTGGGTCTTGGACGCCACCAGCCGGATGCCGGGCGCGCTGGCGATGGTCGACGTGCGCAGCGGCGTGCGCGCGCCGTCGGCGGTCTCTTCCCACGCCAGGCGATCGGCGATGCCTCCGTACACGGTCCCCGACAGCGGGTGCGCGACGGCGCCCAGCAGCGGCCGCCCGTCGACGCAGAGGCCGATCATCACCACGAACCCCACGTCGCCCAGGATGAAGTCGCTGGTCCCGTCGATGGGGTCGACCATCCAGACCCGCCGGCGGCCGAGGCGCGCGCCGGTGTCGGGGATCTCTTCCGAGAGGATGATGTCGTCGGGGAAGGCGGCCGACAGGCGCTGCACGATCAGCGTGTTGGCGGCGCGGTCGGCCTCGGTCACCGGCTCATTGCCGGCCTTGCTCTCGATGGCCAGCGGTTTGCCGTGGTAGCCGCGGACCAGCACGGCGGCCTCGCGCGCGATGCGCGCGGCGACGTCCAGCGCGGCAACGGCTTCGTCGTTGCTGCTCATCGGGCGCCGTTCCGGGCGAGGTCTCGCGCCAGGGCCGGGCGGCCGGCCAGCAGCACGAGCCCGGCCAGGATCGGCAGCGCGGCCGTGACCAGGACCGGCGTGGCCAGCCCCATTCTGTCGGACGCAAACCCGATCGCCGACGGCGACAGCGCGTCGCCCAGCAGGTGGATGGACATGGTGTTGATGGCGAACCCCCAGCCTCGCAGGTGAGCCGGCAAGACGTTGGCCATGGCCGCGTTGAGCGGACCGGTGTTGAGGAACAGCAGCGTCAGCGCGATGAACATGGCCGGCCAGAAGATAGCAGGGGATTCGGCGAGGACCCCCGTCACCGCGAACGGCAACGACGCGACCAACGAGACGCCGGAGAGCAGGAAGTGTCCCGCCGGGTGCCGCTGGGCCAGGCGATCGCCCAGGCGGCCGCCGATGAGGGTCCCGACCAGCCCGGCCAGCGCGAGCACGCCGCCGAAGGTCAGGTCGGCCGTCTTGAGCGGCAGGTGCCGGACCCGCACGAAGTAGGTCGGCATCCAGGTGGCGAGGCCTCCGACGACGAAGGTGTAGATGATCTGGGACGCCGTGTTGAAGACAAAGCTCGGGTAGGCGGCCAGCACGCGCAGGGACGCGCGCGCGGGCGCCGCCTGTGTCTTCGTGGCGTCCAGGGCCCCGCGCTCCGGGTCGCGCAGGAACAGCAGCAGCACGGCGAGCGCCATCCCCGGCAGGCCCGCCATGAAGAACGCCCAGCGCCACCCGAACCGGGCGTTGATGGCGCCGCCCAGCACGTACCCAAGCGCCGAGCCGACCGGGATCGCCGCGTAGAAGATCGCCAGGGCGCGGCCACGCCGCTCGGCCGGGTAGAAGTCGGACACCAGCGACGGGGTCACGACGGTGTAGCTGGCCTCCCCGACGCCGGTCAGGGCCCGCGCGACCACCAGCGCCAGGTAGGTCGGGGCCAGGCCGGAGCCGAAGGTCGCGGCGCTCCAGATCAAGACGCCGAGCGCGGCCAGGCGAAAGCGGGGGCGGCGATCGCCGAAGAAGCCGGCGGCCGGCGAGATGACCGAATAGCTGAGGATGAAGAGGGTCGACAGCGAGCCGGCGCGGGCGTCCGTCAGCTTCAGCGCTGAGATGATGGACGGCATGACCGCCGCCGGGATGAACCGGTCGACGTAGTTCAGGAAGTTCAGTCCCGTGAGGATGGCCAGCGCGGCGCGCGGCGACGGGAGCACCTTGAGGGACATCGCCGCATGCGTACCACGTCGCGTGGACGTGGTGTAGATTCGGCGGCATGCCGAACTTGAACGACATTTTGCTGGTGCCCGGAAATCGGCCGAAGGTGGTCGCCGATTGCGGGAAACTGATCGAGGAAGAGGTCGACTCGAAGGGGGGCCTGACGGGGCTGGCGGTCAAGGCGGCCTTCGCCGTCGTCAAGGCCGTGAAGCCGGGCTTCGTGAGCGAGGCGGTCGACCACATGCTGGACGACTTCGTCAATCGGCTGGAACCGTTCTGGGCCGAGGCGCAGGCCAAGAACGAGCCGATCGGGCCGCTGCTGAACGCCCGGGCCGGCCAGGTCTCGGACGCGTTGCTGGCCATCAGCGACGAGCGTGCCGCCAAGTCGACCAACGGCACCCTCAAGAAGGCCTACGAGAAGCTGCGCCCGACCGGCAAGAAGCACGTCGAGGCGGCCGTGCCGCGCATCGGACGGCTGATCGCCAAGTACACCGCCGCGGCGCCGGCGGCCACCGCCGCGCCGGCCGTCTAGACGGCGCTTGCTCGACGCCCGCGGGCGGCGTTGCCGCCGGCGGGGGTAGGCGTTGGCGGCTACGGGCAGGACAGCGGGCTGGCCGACACGACGACGTTGTCGTACCAGACCGTCGCGCTGTTCGCGTTGTAGGCGAAGTAGCCGAACGAGAACGTCGTGAACGCCTGCTTGGCGGGCGTCCAGGCGGCGGCGTCGATGATCTTCGTCGTGCCTGAGAACACCTGCACGTTGCCCGTTGCGCCGTCGAATTGCGCGGCCATGCAGTGCCACTCGTTGGCCGACAGCGCCGTGTTCGCCCCGCAGGTCGTGCCCGCCGGGAACAGGCTGTCCGACTGGTTCAGCAGGACGCAGTTGAACTGTTCGGAGACCTCGACGAACTTCCCCTTGCTGTAGTCGGGGTCGACGCCGGCGCCGAAGAACGAGTTGTGGTCCGGCTGGCCGATCGCCTTGTCGCTCTTGATGTAGAGGCGCACCCAGAAAGTCTGCGGGACGGTGACGGACAGCGTCCGCACGCTGAACCCGGACGAGGGGTCGACCTTCAGCGACTGGGTGCCCGCGTAGGGGGCGGTCTTGTCGAGCTCCATGACGGGCATGCCGCCGCCGAACGTCTTGCCGTACTCGCTGGGGTCCAGGAACGAGGCGGTGCCGACGGGCGCGTTGCTGGGGACGCCCATGGCCTCTTCGAAGTCCGCGCAGAAGATCGCACCCACGGGACAGAACCCGCTGGACGCGCTGCCCGCGCCGCCGCTGGTGACGCCACCCGTGCCGGCGCCGGTGCCGCCGCCGCGCCCGCCGCTGCTGGTGCCCGCGCCGGCGCC
>CAZPUH010000312.1:0-10097 GCA_964589215.1 uncultured Myxococcales bacterium | reverse complement strand
CAGTTGCATTTCGAATTCAGATGCGGTCTTCTCCGAGGCCCGGCGCAAAAGCGCGCCAGCGACGAGAGGAGCCAGCATGTCGTTCGGAGCACCCCCTCCGGGAATGGACGAGTACCAGCGCCTGATGGCCGAACGGGCCGCGGCGGAGAAGCGGAAGCGGACGATCTACACCGTCGTGGCCATCGCCGTGTTGGGCGGGGGCGGGTTCTGGATGTTCCAGCAACGGCGCAAGAACGCCGCCGCGCAGGCGGTGGTGGACGCCGGTGGCCGGTTCGCCGAGCGCGAGAAGAGCGAGATGGGCGCTTTCTGGAATTGCGTGATGTCGGGTGAAGTCGACATCGGCAGCTTCAACAACGCCGACCAGGTGCAGCAGCGCATCGAGAGCGCGTTCTTCACGCAGCAGAAGACCTATCCGGACCACGTGCTGGAAGAGTGCATTCCCAAGCTGGAAGGCGCGAAGTCGGCCATGGCCAGCATTCCGGACATGCCGGACGTTCTGCGGCCGCCGCTGGACAAGTACATCGAGACGTTCCCCAAGATGCAGAGCGGCCTCGACAGCTACGCGACGAAGTTGAAGACGCGCGGCGCGGTCAAGGACGTCGACGGCGCGATCCAGGAGATCGGCGGCGCGTTCACCGCCGACCCGACGCCCGAGTCGGTCGCGTTCGCCAAGTTCCTCGCGTGCGCGGTCCCCGATCTCGAGAAGAAGAAGGACGTGCAGACGCTGCTGCAGGACCTGGCCGACACCTGCAAGAAGGACCCGGTCCCGTTCATGACGAAGGTGCGCACCGATTGCGGTGCGCTGGTGACCAACGTCGACAAGAACTCCAAGCCGGCGCCCGACAAGAACTTCAAGGCGATCTCCAAGAAATTCGTCGAGGAGGACAACAGCCGGTTGCTTCAGGCCTGGGAGTACTGCGGCAAGCGCTCTCGCAAGGGCAAGAAGGTACAGGACATGGAGGACTTCCTGGTCGCCTTCGGCGATTACATGGAGGCCCGTAACGACGTGGCCAAGACGGCGCGAGAAGAAGCGGCGCGCATGCTGGGCCAGCCGTTGCCCCAGGCAAAGGAAAAGAAGGAAGGCGCTGCCCCGCCGGCGCCGTAGCTCAGGGAGCTCGGGCCGGCTCCGATAGGCCGCCGCCGGCGGCCCGCCACGGTGCCCGCGCGTGATTAAGTTGTTTCCCGAGCCGGGAGGCGGGGGAATGCGGATCGCGCAGGTGTCGCCACTTTACGAGAGTGTCCCGCCGAAGCTGTACGGCGGGACCGAGCGGGTGGTCTACTTCTTGACCGAGGCGCTGCTCGACCTGGGTCACGAGGTGACGTTGTTCGCCAGCGGGGACTCGCGGACCCGGGCGTCGCTGGTTCCGGTCGCGCCCACCGCCCTGCGGCTGAACGCCCATTGCCAGGAGCAGATCGCGCCGCACGTCCGCCTCGTCGAGGAAGTCATGCGGCGCGCCGATGAGTTCGACGTCATCCATTTCCACGTCGACTACTTCGGGTTCTCGCTGGCGTCGCGATCGAACGTGCCGCACGTGACCACCCAGCACGGCCGCCTCGACATCCCCGAGCTGGAGCCGCTGTTCCGGATGTTCCCGAACGAGCCGCAGGTCTCGATCTCGAACGCGCAGCGCGGGCCGCTCGCGTTCGCGAACTGGGCGGGGACCGTGTACCACGGGCTTCCGCCCGACCTGTATCGCCTGCAGCCGGGCCCCGGCGAGTATCTGGCCTTCCTGGGGCGAGTCTCGCCCGAGAAGCGGGTCGACCGCGCCATCGAGATCGCGCTGCAGCTCGACATGCCGCTGAAGATCGCGGCCAAGGTGGCCAGCTACGACCAGGCGTATTTCGAACAGACGGTCAAGCCGATGCTCGCCGATCCACGCATCGAGTTCCTGGGCGAGATCGGGGAAAAGGACAAGCAGGACTTCCTGGGCAACGCCGCGGCGCTGCTGTTCCCGGTCGATTGGCCCGAACCGTTCGGGCTGGTCATGATCGAGGCCATGGCCTGCGGCACGCCGGTGGTCGCCTTTCGCCGCGGCTCGGTCGCCGAGGTCGTCAACGAGGGCGTCTCGGGGTTCGTCGTCGACTCCGTCGAGGAGGCGGTCGCCGCGACGCCGCGGGCCATCGCGCTGTCGCGTGTGGGATGCCGCGCCGACTTCGAGGCGCGCTTCCTGGCCGAACGGATGGCGCGCGACTACGTGGCCGTCTACGAGAGCCTGTGCGAGGCGAAGCGGGACAGCCTGTGGCTGCCGGCGCGGCGGGCGGTCGGCGCGGAGATCACGTGAGCGAGGCCGGGACCACGAAGGCGCGCGGCTCGAACGGCGCGCCCGCGCCGGTGGACCTGGTCACGACGCCCAGCCCGCCGCGCCACGACGAGGACGAGCTCCTCGAGCACCACGACACCTTCTACATCCAGGCGACGTCGTCGCGCACCGACGACCGCACGCGCGTGCTGAAGTACGGCGACACCTTCGGCGTGTTCGACCGCTTCGGGGACGTGCAGCCGGTGGGGCTCGGTGAACAGGGGCTCTACGACGACGGGACGCGCTTCCTGTCGCGGCTGGAGCTGCGGGTCGGCGGCCGGCGGCCGCTGCTGCTGAGCTCGACGGTGCGCAAGGAGAACGATCTCCTCGCCGTCGACCTGGCGAATCCCGACCTCAAGGATCGCTCCGGCCAGCTGGTCCTGGCGCGCGGCGAGCTGCACGTCTTCCGGAGCAAGTTCATCTGGAAGAACGTCTGCTACGAGCGGCTGCGCATCTCCAGCTTCGGGCGCGATCCGACGGCGGTCGAGGTGACGATCGACTTCGACGCCGACTTCGCCGACATCTTCGAGGTCCGCGGATCCAAGCGGCCGCGGCGCGGGCGGCGTATCGACGAGCCGCCTCGCGCGGACGGGGTGACCTTCGGGTACGAGGGGCTGGACGGCGTCACGCGCCGCGCGCGGCTGGCGTTCGATCCGCCGCCCGCCGAGCTGACCGCGCGTCGCGCCCGCTACCGCCTCGAGCTGGGGCCACGCCAGTCGACGACGCTGGTGGTGACGGTCGCCTGCGAGCGCGGCGACAGCGCGCCCCGGGCGCTGCCCGTGGACCAGGCGTTCTCGGCGCTGGCGGGCGCGCTGTCGGGCGCGCCGTTTTCGAGCTGCCGCGTCCAGGCCACCAGCGACGAGCTGGACGAGTGGATCGCCCGTTCGATCTCCGACCTGCAGATGATGGTGACCGAGACGCCGCACGGCGCGTATCCCTACGCGGGCGTCCCCTGGTTCAGCACGCCGTTCGGGCGCGACGGGATCATCACCGCCCTTGAGGCGCTGTGGTTCGAGCCGTCGCTCGCGCGCGGCGTCCTGGCGTACCTGGCGGCGACCCAGGCCGACGAGGCGGCGCCCGAGCGGGACGCCCAGCCGGGCAAGATCCTGCACGAGGCGCGCGGCGGCGAGATGGCCGCGCTGGGCGAGGTGCCGTTCGGGCGCTACTACGGCAGCGTCGACGCCACGCCGCTCTACGTGATGCTGGCCGCGGCCTACCTGCGGCGGACGGGGGACCTGGACTTCATCCGCGCGCTGGCCCCCAACGTCGAGCGCGCGCTGGCGTGGATCGAGCGCGACGGTGACTCGGACGGTGACGGCTTCGTCGAGTACGCGCGCCAGACCTCGACCGGGCTGGTGCAGCAAGGCTGGAAGGACTCGCACGACTCGATCTTCCACGCCGACGGCGCGCTGGCGGAGGGGCCCATCGCGCTCTGCGAGGTGCAGGGCTACGTCTACGCGGCCTTCCGGGCGGCCGCCGAGATCGCGACGGCGCTGGGGCGGCCCACCCACGCCGAGACGTACGTGCGAAAGGCTCAGGTGCTGCGGGCGCGCTTCGCCGAGAAGTTCTGGGACCCGGAGCTCGGCACCTACGTGCTGGCGCTGGACGGACAGAAGCGCCCCTGCCGCGTGCGCAGCTCGAACGCCGGGCACGCGCTGTGGACGGGCATCGCGGAGCCGGTGCACGCGCGGCAGGTCGCCGATACGTTGATGCGCGACGAGAGCTTCTCGGGCTGGGGCATCCGCACCATCGCCAGCTCGGGCGCCCGGTACAACCCGATGTCGTACCACAACGGGTCGATCTGGCCCCACGACAACGCGCTGATCGCGGCCGGGTTCGCGCGTTACGGCTTCGGCGACCTGGGGCTGCGCCTCTTCGAGTCCATGCTGGCGGCCAGCGCGACCGTCGACCTGCACCGCTTGCCGGAGCTGTTCTGGGGGTTCGCGCGCCGCCCCGGCGAGGGGCCGACGCTGTACCCGGTCGCGTGCGCGCCCCAGGCCTGGGCGTCCGCGACGGTGTTTTTGCTGCTGGGCGCCGCGCTGGGCATCTCCATCGACGGCGCGCGCGGCGAGATCGCGTTCGACCACCCGGGTTTGCCCGCGGGCATCGGCGAGCTGCGGATCAACGGCCTCGCGGTGGGGGGCGGGCGGGTCGACCTGCTGATCGAGAGCCACCCGCACGACGTCGGCCTGACCGTGCTGCGCCGCGAGGGGAACGTCAGCGTCGTCGTCGTGAAGTAGGCGGCGCCCGGAACGTGAACGTCAGCGGCAGCAGCGCGCCCACGCTCGTCTGAGCGGGGTCGCCCGACGGCCCCGCGATGAAGACGGGCGCGCCGGGGGACGCGAACTCGGCCAGCACCTGGCGACAGGCGCCGCAGGGCGAGGCGGGCGGGCGCGAACCACTGGCGACGGCGGCCGCGACCACGCGGCGCGCGCCGGCGGCCACCGCGGCGGCGATGGCGTTGCGCTCGGCGCAGATGGTCAGCCCGTAGGAGGCGTTCTCGACGTTGCAGCCGACGTGGATGCGACCGGACTCGTCGGCCACGGCCGCGCCGACCCGGAACTTGGAGTAGGGGGCGTGGGCGGACTGGCGCACGGCGCGCGCGGCCGCGATCAGCGCTTCGGGCGAGGTGTGTCGCCTCACGCGGGGGGCAATCCCCCGACGACGGCCGCGACCATGCGGCCCAGCGCGTCGGCGCCGGCCGTGGCCGCGCGCGTGACGTCCTCGTGGCGCAGCGGCCCCGGGCTCACGCCGGCCGCCGGGTTGGCGACCAGCGACAGTCCCAGCACCGAGAGCCCCGCGTGGCGGGCGGTGATGACCTCGTGGACCGTCGACATCCCGACCAGGCCCGCGCCCAGCGTCCGCAGCAGGCGGACCTCGGCGGGCGTTTCGTAGGCCGGGCCGGCCATGCCCGCGTAGATCGCCTCGCGCAGCGGGCGCCCCAGCGCGCCGGGCGCGGCCGCGACGGCCAGCGCGCGCAGGCGGCTGTCGTAGGCGTCCGTCATGTCGACGAAGCGCGGCCCCAGCCGCTCGTCATTGGGGCCGGTCAGCGGCGACGCGCCCGTCAGGTTGATGTGATCCGAGATGGCCACGATCTCGCCCGGCTCCATCGCCGGGTCGACGCCGCCGGCGGCGTTGGTCACGATCAGCGTCCGGACGCCCAGCGCGGCGACGACGCGGACCCCGAACCCGACCTCCGAGGCGGGGTACCCCTCGTAGCCGTGTACGCGGCCGCACAGCAGCACCACGGTGCGCCCGCTCAGCTGGCCGGCCACGACGCGTCCGGGGTGCCCGGCCACGGTGGTCTCCGGGAACCCGGGCAGCGACGCGTACGGAACGCCGCGCACCTGGGTGAGGCGGTCGGCGACGCCGCCCAGGCCGGACCCCAGGACGACGGCGACCTCCGGCGACTCGAGATCCAACTGGTCGGCGGCGGCGCGCGCGGCGGCCTGCACCCGATCGAACATCGACGCGGCGAGCTTCACGAGCGTGCTCCCTCCATGGTTCGGGTCACGAACGGACCGATTGCTTCGAGGAACGCGCCCGGCGCCTCGATGTGCGACAGGTGGCCGGCGCCCGGCAGCGTCACGAGCTGCGCGCCGGCGATTCCGCCGGCCAGCGCCTGCATGGCTTCGACCGGCGTCACCTGGTCGCCGGCGCCGCGCACCACCAGGGTCGGGCAGCGCAGCCCCGCCAGCTGGCCGCTGCGGTCCGGCCGATCGCGCAGCGCTTCGATGCCGGCCACCAGGCTGGCGGCGCGATCCTCGGCGCGCGCCAGCAGGTGCGCCCAGAGCGCCGGCGGCGCCTGGGGGCTGAGCAGGCGCGGGATGCTGCCGGGCAGGTAGGCGTCGACGCCCAGGCCGCGGATGCGCGCGATCGCGCCGTCGCGGGCGGCGCGCATGGCGGGCGGGTCGGCGTCGGCGCGCGTGTCGCACAGGATCAGCGCGGCCGCGCGCTCCGGGTGCTGGACCGCGAAGGCGAGGGCCGTGTACCCGCCCATCGACATCCCCAGGACGGCGGCGCGCGCGATGCCCAGGCCGTCCAGCAGCGCGGCGACCCGATCGGCCTGGACGGCGATGCTGGCGCCGCCGGCGGGAAGCGGCGACTCACCGAAGCCGGGGGCGTCCACGGCGATCACGCGGTGGTGGGCGGCCAGCGCGTCGCCGACGCCGGACCAGATGCCGCGCGAGAACGGAAACGGGTGCAGCAGAACCAGCGCCGGCCCCTGGCCGCGATCGTCAAAGCCCGTGTTGCTCGCCCCATGGACCGGCATGAGCCGAAGCTACCGCAGTCGACGCGGCGTCTCCAGGGTCAGCGCAGGGTCTCGACGATCAAAGGCAGGACGCGGGGCGCGCGCGGCGCGACGTGGAAGGCCGCGGCGATCTGAGGCGCGGCGGCGCGGGCGCGCGCAGGATCGTCGAAGTGGATCGTGCAGAGCGGCGCGCCCGCCTCGACGCGCGCGCCGACCTTCGCGTTCAGCATGATGGCGGCGCCGGGCGAGATCCGATCCTCCTTGCGGGCGCGGCCGGCGCCTAGAAGCGTGGCGGCGCGGCCCAGCAGGCCGGCGTCGGCGCGCGCGACGAAGCCCGCGCGGGGCGCGCGGATGACCCGGCTGTAGCGCGCCGCGGGGAGGCGGTCGGGGTCGTCGATCACGCGCGGGTCGCCCCCCTGCAGGCGCGTCCCCAGGATGAAGCGCTCGAGCCCGGCGCCGCTGTCACGGGCGCGCGCGATGCGGGCGGCGCCGTCGCGCAGGTCGCGGGCGAGGCCGCCCAGCACCAGCATCTCGGCCCCCAGGCGCAGCGTCAGGTCGACGACGTCGGCGGGGCCGCCACCCTTGAGGACGTCGATCGCCTCGCGCACCTCGACGGCGTTGCCGATCGCGTCGCCCAGCGGCTGGTCCATCTGCGACAGCACGGCTCGCACCGGCAGCCCCAGCGCGCGGCCGAGCGCGATCAGCGTCCGCGCCAGCGCGCGCGTCTGGTCCAGCGACGGCAGGAACGCGCCGCTGCCGACCTTCACGTCCATGACCAGGCCGGCGGCGCCCTCGGCGACCTTCTTCGACAGGATCGACGACGCGATCAGCGGAATCGACTCGACGGTGGCGGTGGCGTCGCGCAGCGCGTAGAGGAGCCGGTCGGCGGGCACGAGCCTTTCGCTCTGCCCGGCCAGCACGAACCCGGCGCGCTTCAGGACGCGCCCGAACGTGCGCGGGTCCAGCGCGGTGCGGAAGCCCGGGATGGTCTCCAGCTTGTCGAGCGTCCCGCCCGTGTGGCCCAGCGCCCGTCCGGCCATCATCGGCACGTAGAGCCCCGCCGCCGCGCAGAGCGGGGCCAGGCACAGCGAGATCTTGTCGCCGACGCCGCCCGTCGAGTGCTTGTCGATCACCGGCCCCGGGAGGTCGTCCCAGCGCAGCGTCTGGCCCGACGCGATCATCGCGCGCGTCCAGGTGCTCAGCTCGCGCGTGTCCAGCCCGCGCCAGACGATCGCCATCAGCAGCGCCGAGAGCTGGTAGTCCGGGACCGTGCCCGCGACGGCACCGTCGATCAGGGCGCGCAGCTCGCCGTCGGCCAGCGCGCCGCCGTCGCGCTTCTTCGCGATCAGCGCCGGCGTCATCAGCGGTGCGCCGGTCACGAAGCGATCGCGCCCAGGAAGCTGGTGCCGCGGGCGAGGGGCGGGGCTCCCAGCGCCGCCGCGATCGTCTGCCCCAGGTCGCAGAAGGACGCGCGCGTCCCCAGCGGCGCGGGGCGCACCGCGGGGCCGAACGCCAGCAGCGGCACCCGCTCGCGCGTGTGGTCGGTGCCGGGGGTGGTCGGATCGTTGCCGTGGTCGGCGGTCAGGAACGCCACGTCATCCGCGCGCAGGGCCGCCTGGAAGGCGGGCAGCCAGGCGTCCAGCTCGCCCAGGGCGCGCGCGAACCCGGCCACGTCGTTGCGGTGGCCGTAGAGCATGTCGAAGTCGACCAGGTTCACGAACAGCAGGCCGCGGTCCAGCGTCTTCAACGCCTCCAGCGTCAGCCGCAGCCCGTCGGTGTTCCCCTCGCTGTGCAGGGACTGTGAGAGGCCGCGGCCCGCGAAGATGTCGGAGATCTTGCCGACGCCGACGACGTTCAGGTCCGTTGCGCGCAGGTCGTCCAGCAGCGTCGGCGCCGGCGGCACCAGCGCGAAGTCGCGGCGGTTGTAGGTGCGCCGGAACGCGCCCGGCTGCCCGACGAACGGCCGCGCGATGACGCGCCCGATGCGGTGCTGGTCGGCGATGAGGCGGGCCGCCTCGCAGATGCGGTACTGCTCGGCCAGCGGGACCA
Organism: uncultured Myxococcales bacterium; assembly: GCA_964589215.1. Classification (GTDB taxonomy): domain Bacteria; phylum Myxococcota_A; class Polyangia; order Fen-1088; family Fen-1088; genus JADGRB01. Next base: position 1,496 of record CAZPUH010000312.1, on the reverse strand, counting down.
CGTCTTCGTGCGCGGCGATCTGCAGCACCGAGTCGGCCGACGTGTACACGATGAGGTCGCCCGTCTTCATGTGCTGGACGCCCAGCTCGTCGATGATCGCGGTGCCGGAGGCGGTCTTGTTCCCCAGCAGGCCGCGCCCCGCCGCGGCGGCCAGCGCCGTCGTGATGGCGGGCGGGAAGCCGTCGGGGAACGTCGCCATCGCCGTCTCGGTCACGAGCCCGGCCATCTCCCAGTGGCCCGTGATGGTGTCCTTGCCGGCCGAGGCCTCCCGCATCGCGCCCCAGGCGCCGCGCGGAGCGGCGGCCGGCGCGACCCCGGGGATGGGGGTCAGGTGGCCGAGCCCCAGCGCCTCGAGGTTGGGGAGCCGCAGCCCACCCGTCGCGCGGGCGATGTTGCCCAGCGTGTCGGCTCCCGCGTCGCCGTACGCCGCCGCGTCCGGGGCCCCGCCGCATCCCACGCCGTCGGCAACCAAAATCACCGCGCGCCGAAAAGAGCTCACATCATGAGCTTGCACCAGCCTCGCATCCATTACCATGGTAATATAAGCTCATGGCCATCGCGCGGACCCGTCTCACCGCCCAGGGGCAGGTTTCGATCCCGGCGGAAGTGCGCCGGCGGTTGGGTCTGACCGCGGGCTCAATCTTGGAGTGGGACGCCGAAGGCGATCGAGTCTTTGTCCGGCGTGTCGGCAAGTACACGTCAGAGGACATCCACAAGGTTTTGTTCCCCGATGGGCCGCCGCCACCCATCTCGATCGAGGAAATGGACGAGGCCATCCGCGACTACATTCGGCACAAATATGCGCGCCGCTGATACGAACGTCGTGGTGCGGCTGCTGGTTCGCGACGAGCCGGACCAGGTGCGAGCGGCTCAGGACTTCATCGCGGGCGGTACGTGGATTTCCCATGTCGTTCTGGTAGAGGCGGCCTGGGTCTTATCGACAATCTATCAGCTGGGTACCGCCGCGATCGCTCAGGGAGTCGAGATGCTTTTGAACGATCGGGATTTCGTCCTGCAAGATCCAGAAACGGTCAAAGGCGCGCTCCGGACGTTTCGTTCACGCCCGAAGCTCGGCTTCAATGACTGCCTGATTCTGGAGATCGCGCGGAGAGCCGGTCACCTGCCGCTGGGCACGTTCGATCGGGAGCTGGCGCGTGTCGACGGCGCGGAACGCGTGTAGGCCAGACTGGCGGCCGCGCTACTCGCCCCAGGTGCCGGGCTCGGGGTCGTCGGCGTAGTTCTCGAACCGCGTGTACTCCTTGATGAAGGTCATCTTCACCGCGCCGGTGCCGCCGTTGCGGTGCTTGCCGATGATGATCTCGGCCGTCGCGGTCGGCGCGCCGCCGTCGGGCGTGTCGCCGTTGGCCATGTCGTCCCGGTGAATGAAGAGGATCATGTCGGCGTCCTGCTCGATGGCGCCCGACTCGCGCAGATCGGACAGGCGCGGCTTGCCCTCGCGCTTCTCGACCTCGCGGTTCAGCTGCGAGATGGCGATG
>CAZPUH010000311.1:0-1650 GCA_964589215.1 uncultured Myxococcales bacterium | reverse complement strand
CCGCCGGTCCCATCCACCCCGGCCGTTCCGCCGCGGTTGCCGGCGCCCGCGGGCGGGACGCCGCCGAGGCCGCTCGCTCCGGCCGCACCGCCGGTGCCCGCGGTGGCGATGGCGCCGCCGGTCCCGGGGCTGCCGCCCATTCCGGTGCTGCCCGGATTGCATCCCGTCAGCGACAGCGTGACCGACTGACCCGCGTTCAACGCGATCCAGGAGATCGTCTGGCCGCCGTACCGTTCGGCCGCCGGCGTGCACAGGCCCGTCACCGGCACCGTGGCGGCGTTCGCGACGGCCATCGTGATGGAGACGCCCGGCTGGATGGTCGCGGTCAGCCCCGCCCCCTCCAGCGCCATCCGCGCCGCCACGCGCGCGGCAAGGTCCTCCATGGTCGGTGAAAGGATCGGCCAGGTCGCCGCGGCCGCGTACTTCGCGAGCGTGGCGTCCAGCAGGTCCGACAGCAGGCTGTGTCCGCGCCCGTCGTAGTCCCGCGTGTTGGCCTGGTGGAACATCCAGGAGTCGTTGCTGCCGTTGAGCAGCTGGCGCAAGAGCGGCGTGCTGCTCTGGTCGATCACCGTCGGGTAGTCGACGGGCACGCCCTTGCTGACGTCGACCTGGTACTCGGCGACGATCTCGGCGGGCTGCGAGGTGTCGAACCCGATGTTGGTGGGCACGCGCGGCAGCTCGAGAACGGTGGGCTGCAGCGCGTTCCAGCGCCCGAGGTTGGGCGACGGGTTGTCCTCGCCGGGGACCGAGGTGTTGCCCACGATCTGCCGGATGCCGGCGTCGTGGATGGCCCGCATCGCGTCGGCGCTGTTCAGCCCCGAGATGTTCGGGGTCACGGCGTTCACCGACGCGTACGGCGTCAGCCCCAGGCCGCGCAGGTACGTGTCGTTCTTCGTGAACTCCTGCAGCGCGTCCGCGTAGGTCTGGTCGTCGAGGATCGGGTGATCCCAGGTGTGATTGATCCAGGCGAAGGTCGCCCCCATCGCGACGGCCTTCGCCGTCAACGGATCGCCGGGGCGCGACTGCGACCCGGACCCGTTCGCCGCCCACGCCAGGCGCAGGTTGGCCGCCAGCGGGCGGGTGTGCGCCTGTGCCTGCCAGTCGGCCAGCGCCTGCATGTCGGCGTCGGTGATGCGGTAGGTACCGCCCGTGAAGATCGTGCTGGCCAGAAACAGGTCGTCGATCTGCGGGACGACGTAGACGTGCCGCTCGCCGACAAACAGGCCGCGCGTCGCCCAGCTGACCAGCCCGTACGCGAGCTGCAAGTACGGGATCAGGTAGGTTGCCTGCGCGTACGTCAGAGCCAGCGCCTCGCGCCCGTCGGGGTACGTCCGGATCGCCGCGTAGATCTTGCCGGCCGCGTCGGTCAACAGCGGCGCCGTCGAACCGTCTGTTGCGACGGCGGGGTACGCCCACCCGGCGCTCATCACGATCGGGTTCGCGCAGTTGGTCCCGGTAAACACCGAGACGCCCAGCGCCGTGCAGGTCATCGTGATCGGCGTCTTCGAAGGATCGACCTGCCCCGTGTTGGTCAGCCCGTACGTCGCCGAGGGAGACGTGTAGAGCGCGACCTGGCGCACCTGGAACTGCGCCTCGTACGTGGCCAGCGTGGTCCACTCGTCGCTGGTGAACGCGCTGCCGCCGCTGACC
>CAZPUH010000310.1:0-6699 GCA_964589215.1 uncultured Myxococcales bacterium | reverse complement strand
GACGGCCGGGCGGCGCTTCGGGCGGCGGCGGCGCCGGCGTGACCGGCGGCCACTTCTACGTGTCGCCCACGGGGACGGGAACTGCCTGCACCAGCGCGGCGCCCTGCTCGCTCACGCAGGCCAAGGACGCCGTGCGCGCGGCCGCCAGCGCGATGACCGGCGACTTCGTCGTCGAGCTCACCGACGGCGTCTACCGGCTGGCGGCCCCGCTGTCGTTCACGGCCGCCGACTCGGGCACGAATGGTCACACCATCACCTGGCAGGCGGCGACCGGCGCGCACCCGGTCCTGTCGGGCGGCGTGCCCGTGACGGGGTGGACCGTCAGTAACGCCGGCAAGAACATCTGGAAGGCGTCCGCGCCCGGCGCGTTCGCGACACGGCAGCTCTACGTCGACGGCGTGCTCGCCACGCGCGCCCGGTCGTCATCCATCAGCCGCTCCGACATGACCTTCACCGCGAACGGCTGGACCTTCTCGAACAGCAGCCTCACCTACCTGAACAGCCTCACGCATCCGGAGCGGGCCGAGCTGAACGTCATCGGGTCGTGGACCAACCGCTACTCGCCGATCGTGAGCGTCCAGAACAACGCGGTCACGATGGCGCAGCCGGCGTGGGACCAAAACACCTGGGGCTACGACGACGTTCAGAGCCCGTATCGCCAGGGCCCCATCTACGCCGAGAACGATCTCACGCTGCTGGACAAGCCCGGCGAGTGGTACCAGGACGTCGCGGCCGGCGTCCTCTACTACATTCCCCTCAGCGGTCAAGACCTGACGAAGGCCGACGTCGAGCTTCCGCAGCTGCAGCTGCTGATCGCCATCGGCGCCGCTTGTCCCTCGGCGGTCGCGGCCGGTGGCGAGTGCGTCCCGCTCGTCGCCAGCGATCCCACGAAGGCGGTCGCGTACGCGCCTCCGGCCGCCGGCGACCCCTACGCGCAGCCGGCGCACGATCTCGTTTTCAGCGGCCTGACGTTCTCACACACCAGCTGGCTCGAGCCGAACACCGACGGATTGGCCGACCAGCAAACGGGCGGGTTCCTGGTCGGTCCGCGCTCGAACTTTCCGGGCGGCGGCCAGTCCCCCGTGTTCGAGTCGGCGCGGCCGCACTGGCGCCAGATCCCGGCGGCGGTCCAGGTCTCGGCCGCCAAGAACATCTCGTTCGTGCGGGACCGCTTCGTGGCGCTGGGGCAGGTGGGGCTGGGGATCGGCAACGACGCCGACGCTCACATGAGCGGCGTCGGGCTGGGCGCGAACGGCGTCAGCGTGACCGGCTGCGTGTTCACGCAGATCGCGGGCGGCGCGGTCGTGATCGGCGGCGCGCAGGCCTGGGCCCACCACCCCTGCGGCGACAAGGTGTGCGCGGCGTCCGACCCGGGATCGAAGCTGATCGACCAGAACATCACGCTGAAGGACAACCTGGTCCACGACATCGGCATCGACTACCGCGACTTCGCCGGCTTGATGTTCACGTACACGCAGAACGTCGTCGTCACTCACAACGAGGTCTACAACGTGCCCTACTCGGGGATCGCCAGCGGCTTTGGCTGGGGAACCAACGACGCCGGCGGCAACGCCGACTACAAGACGCGTTCGACGGGGAACCTCTACAAGTATCAGCCGCTGTACGCGACCGGCACCGTCGCGATGAACAACACCATCTCCGCCAACTACGTTCACCTGATGCAGCTGCAGATGAACGACGGCGGCTGCCATTACCACCTGTCGGCGACCCCCGGGACGATGGTCACGCAGAACTACTGCGAGGGAAAGGGGTCGGGACTGTCCGGCACCATCTGGGGCGAGTACGAGGACGAGGGTTCCGCCTACGTCACGATCACCAAGAACGTGTACGCGAACTTCGGCGCGTACGTGACGGCGAACGCGAACGCGTCCAACAACACCGGTCACCTCACGTTCACGAACAACTGGGGCTCGTCTGCGAACCCGGGGCTGGGGGGACCGGCCAACACCGTTTCGGGCAACGTCGCGATCAGCGGGGACAACTTCCCCGCCGACGCGCAGGCGGTCGTCAGCGCCGCCGGGCTGGAAGCCGCCTACGCCGATCTGAAGACGAATCCCTGATCGATCCCTGCCCCCGGCGCTGCCGGCCGCGACGGGCCGTCAGGCGACGCCGATGCCCAGGTACGCGCCCCGGCCGGCCACCAGCGGGCCGTCCCCCAGGGTGGCCCGAAGCCGTTCGCGGAGCTGCGGGCCGACGACGGCCCAGCGCTCGGCGCCGACGCGGTGCCGGGCCAGGACCAGCGGCGCGTTCGTGCGCTGCATGGCCGTCCAGAACGCGTCGAACGACGGCAACTTCAGTTCGTGCGGGACGGTCACGACGCGGATGCTCCCGAAGCCGGCCGCCGACATCTCGGCCTCGAAGTCGGTCGGTGAGGCCAGCGGCTGCTCGGCGCCGCCGCCGCCCAGCGGACGCCCGGGAACGAGCTCCGCGGCCATCTTCATGATCGCGCCGAATGGGCCGTCGAACGGCACCCAGCTGGACACGATGGCGTGGCCACCCGGTCTCAGCACGCGCCGCATCTCGCGGAAGCCCGCCGCCCGGTCCGGAAAGAACATGAGGCCGAACATCGAGAAGGCCGCGTCGTACGCGCCGCTCTCGAACGGCAGCTGCTGGCCGTCGCCTGCGCGCACCTCGATCGCGTCGGCCAGACCGGCGGCGGCCCGGCGTGACTCGAGCTCGGCGACCATCCGCGGCGAAAAATCGAGCGCCGACACGCGCGCGCCCGCGGCGGCGGCCAGCAGGCTCAACGTGCCCGGTCCGGCGGCGACGTCGACGATGCGGGCTCCCGGGCGCAGCGCCGCGTGGGCCAGCGCCTCGCGCGCGAAGATCTCGAAGTAGGGCAGCGCCTCGGCCGCGTACGCGGCAGCGACCAGGTCCCAGGGCTCTGGCGTGGCGAGCGGGCTCGAAGGAGGTGGAGCGTGCGGGTCACTCATGCGGCACCTGCGCATTCATACCGCATGACGGGGCTTCAGGGCCGGTTCGGTCCCTGACTCGCGCGGGCGCGGCGGCGGGCGGGCACGGGCGGCGCGGCGACGACCACGCGCACGCTCTCGAGCTCAACGGACGGATCGATTGGCTTCTTCGGCACGCGCCGCTGTTGAGCGGCGATGATCATCGCCAGCGCCTGTTGCGCCCAGCAGCCGGCGAGCCCGTCCAGGTGCGCCGCCGCCGCCGTGCGCGCCGCGGTCGTCAGCGTCTGAAGCGCTGCCGCCGACGGTGGCTGTGCCTCACGCACGTCGATGTCGACGACGGGTGCGGCTGTCAGATCCACCTCGGGCAGCGTGGCCGGCCGCGCGGGCTCGCTGACCATGACCGCGCGTTCGTGCGTGGTCTCTCCGCAGGTGTCGTCGTCGACGGTGTCCGTCAGGAACACGACGACGCTGGAACCGGTGCGCGCGCCGCTGCGCAGGACCAGCCGTCCCGCGCGCCGAACGCGAAGCAGCGCCACGGGTCCGTCCTTCCCCGCGCCGAGAACCTCGGCGATCGATTCGTCGCTTCCCGGGATCGCGAGCGACAAATCGTCGGGGATGTTGCGCGGGACCGGGCGGAACGAACACGCCTTCAACCCCAGCGCGTCACCTTTCGTGCACGGCCCACCGTCCGCGCACGTCACGTAATCGACGACCTCGTCCGTGCTGAGCCGGCGGATCACGTAGCGCGGTGGCTCGGCGCCGTCCACGCTGCGCTCCTCCGTCAGATACTGGTCGCGCTGCGCCGAGTAGCCCACGACGGTCTCCGCGCTGGCGGCGCACGTCTCCTGCGCCCGCGCATCGGCCGAGCAGACGAGCCACACGACGACCAGGACCCACCGCACGCTTTTACCAGCTCTCTCTCCCTGTCTCGGCAGACCGGGGCCGGTAACTAAGTGCGCGGTTCTATTTATGTTTGGGAGGAGGGCGCCGCGGTCTGGAGTCCCTCTAGAGGCCGACCTCGAACAGCAGGTGCAGGTTGGCGAACACGTCGGACCCCACGAGCGCGCCCGACGAAGAGCGGGGTCCGGAAGGCTCCGACATCACGAACGTTTCGCCGTCGATGCCGAACCCCAGCAGGAACATGGGCGCGACCCGCGCTTCGAGCGCGGCCCCGATCCGCCCGACCGCCCCGACGTGGTCGCCCCCGTCGAGGCGGGTGCCCGTCAACGCGCCGCCCCGTTCATCGATGACGCCACCGCCGGCCCGCAGCACGAGGCGCAGGTCCCGGGTCCCGAAACCTCCGCGCAGGCCGAGGATCCCTCGGCTCACCGCGGCGCTGCCCCCGAAGCCGGTGTAGTCGTAATAGCCCTCGAAGATCAGCAGGCGGGCCCCGACCCGAAATCCCAGCCCGCCCGGGCCGGATCCGTCCGGGGGTGTGGCGCCCCCGCTCTCGATGCCGCCGTGACCTTCCGCGTAGATGGCGGCGACGTCGGCGCGTGCGACTGCCGGCGCCGCCAGCGCGGCGGCGACTGCGGCCGCCAGGACCAGGGGAAGCTTCGCCGTGCGGCGCGACCTCGGACGCCAACTTTGCTGCAACGACATGCGGCATGGTCACAGCAACTCCCGGACCAAGCCGGTGCGTCGCGTCGCCCACCATTCCCGCCATGTTGTCGATGTGCCTTCACGCGGCGCGGGCGCGGGTGTCGCCGTTTCGCAACAGATTCGTCCGGGCGCCGTTCGCGGTTGGCCCTCTTCATTCGTTAACGTCGTGGCCTAATTGGATTGCTCTTGCGGGATTGTCTGCGAATGCCAAAACGCGTCGCTCACCGACGGGAAACGAGAAGTCGATGTGAGGTCAAGCAGGAGACGTCGCCCGTCGAAAATCTCGGTCAGCTTGATTGCAGCGCGCAACGGCCGAGATTAGTCTTTAGGTTCTTGTCCGCCCTCCGCCTCCCATTTTTTTCGTCCCCCAGGAGGTTCGATGCGACGTTGGTCTCTCTTCCTCGCTGCGCCCGCCGTGTGTCTACTGGCGGTCGGGTGCAAAGGCCAGATTGGTGCTGGTGAAGGCCCAGGTAGCGGCGGCGGGAGTGGGGCGGGTACGGGAAACAGCACGGGAACTGGCGACGGCACAGGCAGTGGTAACAGCACAGGCAGCGGCAGCGGCACCGGAACCGGCAGCGGGTCCGGCGCGGGCGGCAGCGCCTCCGGGTCCGGGGGAAGCAGCTCCACGGGCTCCGGGGGCACGGTCGCGCTGGACATTCCCAGCACGCTCGCCGCGCCCAAGTCCTGTACCAGCAACGCGCCCGGCCCGCGCAAGCTCTGGCGCCTGACGGCGGCGGAGTTTGCGGCCAGCATCCGGAGCATCTTCAACGACACCGACGGCGCGGCGCCGCTGGCGACGGTGTTCAGCGATCCGTCGGTGCTCGGGTTCTCCATCGACGCGAACGGCCTTCTGGTCCAGGGGCTGAACGCGTCGCAGCTGCAGGACAACGCGGAAGCCATCGCCGCCTGGGCGGCGTCGTCGGGCAAGCTCGCCTCGTTCGCGAGCTGCGCCTCGTCGACCAGCGGCGCGCCCGCCTCCAGCTGCGCGACGTCCTTCATCCAGGCTTTCGGGCGGCTCGCGTTCCGGACCTCGCTGTCGTCCAGCGATCCGCGCATCGCGACCTACAGCAAGCTGTTCATGGCCGGCAGCTCGAACGCCGACGGCGCGCAGGCCGTGATCTCGGCGATGCTCCAGTCGCCGTACTTCCTGTACCGCAGCGAGCTGGGCACCCAGAGCGGCGGCACCTTCAAGCTGACGCCGTACGAGGTCGCGACCGAGCTCGCCTACACGCTGACCGGCACGACGCCGGACGCGATGCTGCTCACCGCGGCGGACAACGTCGCTTCGGGGGGGATGTCGCTGTCGACGATGGTCGACCAGCAGGCCAGCCGCCTGCTTCAGGGCGGCAGCGCCAGCACCACCGTCGCCGTGATGGGCTTCATGGACGGCTGGCTCGGGCTGTCACGCCTCTACACGACGGCCCACGACGCCACCGTGTACCAGCTGTCGCCCGCCCTGCAGAAGGACATGTGGAACGAGACGCAGAGCCTGATCATGGAGGCGTTCAACGGGAACGGGAGCTTCGGTTCGTTGCTGACCTCCGATCACTCGTTCCTGAACCAGGAGCTGGCTGCGTTCTACGGCATCAACGCCAGCGGCCTCGGCACCTCGTTCACCAGCGTCAAGTACGCGGGCCTGACCACGCGGGATCCCGGCCTGCTGGCGACGGGCACGATCCTGAACGGGTACGCGCGCCCCGACACCGACTCGCCGACGCAGCGCGGGCACCTCATCAGGTCGCGGCTGCTCTGTCAAAACGTCGGCAACCCGCCGCCGGGCGTGAACACGACGTTCATGCCTTCGAGCACGCCGGAGACCACGCGGCAGCACTTCGCCAACGTTCACGAGCAGGGGTCGTGCGCCAGCTGTCACAAGCTGATGGACTGGATCGGGTTCGCGTTCGAGAACTACGACGGCTGGGGGCGCTACCGCACCACGGACAACGGGTTCCCGACCGACGACAGCGCCGTCATCTACGGCGATCCGTCGGGCAAGGACGACGCGGTCCAGGGACTTTCGGGCGCGGGCAGCCTGGGCGACGTGCTGGCCAAGAGCGACGACGTGACCCGCTGCATGCAGCGGTACTGGACGTACTACACGTACGGGTCCAGCTCGTGGTCGCAGGACGCCTGCACCTACGACGCGATCTACAACGAGGCGAAG
>CAZPUH010000309.1:0-27291 GCA_964589215.1 uncultured Myxococcales bacterium | reverse complement strand
GCACCGGCGGCGTCGCCGGCTCCGGAGGCGTGGCGGGCAGCGGCGGGGCGGCTGGGCGCGGTGGCACGGGCGGCACGGGCGGCATGGTTGCGGGCGAGGTCGGCACCCACTGCACGGATGCGGCCGGTTGCGCGTCCGGGTTCTGCGTCGACGGCGTCTGCTGCGAGTCGGCCTGCACCGGCAGCTGCTGGCAGTGCAACCTGGCTGGTTTCGAAGGGCGTTGCATCGCCGTGGCCGCCAACCTGCAAGCGCCGGCGGGGCGCCCCGCTTGCCAGAAGGCGGCGGCGTCGACCTGCATGCAGAACGGCTTCTGCGACGGCAAGGGGGCCTGTCAGCTGCACGCGAGCGGCACCGTCTGCGGCGCCGGCACCTGCAACACGACCACCCAGATGGCGGTCACCATGTCCGTCTGCGACGGCGAAGGGAGCTGCAAGCCGACCAACCCGGTGACGTGCGCGCCGTTCAAGTGCGCCGGCACTCAGTGCGCGACGACGTGCGCGACCGACGGCGACTGCCAGGGGCAGCCGTGCGTGAACGGCTCTTGCGGCAAGGTCGGCAACGGCAGCAAGTGCACCAGCGCCGGACAGTGCACGTCGGGATCGTGCGTGGACGGCGTCTGCTGCGACTCCGCCTGCGGCGGGTCGTGCCAGGCCTGCGATCTCGCGGGCTCCATCGGTCATTGCACGACGCTGCCGGCGGGGCAGGCGCCCCACGGCAACCGCACCGCGTGCGTGGCGGGCACCTGCGGCAGCGCCTGCGACGGGACCGGCACCTCGTGCGTGTTCGCGTCGACGTCGGTGTCGTGCGGCGCCGCCAGCTGCACGGACGGGACGGTCACGTCGGCGCGAAAGTGCGACGGCAAGGGCGCGTGCACGGCCGCGACGATGACGTCGTGCAACGGGTTCGCCTGCTCGGGAACCGGCTGCCGGACCACGTGCACCGGCGACAACCAGTGCGCCAGCACGAAGCCGTACTGCGTGTCGGGCTCCTGCGTCGCCAAGAAGCCGCTCGGCACGGCGTGCGGGGCCGGCAGCGAGTGCACCAGCGGCAACTGCGTCGACGGCGTCTGCTGCTCGAGCGCCAAGTGCGGCGCGTGCATGGCCTGCAACCTGGCGACGCCGGGGACCTGCTCGAACAAGGCGGCCGGCGCGGTGGACAGCGCGTGCGGGGCCACGCCGGCGGCGTGCGAGACCGGCACCTGCAACGGCTCGGGCGCCTGCCGTCAGGCGTCGGACGGGACGATGTGCGGCAACCAGAAGTTCTGCCACTCCGGCACGTGCGGCACCTGCGCCGCAAATCAGCCGTGCGACCCCATGAACAAGTGCAAGACGGGCCTGACGTCGTGCTCGACGGGCGTATCGCGCTGCGTGGAGAGCGGTAACAAGGACCCCGGCACCGCTTGCGGGCCGACGACCTGTCCGGACGACAGCCTGGTCACGCCGGCCTGCGACGACACGGGAAACTGCACCGACAGCATCACGTCGATGTGCCCCTCGGGCAACTGCCGCAAGGACGGCACGGACTGCGCTGCGTCCAGCGGCCCGGGCACCGCCGGCACCAGCGGCGCCCTCACGGGCGGCGGCGGCGCCGGCGGGATCTGACGCGTCGATCAGTCGAGGTTCGCGGGCACGATCTGCGGTTCGAACGTGAACAGGTTCGGGTTGCGAACGTCGATCGTGGCCTTCACCCAGTGCGTGTTGCGCGACCCGAACGTCTCGAGGCGCGTGAAGTTGCCCACGATGCCGCCCTGATCGGTGTTGAGGGGCTTGTCGAGCTTGAAGTAGTGCGAGTCGCCGTGGACCAGCACCACCTGGCCGGGGAAGGCCAGCGTGGCGGCCTTGAGCGCCGCGATGTAATCGGGAAACGCGTCGTAGGACCGCGTGTCCGCCAGGTGCTGCTCGTTGTTGAAGTTCAGGTCTGCCTGGAAGACCACCATCACGCCGGCCGCATGAACCTGCTTGGCGTAGGCGAAGCCTTCGTTCAGCCAGGCGATGTCGGCCGCTTTGCGCGCGACCTCCTCCGCGCGCTGCCGGTCGATCTCCGTCTGTGAACGGGTTTCGCCGTCGACGCCCGCGTACGGGTAGTTGTCGTTCGAGCCCTGAACGTCGAGCCCGATGTAAACCACCGGCCCCAGCTTCCAGCGGACGTTCTCGGAGTAGATGGCGTAGGCGCCGCCCTCGCTGGATTGCCGCGTCAGCCGCAGCTTGTGCTGGCCCAGGCTGTACGGCGTCGACGTGAACAGCGCCCGCTCGTGATTGAGGCGTTCGATCGGGTCGTCGGCGCCCGGCAGGCTGGTCCCGGCGCCGTAGCGCCCCCAGCAGTCCGTCCAGTCGTTGTCGCCGGGCAGCCAGATCATCGGCTGCTTCAGCGACGCGAAGGCCTTCAGCGCCGGGGTGTAGACGTTCTCGTCGGTGCAGGGCCCGTCGCCGCCCGCCTTCAGATCGCCGTCGAAGACCGAGAACTCGATGTCCGAGGCGTTGACCGACGCGAGAAGTGCCGGGTACTGCTGCTTGCCGAGGGCGTTGTAAGGCATGTCGCCCCACAGCGCGATGCTGTATCGGTCAGGCTCGTGATCGCGGTCGTGGTCGCGGTCTCCGTCGCGATCGCGGCCGTGGTCCCAACCGTTCGCCTGCGCCTTCGTCGGCCGCGCCGTCACGCCGGCCAGCGCCGCGCCGCCGAGCAGCGCCGCGCCCACCAGAATTTTTCTCCCGCTCAAAGACATCCGAATTGCCATGCCTCGCTCCTTTTCAAAGTGGGGCGCTGGCTGATGCCCAGCGCCGCCGGCAAGGTGGCACGGCACGGACAAGACGACCGTCACAGTTCGGACGCGAGGTCGTGACCGATTGGTGTCCGTTCGCGGGCGGTGCGCCGCAGTTCCAGAACGAACCGCGGCGCCGCCGGCGCGCGATTACTTCTTCGAGTCGTGCGGCTGGATCGAGCTGACGATCGCCTGCGTGAAGGTGAGCTGAACGACCTGGCCCGGCTGCAGGCTGGGCAGCTTCTGGCGCAGGGTCGGGTCCTGGACGGCCACCGTCTCGACGTCCCCGTCCGGGCCCTTGAACGTGATGTGATTGGTCGTGGGGTCGATGCCCACGATCTCCGCCGAGACCTTGGCGGTGCGGCCGGCCATGCCCGGGCCGGTGGCCACCGCTTCCGACGCCGTCGGCTTGCTGCCCACCGGGAGAACGTCCAGCGCGACCCGCTCGCCGTAGTCGACGTCGACCTTGTCACCGACCTTGAGCTTGTCGAACATCGCGATCTCCGACGGAACCTGGAAGGTCTGCTTGCTCCCGTCCGGCTTCTTGACCGTCAAGTGACGCGTCGTCTTGTTGATCTTCGTGACCGTCACGGTCGCGTGGGTCGTCTCCGTCACCGACGGGTGGGAGCCGCCCATGTCGCTGTTCACCGACGTGGAATCCACGGCCGTATCGGCCGCGAAGGCGGGGCTGGCCGCCGCCACGAGCGCGCCCATCGCGAGCGCCGCAATACCCGTCATCAGTCTTTTCCGCTGGTTCTTCATATCGACCTCGTCCTTTGTGATTGCCCGCGCCCTCGGCAATTCGGGTCCAGGGCGCGCGGTGTTGAAAGGAACGTAGGTTTCGGATCTCGCGGTGGGCGCGCCGGTTCGCTACGCCACTGCCGCAAAAATGCGGCCAAATCAGGCGACGCGGTAGCTGTAGAGCAGATCGCGCAGCATCGCGGCCAGCGCCCGTTCGCGTTGCTCGCAGAAGGACTGATAGCGGCCGATCGACCACAGAGCGGGCTGCTCCGGGATCAGGTGCACGGCCCGATCGCCGGCGTCGACGATGTTCAAATACACGTCGGGGGCGGTCTCCCCGATGTGCTCGCTGTCGGAACGCGCCAGCAGGGTCAGGTTGCCCAGGCGATCGGGGACGTATTCGTTGTCGCGCCCGGGATAGCGATCGATGCTGGTGCGCGGGAAGATCTGGTGCACCTCCAGCGGCTCCTGCGCGCCGCCCAGCAGCTTGCCGCTGGGGAACGAGTGCGCGTTCACGCGCGAGAAGTACGCCAGCAGCGCGAACAGCACGGCGCTGTCGCTGACGATGTTGTGCAAGACGTCGTCGTCGTCGGGCACCGCGCTCTCGGGGCGCTTCGCGCGCAGCTTGACGTGCTCGATGAGCCCGTCGATGTCGCCGCGCTCGGCCAGCGACGCGTCCTTGGCCAGCTTGGTGTCGACCTCGCCCGCGTAGTGGCGCCAGAGACTGGCGGCCAGCGCCCACCCCGTCCAGCGTTCGTCCAGCGCCTGCCCGCGCGCCACCGCGATCGCGGGCGGGAACAGCAGGTAGCGATAGGGCAGCCACTCGCCGCTGGGGACGCCGGCGTTCCGAAACAGCGCCACCGCGCTCTTGAAGCCTGCCACCGCGGCGTCCCAGTTGGCTTCGATGTTCTGGTAGTTGGCCTGCACCTTGCGCTTCTCGGCGTCGCGATAGCGGACGCCGCCGCCGCCCAGGAACAGCGCCGCGCGGATCAAGAGGTCGGTATCGACGAACGCGCCGCTGCGGCTGCCTTCCTCGACCCCTTCCGGCGCGGAGAACCCGCGCAGCTCCTTCATCAGCAGCACCTCGCGCGCGCGTGTGCGAAAGTTCGCCATCTGACCGGTCAAGCGCGCGGCGGCCAGATCTCCCGGCCGCAGGCGGACGCCCTGCTGGTTGAGGCGCGCGAAGATCTCGATGACGTTGTCGTCGTTGGCGTCGGCGTCGATCTCGTAGGCGATCACCTCGGCCTGCAGGATCGACGTGCGGATTGCGTTGGCGCGGTCCAGCGCCTCGAAGAACAGCTCGTCCCCGGTGGTCAGCCATTCGCCCAGCGCGCGCTGCACCGCCAGGCTCTCGTTCCCGCCGCGGATCCCCTCGAACAGCACTTCCGCCGGCACCAGCAGCCCCTCGCGCATGCGGCGGTAGAGCGGCTTCGACCGCAGGTGAAACGGGTTCTCGACCCACTCGTCGCGCGGCGACAGCGCCACCAGCAAGTCCGGATCGGGCGTCGTCTTGTCGCGGATGCGGCTGCGAAACACCAGCCGGAAGATCGAAGTCAACCGCTGCTGTCCGTCCAGCACGAACAGCGACCCGGGCACGACCGGGCGGGGCGGCTCGGGCGCGCCGCGCGACGTGAGCTCGTCGGGCGGGCAGATGTCCCACCCGCGCGTCGAGAACGGGGCCTCACCCTGCCACTTCGGCTCCCAGAGCAGCAGCGCCCCGACGGGGTACGATCGGTAGAGCGAGTCGTAGAGCGCGCGCACGCGGTCCGCCGACCACACGAACCCGCGCTGCAGGTCCGGCAGATGGAGGCGCCCGTCGCGTTTCAGCGCCGCCAGGTTCGCGATCTTCCAGGGCGCGGCTTTCAGGTTCAGCGTGCGAGGGGCTGCTCCCATCGCCGCAGTTTACCGCGCGGCCGGATTCATCCGCGCGTCATTTGCCAAACGCGGTCGCGTCCTGCGCGAAGGCCTTCATGCCGGCGTCGGACAGCGGGTGATCGGCGACCGTCGAGAGCACGGGCGCGGGCACGGTCAGAATGTCGGCGCCCGCCAGCAGGCACTCCGTCAGCTGAACGGGGTTGCGGATGCTGGCCGCCAGGATCTCGGTCGTGATGCGATAGTTCGCGAACACGGCGGCGATCTCGAAGATGAGTCGCGCGCCGGCGTCCTTGAGCGGTCCGCCCGACGCCACGTACTCCGTGTTGTGCGTGACCGGCTCGCCCGCGGGCGGCGCGCCCTTCTTCGTGTCCTCGACCCAGTAGAGCGAGTTGCCGGGCGCGCGATCGGGCTGATCGTTCTTGGCCGCGTAGTCGGCCAGCCGGCCCAGGAACGGGCTCACGTAGGCGGCGCCCGCGTTGGCGGCCCACAGCGCCTGCGTCGTGTTGAACACCAGCGTCGTGTTCACCTTGATGCCCTTCTGCCAGAGGCGGCGGATCACCTTGAGCCCCGTGAACGGGTCCGCCTTCGGGTCCAGCGCGCGGTAGCCGCCGATCGGCACCTTGATGACCGAGTTGTCGCCCAGCTCGGAGAGCTCGCTGGCCTGCTTGACCATCTCTTCTTCGCGCGTCTCGGTCAGCTCCAGCGACACGGGGTGCGGGTGCAGCAGCGCGCACAGGTCCCGCATGATCCCCTTCGCCTGGTCCCACGACTTGGCGCCGGCCTTCTTCAGCAGGCTGGGGTTGGTCGTGATGCCGTTGATGATCCCGGCGCGAAACAGCGGCTCGATGTCGGCGCGCGTCGCCGAGTCGGCGAAGATGCGCGGCGCGCGCGGCGCCGGATGCGGCAGGTCAGTGCCCGGCTGGTCGGGGTTGATGACCGGCAACAGGGCCTTGCGGTGGAAGAGAGCGTCGCTGGCGATCGGGGGCGTGAACATGCCCCAAGCCTTCGCCCCAGACACCGCGCTGTCAACGCGGCGCTGGTGGGAACGCCGTGAAATGCGCGGCGTTGCCCTCGAGCTCTCCGGATCTCGGAACTAGGTCATCAGCGCATGTCGCCGCGTTCACCCGCCGAGCTTGGTCAGCGCGAACGCGGCCAGGAAGCCGACCACCGTCACCAGGCCGGCGGTGGTTCGCGTCTCCTCGAAAGCTTCGGGGATCATCGTGTCGGCGATCATGGCCAGGATCGCGCCCGCCGCGACGGCGGTGGTGGCCGAGATGACCGCCGGCGAGAAGTGGCGAAAGACGACGAACCCGAGCAGCGCCGCCACGGCCGAGATGACGGCGATGCCGATCCACACGCCGAAGATGTAGGCGGGCGAGCGGCCGGCGCCCTTCATGCCCGCCGCGCTGGAGAGACCTTCGGGCACGTTGGACAGAAACACCGCCGCCAGCGCCGCGATGCTGATGGCGCCGCCGGCGATCATCGTCACGCCCAGGACAATCGACTCCGGGATGCCGTCCAGCAGC
Source organism: uncultured Myxococcales bacterium (assembly GCA_964589215.1). GTDB lineage: Bacteria > Myxococcota_A > Polyangia > Fen-1088 > Fen-1088 > JADGRB01. The sequence continues at coordinate 20,391 of CAZPUH010000309.1, read as the reverse complement.
GCGCCCACGGCGATGGCCAGGCCGCTCCCGGGGGCCTGCTGCTCGGACGGATGCTGGGGCCCCGAGCGCTTTCGATGCTTCGCGCCGTGGCGATCGAGAATGGCGTTCGCCAGCGTGTAAACTGCCGCGCCCGCGATGAAGCCGACGGCAGTCGCCGTGAATCCGCCGCGGTGGTACGCCTCGTCCATCAAGTCGAACGACAGCGCCGAGATCAACACGCCAGCGCCGAAGGCCATGACGCCGGCGATCAGCGACCTGGGGACGCGCACGAAGAAGCTCAGCGCTGCCCCGATGACCAGGGCCCCGCCCGCAAGCAACCCCCAAAGCCCAGCCGCCAGCCACGTCGGCATCCGCGCCCTCCCTGCCGACAGCATGCGGCCGTTTGGCGTCGAGGCGAGTCCGGACGAGCGCCGAGTCGCCGGGGCCACTCACCCGATGGCGTGCCGCGGAGCGCGGAACCGGACGGGCGGGCCGACATCCTGAACTTCCTGGTCGCGGCCCGGAAAGACGCCGCCTGATTTGAGTGAGCCCGGGAGGGTGCGAGGGGCCACTTCCATGGAGATGAGCTCTCGCCTTCGTCGCGCTTCCTGGCTGGTCATCCTGTGCTGCGCCGCGTTCGTGGCGGGTTGTGGCTCCGGCGGCTCTGGGCAACCCGAGGGGGGCACGGGCGGAGCGGCGGGGAGTCCGGCGACGGGCGGCGCGGGCGCGGTGGCGGGACGTGGGGGAACGGCCGGCCTCGCCGGCGTGCCCGGATCGGGCGGTGTCGCCGGGAGCGGCGGCGCCGCGGGCGGGCACGGAGGTCGCGGGACTGGCGGCGTCGCTGGGGGGACGGCGGGCGGCGGCGGTCAGGCGGGCGCCGGTGGTCGGTCCAGCGGCGGAGGGCGGGGTGGCGGTGGCGGCGGTGGATCAGGCGGCGCGGGTCGGTCGAGCACCGGTGGCACGGGCGGCCTCGGACCGGAGGCGCCCGGCGGACGCGTCACGGGCTACGGCACCGTCCTCTTCACGGCGAACGCGAAGAATCAGATCACGCGGCTGCAGACCACGCTCGTGGTCCCACCAGAGCCGCCCGCCACGGGCACGCTGTTCTTGTGGCCGGGCCTGCAACCGAACGGCGCCAACTTCGACCCGATCAACAACGGCGTCCTGCAGCCGGTCCTGACCTGGGGTTCTTCTTGCGCGCCCGGCAAACAGCCGCGCGCCTATTCGACGTGGTGGATCTCGGGTCAGTACGTCAACACCTTCGGTAACGACACCGGCTACACCGGTTGTCAGGGCGGCCCCATCATGAACGTTGCGGTCGGCGACGAATTGAACATCGACATGACGTTGGCCGGCACCGTTTGGACGCAAACAATCGCCGATAAACAAACCGGCCAATCCGTCACGTACAGCATCGACATGATGAACCAGGCGCAAAACCTGTCCTACTTCGTCATCGAGGAATACTCCGCTGCGCCCATCTCCCCCGTCGTCTTCACGGACACGACCATCACCTTCGCCTCCGCCGACGCCGCCGACTGCAAGCTGACCATGCGCGGCCAGAACGACTACGTCGCCGCCCCCGTTCCGTCCACCGACGGTATCTCATGCGCCATAAAGGAGATCATCCTGCGCGCGCAAGGGATCCAGTAACGGAGCCGTGCCCGCGCCGTGCGACGAACGGTTTCGTAACCGGCGCCCGTCATTGCCTGGGAGGAATGCAGCGGCAAAGCACGCGAGCGCGCGGCAGCAACGGTAGAAACGCTCGATAAGTAGCCGCTTGGCGCGAGTTTCGAAACCCTGCAGGTCGACCCCGCGCACAACGTGACCCTGACGATGCCGACCTCGGACGCGTGCTCGTTGATCGAGTACAACCCCTACGCGGGCGGAACGCCGGTCTGCTTCGGGGAACACGCTGACCTTTGCGGCCAACGGAATCATCAGCAATGTGAGCGGGCTGACCGTGCAGTTCGTACGTGACGGGCAGGGGCGCATCACGCAGATGACCACCCCGCCGTTCCAGGCGCTGAACGGCGGTACCACGCACGAGACGTACACCTACGAGTACGACACGGCCGGTAACCTGAAGAACTTCGTCGCTCCGCAGCGGAACGCGGGCCCGGTGACGATGCAGTACCAGTACGATCCGACCCATCTGCTGACGAAGACCATCAACTTCAACGGCAACCCCGCGCGAACGTCGACCTACGACCCCGACGGCCGCTTGCTGACCGACACGGACGCGCTGGGGAACGTTACGTCGTACGCCTACGACCTGCCGAACCACAAGACCACGACGACGTATCCGGACACGGGCGTCGTCACCGACACGTTCGACGACCGCGGCCTCGTGCTGTCGCACGTCGACCAGCTGGGTCACCGGACCACGCATGTGTACGACGCCAACCGCAACGAGACCAGCCGCACGAACGCGCTGAACGAGACGACGACGTACACCTACGACACCAACGGAAACCAGACCTCCCTCACGAACGCGCGGGGCGAGAAGACCACCACGACGTACGACGCGTTCTCGGAGCCGCTCACGACGACGAATCCGGTCGGAAACACGACGACCATTACGTACGACCAGAACGGCCGGCCGACGAAGATGTCGGACAGCCTGGGCGTTCTCGCCACGTTCACGTCGACGGAGTCGGGGCTGCCCATCACGGTCACGGACAGCGCGGGCGGCATCGTCACGATGACCTATGACGCCGGTGGAAACCTGACCGGCCGGGTCGATCGCCTGGGTCGGGTGACGACGCAGCAGTACGACGGCCTCGGACGAAGAACCGCCAGCTTCAATGCGCGCGGTGGCAGGACCTTCTATGGCTACAACGACTTCGGCGACGTGCTGTCCGTCGAGAATCCGCTGGGTCTCAGGCGCGTCTATCACCGCGACAGCGACGGCAACGTCGTCGACGTCACGGGCGACACGCAGAAGCCGCAGTTCTTCGCGTACGACGCGCTCGACCACCTCACCAAGACGACGAACAACGACGGAAGCTTCACGACCGACACGCGCGACTTCCGCGGGAACCTCCTCGCGCACACCGACGAAGCCGGCCACACCACCAGCTACACGTACGACCTGGCCGGCCAGCTCACCAAGACGACGTTCGCCGACGGCACGTTCACGACCCAGACGTTCGACGAGATCGGGCGCCTGTCGTCGAAGACCGACGAGCGCGGCCACACCACGACGTACGGCTACGAGGCCGGCTGCGACTGCACGGACCGTCTGACCACCGTCACCGACCCGCTGAACCGCACGACCACCACGGCCTACGACGGCATGGGCCGCCGAACCTCCGTGACCGACGCGGCGGGGCACACGACGACGTACGTCTACGATCTGCGCGGACACCAGATCGAGACCGACTACGCGGACGGCACGGCAACACACGACACGTATGATGTGCTCGGCCGGCGGACGGACTCGACGGACCAGACCGGCGCGACGACGACCTACGGGTACGACGCCGAGGGTCAGCTCACGTCCGTGACCGACCCGCTCACGCACGTCACGCAGTACGCGTACGACGCCGACGGCAACCTGAGCTCCGTTACCGACGCGAACAACCACACCACGACGTACGCGTACGATCTGAACAATCGGAAGACCAGCCGCACGCTCCCCCTCGGCATGACCGAGACCTTCACCTACACCGTCGATAACGACGCGTCGACCCACACCGACTTCCGCGGCAAGACCACCACGTACACCTACGACCGCCAGGATCGCCTGGCGAGCAAGATCCCCGACCCGAGCCTCGGCGAGCCGACGGTCACCTACGTCGTGAACCCGAACGGCACCCGCGCCTCGATGTCCGACGCCAGTGGGACCACGACATACACCTACGACACGCGCGACCGGCTCCTGACGAAGGCGACACCCGAAGGCACGCTGACGTACACCTACGATCCGAGCGGCAACGTGGCGAGCATCGATTCGTCAAACGCAAACGGCACGTCGGTCTCCTACGCCTGGGACGCCGCCAATCAGCTGGCATCCGTCACCGACAACCGGCTGGGCGGAATGACCACGGCCGCGTACACCCCGACGGGACGGCCGTCGACACTGGCGCAGCCGAACGGCGTTGGGGTGACGTACGCCTACGATTCGTTGGACCGCGTGCTGTCGATGGTGTGGAAGAAAGGGGCGGCGCCCGCGCTGGCAAGCTGGGCGTACACCTACAGCGCGCGCGGACAGAGGGAGACGGCCACGGAGATCAGCGGGCGGGAAGCGGCCTACGGCTACGACGCCGCTTCGCGACTCAGCAGCGAGACGATCACGGGGGACCCGACCGGCAACGGTTCGTTGATCTACGCGCTGGATCCGGCGGGAAACCGCTTGTCACGGACGTCGACGCTCAGCGCTCTCGGACCGCAGTCATTTTCGTACGACGGAAACGACGAGCTGACGACCGACAGCTACGACCTGAACGGGAACACCACCAGCTCAGGCGGGCACACCTACGCGTACGACTTCGAGAATCGGCTCGTGTCGAAGGACGGCGGTGCCGTGCTAGTCATTTACAACGGCGACGGTGACCGGGTCGCGAAGACGGCGGCTGGTGTTACGACGAAGTATCTCGTCGACGAGCTGAACCCGACGGGGTACCTGCAGGTGCTCGACGAGGTGGCCGGCGGGGCGGTGCAGGTCCGGTACACGTACGGAACCACGCTCGTCAGCCAATCGCGGAACGGGAGTGGCGCCGCGGGAACCAGCTTCTACGGCTACGATGCCCATGGGAACGTCGCCTTTGTGAGTGACGCGACAGGCGTCGTCACCGACACGTACGCGTACGACGCCTGGGGAAACCTCATCGGGCGGACAGGGTCGACGGTCAGCACTCGGTTCTTCGCAGGGGAGGAACTTGATCCGGACTTTGGCCTGATCAACCTGCGGGCACGACATTACGACGAAACGACAGGGCGTTTCCGCACGATCGATCTGGCGCCCGGCGATCCTGAATCGCCGTTGTCATTCAACCGATACCAATACGCCGGGGCGGATCCGATAAATAATTGGGATCGAACTGGATACGCCATCGAGTACGCCCTTGTCCTTTCCGGCGTCGCCACGGCCGTCGTGTACACCTCGGCATTCACCGTAGTTGCTTATGCGGCTATCTGCGACATCTACTTCGTAGAAGGATTGCTCGGAGCTATTGACGCGCCAGACGTGTCACCGATGTTTCAGTGGTGCGTCGCCATGAGCGTAGGGGGCGGGGGGGGCGGCGGTCGGGGTAAAGGTGAGCGAAACTGGGAGAAGAGCAATAAGAACCTAAAGAAGGACAAGTTCAGACAACTCTCTAACGGGCAATGGCAGAAGAAATATCCGGGTCCGGGGGGCGGTAAATGGAGAGACTGCCCCCCTCCACCAGACAGGAACTTCGATAAATGATCGGGAAAATGTCCGCCCCCGTTACTTCTCAATAGAGTAGAAGTGTGACAGTGACGCCTCGATCGCGTGACATCATTATCGCTCTCAAGAGCGCGGCCCGAGAGGGCGAAACGTCAGCCTCCTTCCTGTTGGGCCGACTTTATGATGAGGGATGGGGAGTAACCCGCAATGCCCGGGAGGCAACGCGCTGGTACCTAAGCGCTGCGGACGGAGGCTTTCCGCTGGCGTTCTACTTCGTCGCTTCAGCCTACGACGCCGGCGATGGCGTCGCGCCGGATCCAAAGCAGGCGCTACGGTGGTACCAAAAGGCCGCAGCGAGCGGCGACCGAGATGCAAAGTTTGTCCTTGCCGTACGCGTATTAGAAGGCCGAGGTGTTCGTAGAGACGAGTCTGTGGGCGTCCGCTCACTGAGAAGCCTGGCAGGTCATGACTCGGCGGCGATGGATTACTTGGCGTACCATTACCTCAGGCGGGGGCAATTCTCGCTCGCTAGAAAGTGGGCGCTTCGCGCCGTCGAGCACGGGGAGAGCGGTGCATCCGCGCGCCTCACCCAGATCGAGAATGCACGTCGGCGACGTTTGCGGAGGGGACCCAAGGAGAACCGAACCAGGGGAACGTAGCTGACATCACGCGGGAGTCAGGCAAAGTGCGGGGGACGACCTCCTGGTAAAATCGATCCAGGATCGGGGGTAGTTTCGAGGGATTGAACGTCGGCGAGGGCGTCCGACTGGACGGCCACGTCCGAAAACCGGACGAACGGCGACGTTACTGGGTGTTTGGGGGTGCCGGCGTGTTCTGTCGAAGTCTCGTCTAAAGATTCCGGCATTCAGCATGTCGAGCGAGATGCCACAGTGCTTTGTCGAACCCGCCGTGCCCGCGACGTTCGTGATCGCGGCTGACGGTCGCATCTGTTTTCGACAGGTCGGCGCCGGGCGGTGGGACACGGACGAAATGGTTCTGTTCTTGGAGCGACGTTCGTCGATCGATATCCGCCACTGATCTCCTTGTTCCCGAAGCGGTAAAGTGCACCCGCGATCGTGTGAGCCTGAGAATGTTGGACCAGATGGCCGATGTATTTCGACGGCTCGACGAGTTTGTGGCCAGCGAGCCCGCGTTGCAGGAGTTTCGTGAGGATGTTGCCAGGCTCGCTCGCGCGGCGGATGCTGTAGCCCGGGGTGGCGCCGTGAAGGTCATGCCGGCCAAGCGCCTGACTGCGTTTCCGAGTCGCGAGCTTGCGGAGCGCGTCCTCAGCATCATCGGGGGCCTACCACCCATCAATCCTGACATCGACGATCCGCTCGTGGTTCGACAGGCGGCCCAACTTCTGGGCGGAATGGTCGATTCCATCACTCACGCGATCATGAACACCTTCCCAGACCTCATCACCACTGAGCCGGGACCATGATCGACCGTGCAGACGATGGCTTCCGTCTTCTGACCGACGCGGAGCGCGAGGTATTGGAGACACTTCTCGAGCCAGAGTTCCCCGGACGCGATGAATTGCGGCTGCAGCTTGCCCAAGCCGCCGGACGGCCTCTGGATCACGACGGGTGCGTCGAGTTCGCTCCTGGTAATGGCCCCAGGGCGGCGGTCAGGTTCAAGATCGCCAGCGCAGGGGAATACGTGGACGAGCAAGGACGAAACGTCCACGTCCAACTGCACGTGGGCGATGGCCGATTGACCTCGCTGGAGATCCACATGGCCGACGGATCGATTCCCACAGGGTTTCCACCCGCGCGAGAGTTGCGGCTGTATGCCCCCGACAGCCCGGAGGCGGGGACGTGGAACAGAAGTCCCAACTATCGTTGACGGCGCTTGCGCCGCTGCTGATGGCTGGGAGCAGGCCCTGACGTCGAACTGCCATGTCGGATAGTCTGATGTCGAGCGTCTTTGTCGTCGGGGAGTGCTGTGCCTGGTCGTTACGGCGTGGGCGATGGTCGCGGCGGCCTACCCTCGTCGGAATTGGACCGTACGATCTGCGAGGTGACACATGACCATCGACGTTCCTGACGACCGCGCGCCGTCGCCCTGCCCGAACTGCCGTCATTTGCTCGTCGCGCATACCGTTGGTGAGGCGCCAGTCGAGGTCTGTCGGACGTGCGTTCATCTGGCGGTCGAGCAGAGGTTCTTGTCGCCTCTCCTCGAGATCACGGCGCGCCGGATTGCCGGCGGCACGTCGGCGGCGCTGACCGTGAAGGCTCGGGCGGCGGTCGTGACCTCCTCCGCGTGCCCGCGCTGCGCGCGGGAGATGACCGTCGACGACTACTGCTCGGCTGGGATCGTTGCCTTCAATCGGTGTGACGGCTGCTCGCTGCTCTGGCTCAGCGCTCAACAGCTTGGCCTCATGTCCATCATGTGGGCCGACATGAATCGGAAGCTGGAGGTGGTGCATGCGCTCAACGAGCAGCTCTTGAGGGACGCGACCATGTTCGTCGACGAAGTGCGTGCTGCGCGGGCCGTCGCCGACATGTTGGCGGGCGCTTTCAGGGTGTAGCGCGCGCGGTCCGTGCGGGTCATCGGTGCCGCCGCAGCTTCGCCTCGTTCATCAGCGCTGCTTCTTCCGCGGCCGCCGCTTGCTTGGGCGGGCGCCGCGCCGCGCCCGCGACGTCCCGCAGCTGGGCGTCGCGCTGGGACAGCCGGTCCACGGCGCGGGCGAACGTCTCCGGATCTACGCTTTTGGCCAGCACCATGTCGGCGGCGATATCGAAGCGGGAAGCGCCTTCCCAGGCGGACAGCAGCAGGACGGGCATCTGGCGGCCCCAGGCCTGCTGGCGAACGAGCATCACCAGCTCGCGGCCGCTCAAGCCGGGGAGACCCAGGTCGGTCACGATGACGCCGGGGCGCAGGCCGCTCGACAGTTGGGCCCAGGCGCTCCGGCCGTCACGGCAGCTGATCGGCTGGTACCCCTCGAACGTGAGCAGGTCGCACAGCTCCTCGCGAAGCTCCCCGTCATCCTCCACGACCAGCACCTGGATGGCCGCCGCCACACTCCCCATTCGCATCGTGTATCACTGCCGCCGGCGCGCGTCTGCTAGGGAGCTTCCGTAAATGTGCGCCCCGCCGTTCACGCCCGCCGGCGCGGGAGGCTGAGCGAGAACCCGGACCCCTGCCCGGGCTCGCTGCGCACCGAGACGGTCCCGTCGTGGGCGAGCGCGATCGCCCGCACGAGGCTGAGGCCGAGTCCCAGCCCCCGTTGGGAGCGGCTCGAATCGACCCGGTACAGCCGGTCCCAGATGCGCGGCAGGGCGTCAGCCGGGATGCCGCGGCCCGTGTCCCGGACGCGGAAGGTCGCTCGATCGGCCGTCGCAACGACCGACACGTCCACGCGCCCGCCCCGCGGCGTGTACTTCACCGCATTGTCGACCAGATTCGCGAACGCCTGCCGGAGCCGCGTCCCGTCCGCGACCACCGCCACCGGGTCGGCGCTGGTCAGCGACAGCCGCACGCCGGCGTCCTCGGCGACGTCGGCGTACAGCGCGACGGTGTCGCGCGCCAGCTGCGTCAGATCCGTGGGCTGCAGGTCCAGCCGCATGATCCCCGCCTCCGCCTCCGAGATGTCCATCAGCGTCCGCAACATCACCAGCGCGCGATCGGACTCCTCGATGCAATCGGCCAGCGCCTCGCGCAGACCGTTCGGATCCGAGCTGTTCAGCGCCACTTCGGCCAGCCCCCGCACGCGCGACAGCGGTGTGCGCAGGTCGTGCGCGACGTTGTCCAGCGCCTCGCGCATCCCGCGCACCAGCCGGCGGTTGCTTTCGGTCAGCGCCGCCACCGGGCGCAGCGCCGACCGAGTCAGCCACACGCCGCCCCCCACGGCCAGCAGCAGAAACCCGATCGCCATCACCGCCAGTGACGCGACCAGATGGCGCGCTTCGCCCGCCGCGGCCGGGCCGGGCCCGTCGATCTCGACGCGCAGGTCTCCCGTCGACGCCGCGACCATGGTTGCCCCGACCTGCCCGCGCTGGAACACGGTCCGCCCGGCGCGGTCCCGGACGCGCACCGGCCCAGGCTCCCCCTCCAGCGCGGCGGCACCCGACAGGGCTTGCTCGTAGCCGGGCAACCCGATGCGTTCCAGCACGACCTGATGCCGGACCAGGCGCGCCGCGACGGCGGTGCGCCGGTCCTCCGCCATCGCCCGGCGGAGCATGGTCGCCGCCACCGTCGTCACCCCGGCCAACCCGAGCAGCACGACCGCCGCGTACCACATGTTGAGCCGGACGGTCAGCCGCGCGAACGCGCGCCGATCCGCCGCCGCGTCAGTCCCGTCGGAGGACATACCCGACGCCCCGCAGGGTCTTGATGAGGGGATGGGCGAAGTCGCGATCCAGCTTGCTGCGCAGCCGCGAGACCAGCACGTCGACGACGTTGGTCTGCGGGTCGAACGCGTAGTCCCAGATCTGCTGCAGGATCATCGTCTTGCTGAGCACGCGCTCGGGGTTGCGCAGGAAGTACTCCAGCAGCGCCAGCTCCTTGGGCTGTAACGCGATCGCGACACCGTCCCGTTCGACCCGCCGCGAGAGCAGGTCCAGCGTGACGCCGCCGTACGAGAGCTTCGTGACGGCGGGCTGGGTCTGCGCCCGCCGCACCAGCGCGTTCAGGCGCGCGACCAGCTCGGCGAACGAGAACGGCTTCGTGAGGTAATCGTCGGCGCCCGCCTCGAGGCCGGCCACCCGGTCCCCGACGGCGTCGCGCGCCGACAGGACGATGACGGGCGTGCTGACGCGGCTGGCGCGCGCGGCGCGAATCAGGTCCAGCCCGTTCAGCGCCGGCAGCATGATGTCGACGACCGCGGCGTCGTAGGGGCTGGTGCGCAGCGCCGCCAGCCCCTCGTCGCCCGCGCGCACCCAGTCGAGCGCATGCCCCTCCTGATTCAGCCCCTTCTTGACGAAGGCGCCGATCTTCTCATCGTCCTCGACGAGCAGAAGCCGCATGTCCACCGATCACAGTAGCCACGGCTCGGCCGCCTCACGACGGGGAAGCACCGGCTCCACGGCTGAGCTGGGCACCCAGCCGGCGCCGCGGTCGCTCCGGATCCGGGTGTAGCCCTGATGGTGGGACTCGACGGTCACCGGCGAGCCCTCCGGCGCGACAAAGGCGGCCTCCGCGGCGTCGAACGGGGCGACGCGCGCGACCGTGCCGGCGCCGACCACGACGGCGTCGCTGCGCCGGGGCGCGGTGTGCCAGGCGGCTGCCCCGGCGCCCAGCGCGACGACCAGCGCCGTCGCGGCCCACGGAAGCGCGAACCGCCGCCACCAGGGGCGCGCGACCACCGCCAGCGCCGCCAGGGCCAGGGCGCCCAGCGCGAGCCGGCTCCACTCGTCGGGGCTCAACGCGTGCAGGAGGCGCGCGGCGAGACCCTCGTTCTCGGCGGGCAGGCCGGCGGCGGCACGGGCCCGCGCGAGCCCCTCCCGCACCGGCTGCGCCCGCGGGGCCAGCAGCCGCGCCCGCTCGTAATCCAGGATCGCCTGACCCGGGTGGGCGGCCAGCTCGCGATCGGCCCGCTGGACCAGCGCGCCCGCCGAGGTCATCGGCGCCGCCAGGGCCGCGCGCCCACCGCCCGCGAAGACGGCGCCCAGCGCGCCACAGGCGGCCCACAGAAGAACTCTTCGCTTGGCCATCACGCGACCTCCTTCAAAGCGTCCAGCTCGCGCGCGGCGACGTCGCGCCATCGTTGCAAATCCTGCGGCGCCGGTCGCCCCGATCGGCCGTACGCGCACGCGTCGGCGCGTTCGAAAATCTCGCGCACGCCCTGTCCTTTGTCCCCCAGCCGGCGGCTCACGTCGGCGGCCGAGATCGCGGCCGGCGGCATCGACCAGGCCTGCGCGAGGCAGGCTTGTAGTCCGTCGCGCGCGGCGCCGAACAGCGCGGTCGGATCGCCGGCAGCCACCGCCGCGTCCATGCGCCGGCGCGTCCGAGCGAGCCGACGCCGGCGATCGAGGCGACCGAGCGCGCGGGCAGCGCCGCCGCGCACCACGGCGCTGCCGAGCAGCGACGCGAGCAGGCCCGCAGCGACGAGCGCCGCTGCCACCCACCAGAACCAAGGCTGCCGGATGGCGGGGATGAGCGATCTGGCTGTGTCGTCGATCGAGGCCGGGCTGTCGGCCGCGCGCGCCGGCCGGTCCGGCGCCGTTGCGGCCGCCGTCGGCTCCGGCTGCGCGTCGGCGGCCGGCGCGATCGTGACTGAGAGCGGGCGCGTTCGCTGCGTGACGTAGCGGTGGCGCTGCGGATCGAAGGTCACCAGCGTCACCGCGGGGATCTCCAGCGACCCCGCCTTCCGCGGGACCAGCGTCTGCGTGAAGACCTTCGTGCCGGCGCCGGGCTCGTTGCCCGCGGTGAACGACGCGCTGGGCGGGTAGGTCGACAGATCGTCGCTGGCCGGCACCCCGGGGGTGGCGAGCCGATCGAAGCTGCCCCTTCCGTCCACGCGCAGGGTCAGGGTCAGCGGCTCGCCCACGCGAAACGGGGCCGCCGACAGGCTGCTGGCCGCGTGGAAGGTCCCCACCGCGCCGCCGTACCTGGCGGGCGTGGGTGTGGGCGGCGCGGCGACGGTCAGGCGCGCCAGCTGGTCTCGAAGCGTCACGTCGCGCTGCCGGACCGCTCCGCCGAAATCCTGGAAGAAGTTCGAGAACGGGTCGCCCTTCATCACCTGCGCGAAGAACGGGTCGGACGCGAACGGTGTACCCGCGAACATCGACGCGAACGGATTGGCCGCTTGGTCGTCGTCCTGGTCGCCCGGATTGTCCGGTGGGGGCGGCGCCGCGATCGGTTCGCGGTAGCTCAGCTCGACGGGCAGCTCGATCGCGGGCGGCGCCGCGCCGGCCTGGATCGCCGTCAGCAGGCCGGTCCAGGTGAGCTCGGTGTACGGCAGTCCGTCGCGGCGAACCTCGGTCTGGCGGGGCTTGTCGGAGACGCCTGCCAGCGTGAACCCGTCGGACGCCAGGCGCGGGACGCCGTTCAGGGTCACGCCGGTGCCGCCCAGGAACTCGGCGCGAATGGTCACGGGCACCGCCTGGCCGACGACCAACGCGCGCGCCTCGTTCGGCAGCTGGACGCGCAGCGCCGCCCGTACGGGAGCGCGGCGTCGCGCGTTGGACGCGGCCGGCACCTGCGCGAAGGCGCCGGACGGCAGCACCAGCAGCGCCGCCAGAGCGGCCAGTCCCGTCGCGATTCTGCTTCCTCTTGCGTTGTTCATGCTTCACCAATCCTTTGTCGGCTGGTCGTTTCCGGCCGACGGTCGTTTGCCGAACGCGGTCATCGGCAGCCGCTGCATCTGGCCGTCCAACGAGTCGAGCAGCTGGTTGGCCTCGCCCCACGACAGCGCGCCGGGCTGTCGGCGGGTTCCCTGGGATCGGTTGGCCGTCTGGTCCGGGCGCTGACCGGCAGCGCCCGGCGTGCGATCGTCGTCATTGGCTGCCGTCGTCGGCGTCGAGGCGCCGCGGGGCGCCGCCTCCGGCGGTTGCGCTCGATCGGGTTTGGGCTCCCCGGTCCCGGACGATTGCGACGCCTGTTGGCCCTGTCGCGGCTCTCGTCCAGGCTGCGGTTGTTGCTGTTGCGCCGCCCCGGGTTGTTGCCCGGCCTGGCCTTGCGGCTGGCTGCCGTGGCCTCCGCCTTGCGGCTGCCCGGCGCCGCCCTGCGCCTGCTGTTTTCCGGGTTGCGGCTGCGGGTTACCGCCTTGCTGCTGAGCCTGGCCCTGCTCGTTTTGCTGCTGCTGGGGCGACCCCTGCTGCTGTCCCTGTCCCTGTTGCGGTTGTCGCGAAGCTTGGTCCTTCTGCGACTGTCCCTGCTTCTGGTCTTGCTTCTGCTGCTGTTGCTGCTGGCGTTGCTTCTGCTGCTGCTTCTGTTGTTCCTCGAGGGCCGCCAGCTTCCGTGCCACCAGATCGCGGTTGAAGCGCGCGTCTGCGTCGCCGCGGTCCAGCGCCAGCGCGCCGTCGTACGCTGCCACGGCCGCCTTCCACGACGCGATGGTCGAGGCGGGATCCTGCTTCTGCGCCGCCTCGCCAAGCCGATACCGCGCGTTTCCGAGGTCGTAGTAGGCGTTCTTCTGCAGGCCCAGGTCGCCGACGCGCGTGGCCGCTTCGAACCGTTGCTGCGCCGCCTTGTAGTCGCGCTGCCGGTAGGCGCCCGTGCCGGCGTTGTACGCGCTCACGTCCGGGGCCGATTCAGCCCGCGCGCGCCCGCCGGTCATGCACGCCAGCAGCGCCGCCGCCGCGACCGCCGCCCTCCAGCGTCCGCGGCGCCGCTCGCCGATCGCCAGCTCGGCCAGCCAGCACGCCAGCGCGACGGCCAGCGGGATGTCGAACCGTTCCGTGTAGACCTTGTGCGACCGTTCGGCCGTCGTCGTCCGCGGCAGCTGCGCGAGCCTCGTCCGATACAGGGTCTCCAGCCCGCGCCCGGACGGTCCCAGCGCCACGTACGCGCCGCCCGTAGCGCGCGCGACCGCGTCCAGCGTCTGCTCGTCGAGGCGCGAGCGCACCGGCTGCCCGGCCTCGTCGCGCGCGGCGATCGTCTCTCCGGCCGCCGTTCCGACCCCGACCGTGTAGATCGTCAACCCGTGCCGCCCCGCCTCGACGGCCGCCGCCCGGGCCTCGCCCGCGAGATCCTCGCCGTCGCTGAGCAGCACCAGCACCTTGCGGCGGTCGGGCTCCGACGCCATCGCGGCGGTCGCCGTCCGGATCGCCGCGGCGACGTCGGTGCCGCCCCGCGGGATGGCGGAGGTGTCCAGGGCGTCCAGCGACTCGACGAACACGGCCTCGTCCGTCGTCATGGGCGCCTGCACGAACGCGTCGCCCGCGAACGCGATCAGCCCGAACCGCTCGCCCGGAAGCTCGCGCACGAGGTCCCGCACGGCCAGCTTCGCCCGCGTCAGACGGTCGGGCCGCAGGTCCGTGGCCAGCATGCTCTTCGAGGTGTCGACGGCGAACATCAGATCGATCCCCTCGCGGCGCGTCTCCTCCCAGCGGAACCCCGCCAGCGGGCGCGCCAGCGCGACGAACAGCGCCGCCGTCCCCAGCAACGCCAGCGCCTCCTTCAGCCGCCGCCGGACCAGGCTCACCGACGTGACGGGCCGCGCCCCCGCCAGCGCTTTCACGGCGCGCGTCCGCTGGCGCGCCGCGCGCACGAACAGCGCGGCCAGCGCCAAGCAGGCGAGCGCGCCGGCCCACAGCCAGCGCGGTTCGGCGAATTGAACGTGCATCTCGTCTCTCCTTCCTCAGGGAACGCGCCGCAGCGCCGTCAGGCCCAGACCGACCTCGGCCAGCAGCAGCGCCAGCGCCGGGATCGCCGCCCAGGCAAACCGCTCTTGCCGGTGCTCGAAGTGATTCACCGAGCGGGTGGTCTTCTCCAGCGCGTCGATGCGGGCGTAGATGGCCTGCAAGGAATCCGTGTCCGTCGCGCGATAGAAGGCGCCGCCCGTGGCCTGCGCGATTCCGCGGAGCGTCTGCTCGTCCACCTCGACCTGCCCCATCACGATCCGCCGGCGGCCCGCGTCGTCTACGACCGGGATGGGCGCGCGCCCCTCGGCCCCGACGGCGATCGTGTACACGCGCACGCCGACCGCGGCCGCGGCTTGCGCCGCCAGCGCCGGTGACACCGACCCGGCGTTGTTGACGCCGTCGGTGAGCAGCACGACCACCTTGGATTTGGCGTCGCTTTGCCGCAGCCGGTTGACGGACGCCGCCAGCGCCGAACCGATGGCGGTTCCGTCCTCGACGCTTCCGATCGCCACCCGGTCCAGGTTCTTCTGCAGCCAGTCGTGGTCCAGCGTCAGCGGGCTGACCAGGTACGGGCGGCCCGCGAACGCGACGATGCCCATGCGGTCGTTGGGGCGCGCGTCGATGAACTTGGTCACGACCGACTTGACCACCTTCAGTCGATCGGCACGCGCGCCGTCGAGGCGCAAGTCCAGCGCCTGCATCGACCCCGAAACGTCCAGCGCCAGCATCATGTCGACGCCGCTGGCGGTCACCTTGGTGCTGGCGTGGCTGATCTGCGGTCGCGCCAGCGCCACGATCAGCAGCGCGGCGGCGGGCAGCCGGACGTACGGAAGCCAGCGGCCAGCCCGGGCGCGCGCCGTGCGGCCAACGGCCTGCGCGACCGCGACGCTGGCGTACCGGATGGCCGGGCGCGGTCCGCGGCGCGCGCGCAGCAGCGCCAGCACGGGCAGCACCAGCAGCAGCCACAAGAGGTGCGGGTGGGCGAAGGTCATCACGCCACCCCCGCCAGGGGGGCCACGGGCGATGGCGCCGCGACGGGCGCGGCCGTCGCCTTCACCAGCGCCTCGGCGCTGTCGAGCATGGCGACCATTCGCGCCTGCGACAGCGCAGCTCCGGCGAACTTCGCCAGATCGCACTGCCGCAGGAACTCGGTCAGCTCGAACTGGTACGCCGTGAGCGGCCCCTTCTGTCGAATCAGATCGGCCAGCAGCTCCTCGGTCGTGCGGCGCGGCGCGTGAACGCCGAACGCCTCTTCCAGGTATGCGCGCACGGTCTCGGAGACGGCGATCGCGAAGTCGCGCGGGTGCCCGGCCAGCAAGGCGCGCTGCCGCGCCAGCGCGTGCAGAGCGCGGACGTCGGGCGGCAGCCTCCGTCGCCGGCGCCGCGGCCACAGCGCCACGCCGGCCGCCGTCACGGCCACGGCCGCGCCCGCGCCTACCGCCCACCAGCGCGGGTGCTCGCTCGGTCGAGCGATGGGCCCGTGGATGTCGCGGATGTCGCCTGCCACGGGTGTGGCGCCGCGGGCCGGCGCGAATCCCAGAACCATCGCCAGCGGCGCGGCCGCCAGCAGCCCGACCAGAAGTCTGAACCTCATGATGCTCGTCTCCTTTCGCGCGCGTCGAAGAACGCGAGCAGCGCGCGTTCGTAGGGGCGGGACGTTTCGAGCGGGAGGATCTCCACCGACAGCTGCCGCAGGCGGCGGTGCGTGTCCGCCCGCCGCGCCTCGGCGCGCTCGGCGAACCTCTGTCGCGTCCGCCGCCGGCCCGTGTCGACCAGGACCACCTGGCCCGTCTCCGCGTCTTCCAGCGACACCAATCCCAGATCGGGCAGAGCCTGCTCGTGCGGGTCTCGCACTTCGACCGCGATGACGTCATGGCGCGCGGCGACGGGGCGAAGCGCGCGCTCGAGCGCGGCCTGCGCGGCGCCGCTGTCCTCCGGCAGCTCGAAGTCGGACACCAGGAACATGACCGCGCGCCGCCGCGCGAGGCGGCCCGCCAGATCGACGGCCGCCGCCAGATCGGTCCCCCGCCCGGGCGGACGGCAGGTGAGGATCTCGCGCACGACGCGCATCGCGTGGGCCCGCCCGCGCGCCGGCGGCACGCGCACCTCGATCCGGTCGCTGAACATGATCAGGCCGACCTTGTCGTCGTTGCGGACCGCCGCCAGCGCCAGGACGCAGGCCAGCTCGGCGGCCAGCGCGCGCTTGGTGACGTCGCTGGAGCCGAACTCGCCGGACGCGGACACGTCGACCAGAAGCCAGACGGTGAGCTCGCGCTCTTCGTGGAACTGCTTCACGAAGGCGCGCCCCGGCACCCGCGCGGTCACGTTCCAGTCGATGGCGCGGACGTCGTCGCCGGGCACGTACTCGCGGACGCTGTCGAAGTCCAGCCCGCGCCCGCGGAACACCGACCGGTAGTGGCCGGCCAGCGTGTCGTCGACGAGGCGCCGGCTGCGAATCTCGATCCGCCGTACCTGCTCCAGGATGCGGCGCAGGCGCTCACGGTCGCCGCCGCCGCTAAAGCCGATGTCGTTCATGACCTGCTCCCTCGCGTCAGGGGATGGCGACCTGGTCCAGGATGCCCGCCACGACGGCGTCGGCGCTGGTCTGCTCCGCCTCGGCTTCGTAGGTCATCCCGATGCGGTGCCGCAGCACGTCCGGCGCGACGGTCTTGACGTCCTGCGGGGTCACGTAGCCGCGCCCTTGCAAGAACGCCCAGGCGCGCGCGGCCAGAGCGATACCGATGGTCGCGCGCGGCGAGGCGCCGAACCGGATCAGGCGCGCGTAATCCAGCCCCGCCGACGCCGGGTTCCGGGTCGCGACGACCAGCGAGACGATGTAGCGCTTGATGCGCTCGTCGACGTAGATCGCATCCACGACCCGCCGCGCGTCCAGGATCGCTTCGGCCGAGACGACCGGCGTGACGCCCTGAATGGGGGCGCTGCGCGCCATCGCGTCCAGGATCACCAGCTCCTCGTCCGGCGTCGGGTAATCGACGTTGACCTTCAGCAGGAACCGGTCGAGCTGCGCCTCCGGCAGCGTGTAAGTCCCTTCGTGCTCGATCGGGTTCTGGGTCGCCATCACCAGAAACGGGGACGGCAGCGGGTGCGTCCCTTCACCCAGCGTGACCTGCCGTTCCTGCATGGCCTCCAGCAGCGCGCTCTGCACCTTGGCCGGCGCGCGGTTGATCTCGTCGGCGAGCACGAGGTTCGCGAAGACCGGGCCCAGCTTGGTCTCGAAGCCGCCGCGCTGCGGGTCGTAGATCAGCGTGCCGACGATGTCCGACGGCAGCATGTCGGGCGTGAACTGGATGCGCTGGAACCGCGCGCCGACCGCCTGAGCCACCGTCTTCAGCGACAGCGTCTTCGCGAGGCCCGGCACGCCCTCCAGCAGCACGTGACCGCCGGTGAGCAGCGCCACCAGCAGCCGGTCGACCAGCGCCGTCTGCCCGACGACGACCCGGCCGACCTGCTCGCGCAAATCGGGCACCCAAGCACCCCGCTGCTGGACGGCCTGCTCGATCGCGTCCACGTCCGGCGCGGCGGGCCGCCGCGGAGGCGGCGTCTGGAAAAGGTCGAAGCTGGGCGGGGTGGCGCGGTTGGGCTTGAGCATCTTCATCTCCTCGTTGCGAATCGTTACGAGGAGGTTGTGGGCGCCACCCTTCCGGATGCTTACGTCCGGATGTCATTTTTGTAATGGAGCGCTATTCGCGCGGATCGAAGCCCAGCTCCCGGGCTCGTTTTGAGCACACGTCTCCTTACGCCCGGCTCGGGGACCGGCATTTTCCGCGGGCCGGCCGGGAATTCCCGCGCCGGGCAGCGTTTCATCACGGCCGCTCCGGCGTGGTGTGCTGGGGTCGACGATCGGTATAGTACCCAGGAGCCATGGAGCCAGTCGATGCCGCTTGATCAATTGATCGGTCGACCATGAGCGGCTCGCCGTTCCCGCGCCTCGACGTCTCGAAGGTTGGGCTGCTGATCGGCCTGGCGGTGCTGGCGTTCGGCGTCTACACGAGCGTCACCTACTTTCGACCCGGGGGTCACGGCCACGGGGCCACGGCGCTCCGCGCGTTGATTGCGATCCCCGTCGGCCTCGCTGCCCTCTACCTGTCATTCTCGACCGTCTGCTCCGGGTGTGGCGCGTCGCTGGTGCGGCGTGGCCTGTCCACGTCACAGGTCGCCGCGGAGGCGATCTTGCAGGCGGGGGCGGCGGGCGACGCGCGGGCCCTCGCGCGCGCCGTCGAGTCCGCCCGCGGACAGTCCGGGGCAGTGCGCGTCGAGCTCACCGCCTGCCCGCAGTGCCGGCGCCAGGCGCAGGTCAAATCGCTGGGGCAATCGCCGCGCATCACCGGCGACGCCGCGGTCCACGTGGCCGAAGCCGTGCTGGCCATTCCGGAGGACCGCTGATGGAGTCGATGGCGGCGCCGCTGCGGCGCCTTCACGAGGAGGGCGCCTGGTTCGCGCGGGCGGCCGAGATTCGCCTGCTTCACGTGCGAACGGACGCCACGATGCGCGGCGCGGCGGTCGATCTGTTGATGGCGCTGGAACACCACGCCGACAACCGCGCCCTGTTTCATCGATTCGACGAACCGTTCGCCGGCGCGGACCGCGGATGGGCGGCGCGCGTGCAGCGGCTGGTCGAGCAGCACGCCGCCCAGATCGAGGCCGTCGCGCCGGCCGGAATCGTGGTGCGCCCGCTGGCGCCCGGCGCGGCCGCGGCCGAGGAGAGCGCGCGTGGGTTCAGCGGCGTTCTCTACGAGATGGGCAGGACGCTGGGCGCTCCGCTGGAGGGCGTGGTGGTTCTGCTGGCGCCCGTGCGGGTCGAAGATCCGCTGGTCTTCCGGCACGAGCTGTCGGCGCTGGTCGCGTCGCCGCAGCTCGGTCACGTCCGTTGGATCGTCGTCGAGGCGGACGGCGCGGCGGCCGCCGACCTGGTCCGCGCGCTGGGGCCGCGCGCGCTGGCGTGCGAGTGTATCGTCGACGAGAACCAGCAGCAGGACGATCTGGCGGCCAGCGGCGTGGCGTCGGTGTCGGACCCGCCCGTCGCGCTGCCCGTCCAGCGCCGCTGGCGCGCGCCGGGCGCCATGCCGGACGTGGCGGCGCCGCCGCGGCTGAACGACCCGGCGCCCGCGACCGACGAACAGCTGCGCGCGGCCGGATTGTCGCCGAAGTTCGTCAACGGCGGGGGCGACGCGCTGAAGAAGCTGCTGCTCGGCGCGGCCCTGGCGCTGCGGCAAAAGCGCAACGCCGACGCCGTCGCTCTGCAGGCGCGCGCGGCGGCGCTGTGCGCCGAGATGGAGATGCCGCGGGAGCAGATCCTGAACGTCACGATCCTGGGTGGGTACCTGCTGGCGGCGGGACAGCGGCGCCCTGCGCGGGAGGCGTACACGAAGGCGCGCGACCTGGCCGTGACGAGGGCGTTCGACGATCTGATCGCCCAGACCGAGCTGGCGCTGGGCATGCTGGACGCGGTCGATCGCCTGCCCGCCGAGGCCGCCGGTCACTACGCCACGGCCGGCAAGCACGCCGAGAAGGCCGGGATCGGCCCGCTGGCGATCGAGTGCTGGCGAATGGCCGGCCAGCTCACGCTGGAGGCGCGGCTGGAGACGGCGGCCGTCGACTGCTGGAAGCGCGCCCTGTCCATCGCGGAGCCGATGGACACCGAGCTGGCGAAGCTGACCAGCGCCCCCGAGGTCGCGCGCGCCCTGGCCGCCGTGTGCCGCAAGCGCGGCCTCTCCGCGCAGGCCGACCAGCTGGAAAAACGCAGCGTCGAGCTGGAAGCCGGCGCCG